>CADCWI010000094.1 GCA_902806355.1 uncultured Thermomicrobiales bacterium | reverse complement strand
CAATCCTCTACTGGAAGGGACCCAACCTGAAGCAGAGCTTCCAATTCATTACCCCCGGCTCGGTCATCGCGACGATTGTCTTGCTCCTCCTCAGCGGCCTCTTCGGCATCTACGTGAACTTCGCCAGTCAGAGCACGGCCAAGACCTACGGCGCGCTCGCCGGCGCTATCCTCTTCCTGCTCTTCCTGCGCCTGGCCTCCACCGTTGTCCTGCTCGGCGCGGAGTTTAACGCCGAGACGGCCAAGCGGTACGATTCGGAGGCCATCCGCGACAAGGTGACCGACCCGCGCAAGCAACTCCCCGGCAAGCAGCCGACGCCGCACCCGCAGGCGGCGCGCGAGGCCGGAGTTTCGCAGGGGCAGGTCGCCGCGACCAACACCAACAGCGCCCGGAAGCTGGCCGCCGGCGAGGGTAGCCCGGCGACCGCCGCGATGGCGCAGGCCGCCACGACGAATAGCGGATCGGGTGGCGGGGCTAACGGGGCGGCGAGCTATGCTCCCGAAGACTTCGACGACCCGTCGCTCGACGAGCGGCTACGCGCGATCCGCGAACGCCCCTTCGTCTCGGCCGCCGCGCAGGCGCGCGACCAGCAGTCTCACCTGTCGGGGACCGAGCGCGCCCAACAGGCCCGGACCACGCTGGCAACCTTCGCCGTCTCGGCGGCCACGGCAATTGGGGGGATCGTCTTCGGCACCCTCCGCCGCGCGAATCGCTGAACGTGGCCGGGGCAGACCGGGTGCGGCGTGGCCGGGGTGCTCGATGCCCCGGCCACGCCCTTGCTCTAGCGAAGGCCGCGACAGACTATGTCCCCTCGGCAGGGCGAGGGGTGGACCGTGGGGGTGACGTGATGGAGCCACTCGGAGCGCGAATCGAGCCGGGCGCGGCCGTCGAGGCGACCGACGGGCTCCTGGGCACCGTGGACGAAGTGATCGTCCGTCCGGGTAACGGCGAACTGGCCTACCTGACCGTCCGGCACGGGTGGACCGACCAGGTACTGACGGTCCCCGCGGCCCTCATCGCGGCGATCCCGGGTCCGCGCGTGGTCCTCCTGCGGGCGACGCGCGAGGAGGCGCGCGCGGCGGTGGCCGATGTGCTGCCCGACGAGTTGTTGGCGAGTGAGCGAGGGGACGGACTCCATCTGCCGATCGCCGAGGAGCGCCTGACGCCGGCGAAGCAACTCGTCGATCTGGGGGAGCTGCGTCTCCACAAGTCGGTGACGCGCCACGAGGAAGTCATCCGCGAGCCGGTGACGCGCGACGACCTGGTGGTCGAGCGCGTGCCGATCGGGCGGCCGCTGGAGGCGCCGCTGGAGCCGCGGTTCGAGGGGGACTGGCTGATCATCCCGATCATGGAAGAGGTGCTGGTGGTGCGGAAGCAGCTGATGCTGACCGAGGAGGTCCGGCTCCGCAAGCGCCAGGTGACCGAGGAGCGCGAGATCCACGAGACGACCCGTCACGAGCGTATCGAACTGGAAGATGCCACGGTGTATGGGGTCAACGGGTTGCGATCCGGCGCCGCGACGACCCGCCTCACCACCGAGCGAAGCGAGCCGGTCACGGGTGGGGCGGCAACGCCCCCAAGCGCCACCCCCGCGGCGCAGCGCGAAACGGTGCGGCTTGTGCCGCCGGAGGAGGGGCGCTAGGGCGGGGCGTGGAGCGTGGCCGCGCGACAGCGCGCCTCGACCACGCCCTGGGCGATGACCGAACCGCCGTTCTGAGCGGGCGACGGCCCGGCTGGTCCAAGGCCCTGGGCCATCACGCCGGCAATGGAGGCGAGAGCAATGGCCGCACTCAGGACAAGTGCCACCATCGCCCTGTGCGAGCTGGCGATGGCGCGGACACCGGCGGTCGGGAGTTGAGGCGTAGGCATGATTGGCTATCGCTCCTGAGAGGGATTGGCGGGTTCGCGCGATGTCTCCCTGCAACCCTACGCATCCGAAGCGGTAGCGTCAATCACAATGTTCCGACACGGACGGCTGGCCACTGCTCCACGTCACATAGGGTTAATGATCGAGCACCGGCACGATCTCGTGCCGGTGCTCGATCGATTCACTGTTTGCCGGCAGGAGATCAGGAGCTGGCTGCCTCGAAGTTCTTGGCGGCGACGTCCCAGTTCACAACGTTCCAGAATGCATTGAGGTATTCCGGTCGCCGGTTCTGGTACTTGAGGTAATAGGCATGTTCCCAGACATCGACGCCAACGATCGGCGTCTGTCCGTTGGTCAATGGTGAATCCTGGTTCGGAGTGCTGACGACATCGAGGTTGCCGCTGCCATCGACCACCAGCCAGGCCCAGCCGGAACCGAACTGGTTGGCGCCAGCGGCATTGACCTTCTCCTTGAGCCCATCGAGACCGCCGAACGCCTGGTCGATCGCGCTTGCCAACGCACCGGTCGGGGCGGAGCCGCCACCCGGCGTCAGAAGATCCCAGAAGAACGTGTGGTTGACGTGCCCGCCACCGTTGTTGCGAACCGCCGTCTGCTTGTCCTGCGGCAGCTGGTTGAGGTTCCTGATCAGGTCTTCAGCGCTTTGCTGCTCCAGGTCGGTGCCCTTGACCGCATCGTTCAGCTTCTGCACATAGGTCGCGTGATGCTTGTCATGATGCGTTTCCATTGTCTGGGCATCGATGTGCGGCTCAAGCGCCGTGAACGCGTAGGGAAGTGGGGGAAGTTCAAAAGCCATGGGTGGTGATGTCCTCCATTGCGAATGTCGATCAACGACTCGAACGGAACCCTTGCCTCGTGGGTCCCGATGTCCCGTTTACAGCGACATTCTCTGCCACTCATGCATTTGTCGCAAGTCCGCCGCCATCAGCCGAATGGTGAGTATGTCGGAGCTCCAGGTGAGCGGTGGGCCTCGCCACAGCGGTCTGGAGTGGCTCTAGAAGCGAAGATTAGGAAAAAACAACCGTAACGGGAGGGAGGCGAATATCAGCCCAGAAGTGCCAAGACAAGTCACGGCTGAAAAAAGCCGCGCCTGTCTGCTCTTGACAAGCGCAACCGGCGCGGACTACGCTGGTCGCGTTATGGAGAACACCCAACAGATCCAACCAGTCGAAGAGCCGATGCATGGCCCGGAAGCTCCCTTGGCTTCGGGCGCTATCGCGGTGTCCTTTTACTTCTGGTTTACCGACCCCCCGGCTGCGCTGGCGGGGCGATTGGAGTGCCTGAAGCACTGATCGCCACCACAACAGCACAGCACGCAAGGGGGGAACCGAGGCAACAGCCTCGGTTTTTTGTTTTCCGGATCGCACCAGATTTCAGAAGCGCCAGACCGAACATCCAACAGACAGGAGAAGGCAATGCTCATCACGGTTTCGCAACATGCACCCGCGTCGACCCGCACGGCTATCCTGCTTGCCGCCGCTGAGGCCGGCGTGCAAGCGCAGACGATGACGGATGGGCGCGGCGGGGAAGTGATCGCACTGGCAGGATCGCTGCCAATTGAACCGCTCCAGCTTGCGGGAATCGAGCGTGTCGAAGCTGTCCACAAGCCGTACATGCTGGCCAGTCTCGAGGCGAGATCACGAAGCACCGTGACAGTAGGGAATGTGGTCATCGGTGGCGACATGCCCGTGACCATTGCCGGGCCATGCTCGATCGAGCCTGGTGACGGGCTGATCGAGATCGCCCGCTCGGTGAAGGCGGCTGGTGCCACAATCCTCCGCGGTGGCGCGTTCAAGCCCCGCAGCTCGCCGTACTCGTTCCAGGGCATGGGCGAAGATGGCTTGCGCTCGCTCGCTCGCGCTCGTGACGAGACCGGGCTTCCGGTCGTGACCGAAGTCATGGAGCCGGATCAGGTCAATCTCGTTGCGGGGTACGCCGACATGCTCCAGATCGGTTCCCGCAACATGGCCAACTTTCCCCTGCTCAAGCGGTTGGGCACCGTATCGACACCGGTCCTCCTCAAGCGCGGCTTCTCGGCGACGCTCGAAGAGTTCCTGATGAGTGCCGAATACATCATGGCAAGTGGAAATCCTAACGTGGTGCTCTGTGAGCGAGGGATTCGGGGCTTCGACGCGGCATTTCGTTTCAACCTCGATCTGAATGTCGTTCCCGCGATTCGCGAGGTATCCCATCTACCGGTGATGGTTGATCCGAGTCACGGTACCGGCCGGCGTTCGCTGGTTCGCCGGATGTCAATGGCCGGGCTGGCGTCAGGAGCCGATGGGCTCGTGATCGAGGTTCACCCCGATCCCGACAATGCCCTGAGCGACGGTTACCAGACGATCACACCGGTCGAGCTCGCCCACATCCAGCGGTTCGGCTCGTCGGTTCATGCTGCCCTGGCCGGAGTGGACGATGATCTTGACGAGCGTGCCATCGCTCAGGAAGAGACGCATGATGTCGTCCGGATCGCAATGCTGAACGAGGACGCGATCGCGCTTTCCGCCTGAAGAGAAGAGCGCTCGGGACAGGAGGATGTCACACTTCCACACTGGAGGAAGGGGTCCAATACTCGATTGCGGAACAACAGCCTATGCCGTTCGACGTGACCGCCGTGCGATTCGATCCATCTGCGCGGTCGTCACATTGATTTCCGCCCGGCACACTTTTCTCATCCTCGTTGTCTTCTCACCGCGTAACCGAATGAACGCCCATGACGGCGGGGAGTCATTCGCCGGCCTGCGGGCTGCTCGGAGCACTGCCCGCATCATCGGTGGACGTCGCCTTCGGCAACGCTTTGCCGCAGTTCGCGCAGAACGTGCCAGGTGGCGTGAGTTGGCCGCAGTTGGGACAGACGGTGCGCGTCCGGTTCTCCCCCAGCATGGATTGATCCGACGCGATCGCGCCTTTGAGCACGGTTCGGTAGATGGCGAAGGTTCCGGCGGTGACCAGCAGCGTCCAGATGGTCTCGGGCCAAAGGCCAGCCGGCCCAAGCTGGATCGAGCCGAGGACAAGCAACAGATACGCGCCAATGCTTCCGGCCGCGGGGAGGATGAGTGTCGAGAGTTTCGGGGAGTCCATGTAACGCCAGATCCCCGCGCCGAGCATGGCTCCGGCGAGGGTGATGACGACAGGCCGCAGAAGCGCGACGCCTATCGTGGTCAATGTCCAGTCACCGACGCTGGTTTGCGGGCCGCGGTCTCCCAACATAGGTGCCCAGAAGACCAGCGTCGTCCCGATGTTGAATCCGGCGGCAGAAGCCCCAACCAGGATCACCCCATCCATGACCTCATTACGGAACTGCGGCATCCGCCGCAACGCGACTGGCGCCACGGCGATTGCCGCCAGGGCAATGAGGGGGAAGATCAGCCCGTTGAGAAACCAGACGGTGAATGGCGCGGATCCGGCTGCATCGGCGAACCGGCCGCCGAACCCCGCCGCGCCGTAGTTCAACCTTCCCGAATCGAACCAGCTGCTGCTCGTCAACCACGATCCAAGGGTGCCGATGATGATCCCGATAATGCCCCCGATGAGGCCAATGCCCGTGAGCTGCGCGGCGGATTCATGTTCGAAGACATCCTGCCGGGTCAGGCTGAGCACGATCAGGATCGACACGATCGAGCTGGCGATGATCAGAGCGAGCCCGGCACTGCTTGCCAGGAGCGCAAGCAGGATCAGCAGGGATCCGCCCAGCAAGACCAAACGTTGAAACGTCGTCCAACGCAGGTGCAGGAAAGGCTCGATGAACTGCTGGAGCGGTCCCGTGCCGAGCCTTCCTATCGCACCACTTGGACCTCCACGTTCCTCCCTAGGACGTTCGTCGATTACCGTTTCCCGGATATGTGGATCGTCCGCGGCTGCATGCGTGTCCCGTTCCGCCTTGAATGTGACCGTGCGAGCTGCACTGGTTGCGTCACCCGAACCGTTGGTGGCGCTCGACGTGTGGGAGACGTCCGTCACGACAGTGCGTGACGTGTCTGCCCCAGGTTCTCCCGTTAGATCCTTCCCGGATGTATCCGCGTCCGGTTCCAAGGGGAGATCCGCGGTTTCAGGATCGATGTAGGTGTCCGACTGCCATGCGTCCTGCAGTTCGACGGTGGCAGCGTCCGGCGATGCCTCGGTCGCCTCTTCAGGATGGAACTCTGGAAAGTCACCGTCAGGAGCCACCGGTTCACTGGGTTCGGCATGATCCGGGAGCTCGATCACATCAGGTGGATCGGCATGGTGTATCCCAGCGTCGCGATCGTCGATATCCACCGGTGGAGCAGTCGGATTCGTGGACGTCGCATTCGGATCGATGGCGGGAAGCCGCTCCGTCCACCGCGAAGGTTCACCGTCCTCGGCCGCTTCGGGCTGTTCGTTCCCCGTATCCTCCCGATCCCTGTCTGAACTCATGGCAGTGCCACCATTCCCTGTGGCGATCCGGAGCACCCCTTCCTGCCAGGAAGGTTCGATGTGGTCAGGGAGGTGTACGGAACGCGTGTGATTGTCGATTGCCTCGGCTGTCTTTCTTGACGGAAGTATAGCCACGTTGTGCATCATTCTGGTGGAGCGTGATTCCTCTGTCCTGGCTGGCCTTTCCTTGGCGCGCTGATCCGGCTTGCCTCTGACGATTCCCTGGACACTCGATCACTCTCGATGGAAAGAACCCGTGACGATAACTGAACTGTTCGGCCTCCTTGGATATGGAATGGTGATCGGTGTGGCGCTCGCCGCACCGATCGGCCCGATCAATATCGAGATCATTGCGCGCGGGATTCGCGGGGGATTTGTCAACGGGTGGCTGGTCGGTCTCGGGGCGTTGTCGACCGACACCGTTTATGCCGTGCTGGTGGTGAGCGGATTGACACCGCTGGCGGATAGCCCCCGTCTCCGGTTCCCGCTGTTCCTGGCCGGAGGGGTGATGCTGTCGTATGTGGCACTGAAGAGCCTGCGGGCGATCCGGGATACCCCCGCGCCAAGCGATCACATCACACCGCGACGTGGCCGCAGCTACCTGACGGGCGTGTTGATCGCCGCGTTCAGCCCCATGGGAATCGTCTATTGGGTGTCGGTGGGCGCGGCCCTAGTCGCGGAAGCGGTAGCGCGCGTTGGCAGCGCAGGCGCGCCGGTCCTCGTCGGAGGTGTGTTCCTCGGCCTGCTGGCCTGGGTCACGTCGCTTTCCGTGCTGGCCCAGATCGCCCGGCGATTCGTCACCGGCCGGGGTATGCGATGGGTGACGGGCATAAGCGGCGTCGTAATCCTCGGCTTCGCCGCGTACTTTTTCATCCAGGCGTTCCAAAGCATCGGTTAGCCGAAGCGGAAGGGTCATTCCGGCCTTCGGGGCGTCACGCGCGCTGGGAACAGTGATCCTGCACCCCCGGTTGTGTCTGTGCGGATACCCTGCGTTGCTCATCGCACCGGTGCGCGTGTCAGGCGCTGATGCTGATGCCGGTGTGTCCTTGGACCGATCTTCCGGTGAAGCCGGAGAACGTCTGCTGACCGACCTCGCGGAGACTTCGTGACGACGTCGCTCGCACAGAGGCGGCTCAGGAACTGGAATGTCCGACGCCCTGCGCGCCGGCGACTGGTTCCCAGTATCGGTACAGGACGCTTTTCATCTCGCGCACGATCGTTTGTTGGTCTTCGCTGTTGCTGTCCAGCGCCAACGGGAGCAAGGCGAGGAAGAGCCGATACGAGATCAGCCCGCGGACAGACCGTTGCTCCGGGGTAATCATCGGCCAACGTGCCAGAAAGAGTGCCTCAAGGCGACCCGCAATGTCTTTTCGCAGGTCTGCGAGAACGATGGCGAGCGGTGACGAGATGGTCGAGGCGATGGAAAGTGCGAGATACCCGGGGTATTCCTTGTTGAAGGCTATGAGCGCGTCGATGAGGGTGTCGACAAAGGTCTGGAGTGGTAGGCCGATCACGTCGGGGGAAAGGATGATGTCGTACACCCGGTGGAGGCGCGCCGTTGCTGCTGCGGCATACGCCTGGGCGATGGCCTCCTTGTTCGGGAAGAACTGGTAGAGGGACCCCGGTGAAACTCCGGCCCGCGCGGCGATCATGTTGGTCGTTGCCCTGTCGTAACCAACGTCGGCGAACAACTCTCCCGCGGCAGAGAGGATCGATTCCTCCCGGAGGAGACCGCGTTGCTGGCGGCGAGCACGCCGGCGCTCCTGGTTTTCACTCACGGGAATGGACTCCTTGTAATGCGGGAACGGAACCCTGGCCCTTGACGATACGAATCATGACTCGTAATGTGGTACTCGAAAGACGACAAAGTGCTCGTAACCTGTACCGAGCGGCATCGGTCAGCTGAACGAAGGGCGATCACCATGGAGCAACAGGCGACACGTCGAACGGTCTTCGGCAGGATGGCGGTAAGTGGGATTGCAGTTCTGCTTGCTGCTCATGGCGGTGGATCGTTCGCCCAGGTTGAACATGGTGAAGGTACTCCAGTCACAGAGAATACCCGGAAGGACGGACAAGCCGCTATGCAGAAGAATGAACAGAACAGGGAACTTTGGAAACCTTGGTTCGAACTCTGGAATGGAGACCTGGCTGTCGCTGACGAGCTCATCGCGCCAAACTTCGTCGCGCACTTCGCGCCCGCAGGCAACAGTCCCGCCGAGGTGCGCGGTCCGCAGGGACTGAAGGATTGGATCACCGGGGCAGTGGCGACCTTCACTGACTACAGCTTTACGACCACTGTTGGCCCGCTGGCAGACGACGACCTGGTTGCCGGACGCTGGCTCTTTCGCGCGACGTATACGGGTGGAATCCCCGGGTCGTCACCAGCCGCGGTCGGGCAATCCGTCGAGTACGAGGGCGCGGACATCTTCCGCGTTGAGAACGGACAGATCGCCGAATACTGGCTGTCCGCGGACATCCTGCAGATGCTTCAACAGATTGGGGTGATTCCTGCCTGAACGGGTTCCCAGATAGTAGCGGCTCCAGAAGGGGCTGAAGGAAAAGGTCGGTCAACTCGCGAATGTATGGCGGAGTTCCGCAAGGCTTGGCCATCCGCTGGATTTATGCACTGGCGCAGCTTCCAAGGCATATGCGCTGGTTGCCTCGTCCGGACCTCTACTGGTCCACCACGGCGGGCCGTCGATGATCCGGTGCGCTGCGGGAGCCCTGTCTGGATGTGCAGTGTGGGGATGGGTCTGCGCCGGGTCGAGTGCAACCATGCCTGCGCTGCTGGTTCACTCGATACGCCCATCCTGGAAAGATCGGATCCTCGCTAGAAATCCGGTCGTTCCTGGTATTGCGGAAGGATGACATCGATCACGCCCGCTTCGGGCGCGATCCGTGTCACGAACTGCGGGTGATTCGGAATGAGGATCTGGCTGGTTCTGTCACCATCGGGCGGAGTGATCACCAGCACGTCGTGGGCACCGGTCTCGATCAGGTCGGTCACGACCCCAACGGTCGAGCCGTGCTCGTCAACCGCCCGCAGTCCGATGAGCTGGAACAGGAAGTACTCATCGGGCCCGAGCGGCCGCGCATCCTCTCCCGCGATGCGTACCTGGAGTCCGCCGAGCGCTTTGCCCTGCTCCGGAGAATCGATTCCTTCGAGCTTAATCAACGCCTGGTCGCCATGGAAACGGACACGCTCCAACCGCGTCGGCTCGTCGCTGCTGCCGAGGAATACCTGGGTGAGGGTCGGCAGATGGTCCGGCTGATCGGTGAGCAGGCGAAGCTTGAGTTCGCCTTCGATCCCGTGCGTCCCGCCAATCGTGCCGATCGTCAGCCGTATCTCGGAAAGCGAGGCCATGGGTAGCGGACCGCTCGTGTCGATCAGGGCCCGGGATGCGACACCGGTTCGCTTTCGGGGCAATGCCTTTGGCCCACTCCGGCGGCGCGGGACCGGAGTCCTCTTTCCGCCCTGTGCCGCTGCCTCATTGGTCCCGGTGCCGGCTTGACGTGCCGGCGTCTCAGGGGCTGAAGGGCGGCGATTATCAGGATCGGGCATGGATCAGCTTTCGATGTCGAGACTGACCCGCAGATGGTGCCGCGAGCCTGCGATCATCAGGGCCGTGCGCATCGCCTTGGCGATCCGGCCACCACGGCCAATGACCTTGCCAAGCTCTTCCTCCGGCAGCCGAAGCTGGATTTGCACCAATGAGCCGCGCTGCTGGACATCGATCGCGACGGCGTCCGGATCGTCGACGAGATTGGTGACGAGGTAGGAGATGAGTCCACGCAACGATTCCGACGCCTCGGTCTGCACCAGCAATGCGGCAGGAGAAGCACCTTCCTGGACGAAGGTTGCCGATTCGACGGGCACGATGTCGTCAGGTGACGTGGCTTCATCGTGCTCGGCGGCCCTATCGTTGCGCTCGGTCACGAGGATTATGCCTGGACTTCAACCGCCGGCGTGGCGGCCGCGGCAGGCGTGTCCGACTCGATCACCCCAGCTCGCCTGAGCAGGCCGGCAACAGTGTCGGACGGCTGGGCACCAACGCTCAACCAATGACGGGCACGTTCCTCATTGACTTTCACGGTTGCTGGTTCGGTCAACGGGTCGTAATGACCGATGATTTCGATGAATCGCCCATCTCGCGGAGCGCTATGCTCGGCGGCGACAATTCGATAACTCGGGCGCTTCTTGGCACCTGTACGGCGAAGTCGCAACTTGATCACAAACATACTCCTGCAATTGATAATCGTGTTGGCACGAACGCCATAACGCAGCCGTCACCGGACAGAATGCCACCCCACCGAAAGGTGTCCTGGTGTCACGCACAGGGGAGCCGACGAATGCGTGGCACTACGCCGCTTATCGGCCACGAGGCGACTCCGGTAGCACCACAGAATGCATCGCGCCATGATCGCTGGTATTCAGTGGAGTCATGCGGACAACGCCAGCAGCACTCGGCTCGCGCGCATGCTGATACGAGACCGCCAAAGGCGATCCTGACGCTTGAATATAGCACAAGGTCGCTACCCGGTCGAAGACACAACAAAAACGACTGGGTTTCGGACAAGATCTTTAGGTAGGGAAATGGACAGAACGCATCTTCGTCTAGGGAACGATCGCGACGGCGATCAGGTCTGGGCGACCTTCGGGGCAGGGTGATCCGAGGCGGAAGGCGATGGGGGGATCGGTCGGTTCTCGGTGGCGGTTCGGCAGCAGGCAGCGACGACAGCACTGGTCAGGCAATTCGAGAACCCATGTCGACGGGCCCGGGCAACGATCTGGGAAGGGCCCTGACGCTCGACAAGTGCCTCGGCCACGACAAGACTCGGGCGAAGGGTGCGCACAACGGGCTTGGATGGAACGCTCATGCGGTCATCGATCCTCTCTTTTATTGGCGGGATATACAAAGACCCATCAGTCCGTCAGCCAGGCGAACCGTCAGGCAAGTCACGCGGCACTTCGCACGCCTTGGTGACGACGAAGCAGTTATTGCATACATTTTACCGGCGTTAACACGAGATAGCAATACACTTGTAGAAGGCCACGCCGCTAATAGTGTACGTACATAGAGGAGAGGCCCCGCTTGTACCGGCTCGCCGACAGGATGTCACCGTTTTGCACCTCGAAACGTTCGGAATGCGTCCGCTTTTACCCGGCCTGTCCCTGAACCGAAGTTCACCGGTGGCCAGCCGCGCGGAGCCCGTGCAAACCCCGGGCCCTCCTGATTCCGTTGCGCGCGTTCAGTCCCAAGACCCACGGTTCAGCCTGCCACGACGGCCCGGGCGCCGCTCTTCGGCAAGAATCGCTGCATGTACGCACGATGCGCAATCAGTTCCTCCTGCGTCCGTGCATCGGTCCAGCCAAGTGCTGTTTGGCACACTCTGGCCACTTGCTCGAGTGCGTCGAATCCGGCATCCGCCGCATACCCGATCATCGTTCGACGCATGATGGCGTCGGTCAGCGTCAACGCCGCTTCCTCGCGGAAAGCGAACACGATTGCCGCTCCAATCGCTCCCGTGTGCTCACTGACCACCGCTCGCAAGGCTGGGGTGTCTTCCGCCAACGCCAACACGGCTCTCGACCGGATGCCGTACACCCGGAGCAGATACGATGCTGATTGCTCGCTCAGCCATGCTGGGCGGTTGTGCTGGAATGCGCTGGCGAAGGCGCCGAATCGCGCCACACCGCCTGGAAGGGGCCAATTCGCCGTCCGGGATGCGGGTATCGCGCGGTCCAACTTCTTGCCTGCTACATCGACCGCCTGTTCGGCCAGGTTGCGATAGGTCGTCAGCTTGCCGCCGATGATCGAGATCAATCCCTCGACTCTCGGGGCATGATCGCGGACGATATGGCGGCGGGTGATGCCGCTTTCCGATCCCAGCTGGACATACGGAAGTGGGCGCAGGCCGGCATAGGCATAGAGCACGTCGTCGCGCTCCAGCTTCGCCGCCGGAATGGCCAGATTTGCCTCGTCCAGCAGGTACCGCACTTCCTCTTCGCTGGGAACGACCCGATCCAGGTCGCCCTCGTAGCGTACGTCGGTCGTACCGATCAGATACAGGCCATTCCAGGGAATAATGAAATATGGTCGTCCGTCCTGCTTGGCTTCAATATAGAGAGCGTCGCTCGGGGCACCCGGGAATGCTCCGACAACGATGTGGCTTCCCTTGGTCCCACCGATCAGGCGCGGCGGCGCCTCGCCGAGTCCCAGTCCTGCCAGTACTTTGTCCACCCACGGGCCCGCGACGTTGACCGTGACCGCCCCCCGAACCGTCACCAGGCGGTCCTGGGTCGCATCGAAGAACCGGACCCCCACGACGGTGCTCGCCTCCACGACGAGCTCATCGACGCGCGAATAGGTTCGCACGACGGCTCCATGTGCGACCGCGTCGATCATGTTCTCGACCGAAACGCGTTCCGGAAACTCGACCTGGGCGTCGTAGTACCTGGCTGCCGCGCGAAGGCCGTCCGGATTGAGGCCCGGCTCATGCAGGAGCGTTCCCGCCCGGTCGTACATCCTGTGGCGAGGCAACGACTTGTCGAATGACAACAGGTCGTAGGCGATCATGCCCGCCCGGATCATCCAGGGCGAGCGGGTGTGATGCGCATAGATCGGGAGTGTGAGGGGGATCGGCTTCACCAAATGCGGTGCCAGCCGCAGCAGTCGCTCGCGTTCCCGGAGGGACTCACGCACGAGCCCGATCTCTCCGTGTTCCAGGTAGCGCAGGCCGCCATGGATCAGCCGGCTGGACCAACTTGTGGAGCCGGCGGCGACATCGGCCTTGTCGAGCAGGAGCACCCGGAGTCCACGCAACGCGGCGTCGCGGGCGATGCCTGTTCCGTTGATGCCGCCACCGACGACAATCAGGTCGAACGCTTGTCTTTCGAGATCCGCCTTGTGTTCCGTGATCACCCCGTACCTTTCCGTGTTGCGCTGCTTCCTCCGGACACGGAGGATGTCACTATTCATTCTACCTACGGCACGAGGCGGCAGTCGGCCCGCGATAACGATCCTGACCAGGATGCACGGACCGGTTCAACCCCTTTTTCAGCACATGGTGTCTACCGAGCTTCGTTCTCTGCACGGTGCCGAGCCGCTGCCCTGCGCCCACGACGTTCCCTTCGCGATGTTGCCGTGAATCAGTTTCGAGAGACTTCACCGGGCGACAGAGCAAGGAACACCGCGAATACTCACCAGCGCCAAAATAGGTCTCCCTGATCCGTCGCCTCTCTCGTCGCGACACCGTTGACAGGTGGAATGCCTCGCCATAGGATGACGAACGTCTCCATAACCAGTCGTCACCCAGTCCCGTCGATCGCGCGTATCTACCTGACTGGCGTGAACTCTGTCCTACCGTTGACGAACGGTGGTGACAGAAGGGATGCGCCGGTGGTTCCCACGCCGTCGTTTGGCTAGATCCGGTCAACATCCATCGTGCGTCATGAACTTCGCGAGCGATACGAATGACCGAAGTGGCGAGTGTTTCCAAAAGGGGAAGTGGTTGATACAGTCGCGGTGGCGAATCATGCACAGGAGTTGCACGCCACTCGAAGCAGGCATGCCACCGATCCGTGAGAATTCTGAAAGGACAGGCATCATCATGACGCACCAACCGATGAACCAGGCGATTACGCGGCGGCGAGCTTTGCAGATCGGGGCGGGAGCGGGATTGGCCGCAGTCCTCGGCTCGCAAGCAGCGTCTGGTGCCGCGGCCCAAGGTGCGACGCCTGGCGTTATCACCATCCCTCAGTCCCAAGTGGAATTGCCTACCGACGACGTGACCTTCCGCTGGATCGACAGCGGCGATCTCAAGTCCTACTTCTATCGCCCCTTCTTCGAGGCCTATTCGCAGGCCCATCCGAACATCACCATCCAGTACGACCCGCTGCCTTGGACGGAGATCGCGCAGATCGTCCCACTCGGTGTCCGCAACGGGGACGCGCATGACGTCTTCGCGATGCCCCTGGAAATTCCGTCCACCCAGGCGGTACAGGAAGGCTGGGTCGCTCCCCTCGACGACATCATCCCGGACTTCCAGGCATGGAAGGAACGGTTCCCGCTCGGCGCGTTCGTGGAGGGCGTGCATGTCTTCGACGGCAAGACCTACACGTTCCCGGTAACGTCGGACAAGCGATACAGCACCCTGACGTTCTACAATCCGGCACTGATGGAGACGGCGGGCTACAACCCCGCGGAGACGCCCCTGACCTGGGATACTTTCCGCGACGCGGCCAGGAAGATCACCGAGGCAGGCCAGGGACAGGTCTACGGACTGATTCTCGGTGGGAAGACCCCCGGTCAATTGGCGAGCTTCGTGAGAAATCTGGGTCGTATGGCTGGTCGTCCTGCCAGCACCACGGATATCGACTGGAAGTCCGGCGAGTACGTGTATTCCAGCGCCGAGTATCTCGCCGCCGTCGAGTTGCTGCTCGCAATGAACAGCGATGGCAGCATCTTTCCGGGCGCCCTCTCCCTTGGAGAGGTGGATGCTCGAGCGAGATTTCCTACCGGTGTGGCTGGCATGGTGCTCTCCGGTCCGTGGGACATCGTCAACTTCCAGCGCGATCATCCTGACTTCACGTTCGACATCTCCAGTCAACCGGTTCCGAACGGGACAGAGACGGGTGTCCTCACGTACGAGGAAAATGGGGCTAACCTCAACTGGGTTTTTGCCCAGAGCCCAAACAAGGCGATTGCGGGGGACATGTTCTCGTACATCGGCTCACAGGAGGGCCAGATCGCGATCATGGCTGCCACCAACGGAAACCTCCGGTCGCTATTCCCGGAAGCCGCTCGGATCGCGCAGGAAACGCTGTCGCTGGACCCGACCGCAGACAAGGCCCTTCAATTGTTCGAGAGTCAGATTCAGCTAGGCCCGATGCTGGCTGTCAGGAACCCGGAGACCGTCAAGGTCACCCAGGAGCTGAAACCCCTGGCGCCGAATCTGGGCGAGGTCGTTCAGGGCATCTTCTCCGGTCAACTCTCGGATCCGCAGGCCGCTCTGCAGGATCTCCAGGATCGCGCCAATGCCGAGCTCGATCGCGCGATCAAGGCCGCTCAGGACAAGGGTGCCCAGGTTTCCCGCGAGGATTGGGTATTCCCCAACTGGGACCCGGCCCAGGACTACACCGAGGAGATGTACGCGGCGCTCTGATCCTCTTCCGAACGGGCCGGTGCCTGCAGACACCGGCCCGTTCGGGAATTCTGGCCTGCCAATGATCGTTTCGGGGCATTTCCATTCATGACCAATGTCGTGCTGCTCATGTCCGACGAGCACAATGCGTTCGTCTCGTCTGTCCACGGGCATCCAACGGTGCGAACGCCCAACATGGAGCGATTGGCGGCGCGCGGGACGGTGTTCAATGAGGCGTATTGTCCTTCGCCACTGTGCGCGCCGAGCCGGTCGGCGTTCATGGCTGGCAAACCACCTCATCTCGTTGACGTCTACAACAACTCCAATGTGATTACGGCGGATCACCCGTCGTACGGTGGTGTCCTTGCCGGGCAGGGCGTGCATACCGTCTTCGCGGGCAAGGCGGATGTCTATACCACCGCCGACCGGCTTGGCTTTTCCGAGTTGCTCGAGGTTCAGGACCGGAAACCGCCAGGGGACACCACGTCGCTCATCGACCCCGGGAAACCGAGCAGGGACGGCCCTTCCCGGGCAGACGGGTTCGGCATCCGTGACGATCCGTTCCGGAAGGATGACCGGGTGATGGATTCGGCTCTCACCTGGCTCAAGGAGCGCGCGCCGTCGCTGGATCGTCCCTGGACGATCTCCATCAACATCGGGGCTCCTCACTTTCCGCACTTCGTCACCGAGGAGCTCTGGAACCGGTATGCGGATGCCGCCGACTTGCCGGCGCTCGGGCCGGACGAACTGACGGCACAGCATCCGTATGCCCGCGATCTCCGAGCCTATTTCAGCACCGACGGATTCACCGAGAGCCAGGTCCGAGGACTGCGCCAAGGGTATCTCGGCTGCGTCGACTACGTGGATCAGCAACTCGGGCGGATCCTGGATGTCGTGGATGAGACGGGGAATGGCGCCGACACGGTGGTCATCTACACCTCCGATCACGGTGAGATGCTTGGTACCTTCGGGATGTGGTGGAAGTGCTCGCTCTACGAGGACTCGGTCCGTGTACCCCTGATCGCCGCCGGGCCCGGTTTCGAGCCTGGCACGCGGGTCAGCACGCCGGTGTCGCTCCTCGATGTGCAGGCGTCGCTGTTCCATGCGACCGGCACGGAACGGCCGGACGACTGGTGGGGAGAACCGCTGCAGATGGTGAAGCCGGACTCATCGGACCGCACGGTCTTCGCCGAGTACCACGGTCACGGCACGCGGTCCGGTAGCTTCATGATCCGCAAGGGACAGTGGAAGCTGATGCATCATCTCGCCGCTCCGCATCAGCTCTTCAACCTCGAGTGCGATCCTCACGAACTGAACAACCGGTACGAATCGGACCCGGAGATCGCCCTCCGTCTTGAAGCCGAGTTGCGCCTGCTGTGCGACCCGAAACAGGATGGCACGCGAATCGACGCGTTTCGGGATGCCCAGCGAGCGGCGATCGCCCGGCTGGAAAACGCTTTGGCCACCCGGTAAAGGTGACGCCAACGGGAAACCGCTGATCCAAACGCCGCTCGCGGCTTTCAATGCAAAGGTCCACCTGCTGTGACGCAACCCGCGAACACCCGGCCGAACGTCGTCGTCTTCTTCACCGATCAGCAGAGATGGGATTGCTCCGGCCTGGCGGGGAATCCGCTCGACATCATGCCGAACTTCGATCGCCTTGCTCACGAGGGAACCCACCTGCCGCATGCGTACACCTGCCAGCCGGTCTGCGGGCCGGCGCGGTCCTGCCTGCAGACCGGCCTCTACGCCACGACGACCGGGTCGTTCACGAACGGCATTCCGCTCCGGAAGGATCTTCCGACCCTCGCCCATCACTTCCGGGACGCGGGATACGCAACCGGCTACATCGGCAAGTGGCACCTTGCGAGCACCAACCCCGTTCCCGAGGAAGAGCGCGGCGGGTACGAGACATGGCTCGCCTCAAACGTGCTCGAATGGACATCCGAGGCCTACCAGACCCGGCTCTTCGACAACGAGAATCAGCCGGTCGATCTTCCGGGATACCGGGTCGACGCGATGACCGATGCCGCGATCCGCTACATCGATCAGCACAAGTCCGATCCGTTCTTCCTGTTCGTCTCCTACCTGGAGCCACACTTCCAAAACCGGCTCGATTCCTATCCCGCCCCGGACGGTTACCGCCAGCGATACGAAGCGCGCTGGACTCCGCCCGACCTGGCGGCGCTCGGTGGCAACGCGCATCAGCATCTCGGTGGCTACTGGGGCATGGTCAAGAGACTGGACGAAGCGTTCGGTCGCGTCATCGACGCGATCAAGAGTCTGGACCTGACGGACAACACGATCGTGCTCTTCACGACCGACCATGGGTGCCACTTCAAGACGCGCAACGCTGAGTACAAGCGCTCCTGCCACGATGCGTCGGTCCGCATCCCGACCCTCTTCACTGGTCCCGGCTTCGACGGCGGCGGCCGAATTCGCCAAATGGTCAGTCTGGTGGACTTTCCACCGACCCTTCTCGACGCCGCCGGGATCCCGCAACAGCAGCCGATGCAGGGCCGCTCGATCATGCCGCTGCTCCGGGGCCAGGCCGCCGATTGGCCAGGGGAGGTCTTCATCCAGGTCAGCGAGAGCAAGACCGCCCGGGCCGTCCGCACCCATCGCTGGAAGTACGAGGTCACCGCTCCTGAGGCGCGACGTGACCAGCCCGGCGCGGAGCTCTACGAAGAATCCGCGCTCTATGACATGGAGAGCGATCCGTACGAGCTTGAGAACCTGATCGGGCAGCCAACTGTTCGTGAGCTCAGCGACACCCTGCAACAGCGGCTCGTCGCGCGGATGGTTGAGGCAGGGGAGTCGGTACCGGAGATCCGCGCGGTCACCAACCCGGGCCGAAACCGGTTCACGATTCTGCCCGCCGAGCTGCAAGCCTGATCCCCAATTAGAGCGTGACAAAAGGGTCCGCATCCGTACAATGCTTCACGACCACTGCAATCTCCATGCGGTGCCGTTCCTTCCGCTGACGCCTGCTCACGACATCGTTCAAGGAGTTTCCGCCACTTATGACCGGACCAAAGATCACGTTCGTCGGCGCCGGAAGCACGGTCTTCGCCAAAAACCTCATCGGTGACATCGTCAGCTATCCCGAACTCACCGATGCCACCCTGACCCTGTTCGACATCGACGAAGATCGCCTCGCGACATCCGAGATCGTCGCCAGGAAGCTCGTCTCCTCGGCCGCCGCCGGATGCAAAGTTGAAACGTCGACCGAACGTCGCGAGGCGCTGAGCGGTGCCGATTACGTGATCTGCATGATCCAGGTCGCCGGTTACAAGCCGGGCACGGTCACCGACTTCGAGATTCCAAAGAAGTACGGGTTGCGGCAGACGATCGCTGACACCCTTGGTATCGGCGGCATCATGCGTGGTCTCCGCACGATCCCCGTCCTCGTCGACATCGCCAAGGATATGGAGGACGTTTGCCCGGACGCGTTGTTCCTCCAGTACGTCAACCCGATGGCGATGAATTGCTGGGCGATCACCAGGGCGACGAAGATCAGCACGGTTGGGCTCTGCCACAGCGTGCAGGGCACGGCCGGTGTCCTCGCCAATGACATCGGCGTCCCGATTGAGGAGATCAACTTTACCTGTGCCGGTATCAACCACATGGCTTTCTACACCACGTTCGAGCGCGATGGTGAGGACCTCTACCCCGCGATTCGTCACATCATGGATGACGGCCGGGTGCCGGATGACAACCGCGTCCGCTACGAGATGCTGAAGCGTACGGGCTACTTCGTCACCGAATCGAGCGAGCACTTCGCCGAGTACGTCCCCTGGTTCATCAAGCACGACCGCCCTGACCTGATCGAAGAGTTCAACATCCCGCTCGATGAGTATCCGCGCCGTTGCGAGCGACAGATCACCCGCTGGGAGGGCATGCGGGAGCGGTACGAGGGGGAGGAGCCGATCGAGCACAAGCGCACGCATGAGTATGCATCGCAGATCATTCTCGGCAAGGAGACCGGCACGCCACAGGTGATCTACGGCAACGTGCCAAACCATGGGCTGATCGAGAACCTGCCGGACGATTGCTGCGTCGAGGTGCCGGTCCTGGTCGATCGCAACGGACTCCAGCCAACCGCCGTCGGCTCCCTGCCGGTTCACCTGGCGGCGCTGATGCAGACCAACATCAACGTCCAGCGGCTGACCGTCGAAGCCGCCGTGACCGGGAAGCGCGAGCACATCTACCACGCCGCGATGCTCGACCCGCACACCGCCGCAGAGCTGGACCTCGACCAGATCTGGCACCTCGTCGATGACCTGATCGAAGCCCACGGCGACTGGCTGCCGCAGTACCACTGAACCCCTGATATGTAGCGGCGACCCCGAGTGGTCGCCGTTGCCAGCAGCCACGCCGAGCTGCCGGCGGTAAGGACTGGACAAGCATCGGCGGTCCATTGTCGGCTGCCACGCAGGGCTGCCGCTACATGTACATGCGTTGTCGCTGGTGCGTGTGATTGTCAGTCGGCGGGAACAGAGGCACCATGGTGGATCACCAGAAACGGTATCGAAGTTCCTCCCTACGTCTTCGCGACTACGACTATGCGCAGGCGGGAACGTATTTCGTGACGCTATGCGTGCATGATCGTGCCTGTCTGTTCGGAGACGTGCTCGATGACACCATGCATCCAAGTGCTTCCGGCGACATGCTTCTGCACTGGTGGACGGAGTTGTCCAACAAGTATCCCGAGGTCGAAGTCGACGCTGTGATCGTGATGCCGAACCATCTGCATGGCGTCATCCTGATCACTGATTGCGGGGACGCCGCCGAAACGCCGCGATCTGGAGCATCGCTGGGCGCGATCGTCGGCTGGTTCAAGACCATGACGACGAACGCATACATTCGAGGTGTCCGAGCGTCCGGATGGAAGCCGTTCAGCCGCCGCCTCTGGCAATCCAACTACTATGAGCACATCATCCAAAACGAACTCGCCCACGATTGAAT
>CADCWI010000093.1 GCA_902806355.1 uncultured Thermomicrobiales bacterium | reverse complement strand
GAAGGACCGCGAGCGGATGAAGGGAAGTGATCACCCGCCGGATGTCCGAGACATCGCCATCCCCGCCGAGCCAGACGGTGGCGAAGCCCATTCTCGACACTGCGAGGGCGTGCGCCAGGGCCAGCAAGCTGTCCCGCGAACCGGTACCACCGGCGACTCTCGCGATGACAACCCGGTCCCGGCCATTGTCCGGGTCTGACGCATTGAACAGCGAGACCATGATCCGGCTCAGGAATTCCCTTCCGAACGCGCCGCCAGAGTTGTTGTGGAGCGCCAGCCGTTCGAAAGCGGGCAGGATCGATTCGAATGCGACCGACTCGGGGGACTGCATCACCATCTCGGTGTGCAGCAGCGCCCTGGCCGCTGCCCCGTCAAACGCCAGCAGCGCATCGACCAGGGCTGCGTGAGGTCGCGGAGCGGGACTGTGCGGAGGGTCCGCGCCACGAGACGCCGTCGTTGTCAGGCTATCCTCTGGCTTCCCGCGGGCAACATCGGGGAGGAGACGCAGTGCCTCCTTGACGGTGATACCCTGCGCCGTCTGCTCCTTGAGGCGCAGGATCGCCTGGATATCCTGCTCTGAGTACACCCGCTGATTCTGGGCATCACGCACCGGGGTCGGGAAACCGTGACGGCGCTCCCATGATCGGATGGTGTCAGCGGGCACGCCGGTGCGGTCGACAACTGATTGCATGGTATATTCAGGCACGGTCAGATGCAGGTCATTACCCTCCCCTTACCGGTTCAACCGGAGAACACACTATAGGGTCGAACCGCGTACCTATCAATCACACATGGCTGGCTGGAGTCAGGTCTTCAGGGTGCTGAATCGATCTACATTCGTGACGAAGATTCCGCATCGTTCCTTGTTGTCCCGGCTGGCAACGGTGTTCTCGCTGCTATGCGCGGGATCGTTGTTGCTGGTCGCATGCGGTGAGACAGCGACCAACGAGGAGGATCGCCGCTTCGCGAACGATCCGTCCCAAAGGAATCAGACGTCGGAATCCGTGCGGGAAACACCTGTACCGCTGGCTACGCCGACGGTGAGACCCTTGCCCTCGCCTGAGACGCTGCTTCGGGCCCGGGGGGCACCCGGCACTGTCTACGCAATCCTCAACGGAGCCATCCAGAGCGTCCAGCCCTCCGACACGGGAACGACATCGGCCACGATTCGCCCGCCCGCCGGCGAACGCTTCGTCGCAATCGACAACTCTCCCAGCGGCGACCGGGTTGCCGCAGTTTCCTCATCAACCGGTAGCACCGCGCAGCCCCCGGTCGTCAATCTGCACGTGTTCGATAGCGCCGGCGCCGAGCTCGAGACCTGGGCCCAGGTCATCCCACCGGATCCAGCACCGTCAACGCCCGCGTCAGGCAGCCCGGTGGCGGCTGACATGGACCTGATGGTGGACTGGGGAGCGCAGGGTGATCGCATCATCGTCGCGAGCCCCGATGGGCGGATGGCGAGCGTCATGCTCGGTGGTGACGCGACGGCGATCGCGACACCGTCCGGAGTCACGGCGATGCGTGATGTGGAATGGTCGCCTCGTGGGGATCGGATCGCCGTGCTTGGCGTGGGCCAGGACAGTGTGGCGAGGATCGGCCTGATCGATCCGGCCGCGACCACGCCCCGGTTTCTGCCCGTCGCGCCGATCGATGACGGCGGAGAGCAGCAGCGGATCCGCTCGTTCTCCTGGCTGCCAGATGGCTCCGGGTTTGTCTACCTGAGCGGAACCGAAGATGACGCCGACACCGTCGGTGGGCAACTCTACTCACTGGATCTCGAAACAATGGAGCAACGGATCGTTGCGACGGCAGGACGGGGCGGTCCGGCAGCGACCATCATCGACTTCTCGGTGTCACCCGATGGCAAAGCCGTCGCCTATACGATCGTGCTACCCGATGGCGGGAACCTGCGTTTCAACAGCCTCTGGGTGCGATCCCTGCGCGACCAACGCGCGCTCGAGATGCCGGTCGGAAACGTGATCGAGGTCAACGCGCTCTGGTGGGTGGACGAGGGCTTGCTGTGGGGTCAGGCCGTATCGACCAGCGATGGCGTCATGGAATCGTTCATCCATCTTTCGCCCGGCGGTGACCCGACGGCCGTTCTCACCATCGCGGTCGGATCACAGGCCGCCGCATCGGTTGGCACTCCCTCCGCATCTCCGGTACCGGCTACTCCAATTCCCTGACGCTTTGGACCTGTTGATCAGCGGGGCTTGTCTCCGTCCTGCCCCGGTCAGTCATCGATTTCCTCGGCATCGAAGATGTTCTTGGCGGCCTGGATACGTTGTGCATCCACCTCGGGTGAGCTAATCCTCGACGGAATACCATCCTCGAGCAGGGCGTCGCCGGGCGGTGCGTGGTTCGGCTCCAGGTCCGGTGAGGCAGTTGACTCGTGCGGATCGGAGTGGTCTATCGCGGCGATGGCTGAATCCGGCGGGTTTGCACCGGCCGGCGGCATCGGTTGGCTCGACTGATGTGTAGACGTCATTGCCATGCCCTCCTCACGGCTGACACAGCTCACCTGCACCCGCTGCTTGACGAGGCGGGAGATGACATCCTCGACCACGATCCGCGCTTCGTCACTGTTCATCCGGTTCCGATGGAATTCGTACGGCGATACCAGGAAGATTTTGGTGCCGGCGACGGAGATGGGATCGATCTGCTGAAGAAGCGCCTCGATCCGACGATTGACCGCCTTGACGTCGGCCCGGATCTTCGACCAAAGCTCGACGATCATCTCCATCGTGATCTCGCCGCCGTCCGCCGTCCGCGGTGGTTCGACCGCCGACGATGGACGATCCTCCGCGATCCTCCGCGGTTCCTCGACCGTGGCCGGACCCGTCACCTGTCCGTTGCCGTTCGGCCGCTCGTGGTTCTGCCGCTCCGGAGGTGTCCGCGCGGCCCCGGACGACGTGGCTGCAGCCGGAGGTGCGGCCTGGCCCCGGACGCGATCCCTCAGAGAGATCCGGTGAGTGGTCGTTTCGGGTGGGCTCTCACGCTCGGCGGATGCCTGGCGCGGAGACGATTGTTGTGTACCATCGTGCGCGGAAGCGGACGAGCGCTCAATCGACGTGGTCCCGGAGTTGAAGGGCGGTTCCGACCTGGATGCGCAGCTGACCATTGCGATCTCGAGCGGCAGTTGCGGAAATGCAGCGTGTTTGACCTTGACGTCCATGTCGGCGAATACGCGAGCGGATTCGGCGATCTCGGTGAGTGTGAATCGATTGGCGAGCGCTTTCGCCGTTTCGTCGACATCGGACGCGCCTCCAGCACGATGAAGCAGCAACATCCTGAGGTAGCCAACCAGTTGTCGTCCGAGTTGCCGGATGTCATCGCCCGCTTCGACAGCGTCGTTGATCGAGCGCAATCCAGCCGCGGCGTCCTGATTCGCGAGCGCCAGCACAAGGGACTCGACGCGATCATTGCGGCTCACACCGAGCACGGTACGGACCGTATCGACGGTGACCGGCTGTTGCACGCTGTCCGATGTTTCGCGATAGACGGCAACCTGGTCGAGTACTCCCAGTGCATCGCGAAGACTGCCGGTGGCGTGCCGGGCGATCACGGGGATCGCGTCCGGCTCGATCTCGATCCCTTCCAACCGGGCGACCTTCTGGAGGCAGGCGATCATCGCGTCGAGGTTGATGCGCCGAAAGTCGAACCGTTGGCAGCGGGAGACGATCGTCTGCAGCAACTCCTCGGGATCCGTTGTCGCGAGAACGAACTTGGTATGTGGCGGGGGTTCCTCGAGCGTTTTCAGGAACGCGTTGGCCGCGGCGCCGGTGATCTGGTGCGCCTCGTCGATGATGTAGAACTTTGTTGAAAGCTGGGTTGGCGCATACTTCACTCGCTCGCGCAGATCCCGGATATCGTCGATCCCGCGGTTGCTGGCGGCATCGATCTCAATCACATCGGTCGTTGCGTTGCGGTTGATCGCGACACAGGCGTCGCAGGTATTACAGGGACGCACCTGCGGATCCGGATCCAGGCAGTTGACCGCCTTGGCGAGCAGCCGGGCGGTGGTCGTCTTGCCGGTCCCGCGAGGTCCACAGAAGAGATAAGCGTGCGCGATCCGGTTGAGAGCGATCGCGTTGCGCAACGTGTTGACGATGTGGTCCTGTCCGAAGAGGTCATCCTCCGCGAACGATTGCGGTCGATACTTGCGATAGAGTGACTGTGTCTGCGAGTGCGCGGCGGCGGACGGCGCCGTGCCATCCGACGGAGGTGCCGTGGCCAGGGCTGATACGTCGAAGAGCGATCCCTCAGTCATGGCGGTGAATACCTGTTCCCTGGACTCGTACGTCGATGACGGTCATGCGTGATGGTGGAGTGCGGGCATTGCAGTATGGCAGGAATGGGAACGATGTGCTCGATTCGTAGACAGGAGACTTGGGGTGTTGGTGCACCACGATCGTCGTCTCTCGGGTGTCAATCTGGAATCATGATCAGTATACGGGTGCGAACATCTGTTCCTCAACCGTGGAAGTGTTGAGCGTGGGCACGTTGTACGTCGTCGCCACTCCCATCGGCAACCTCCAGGACATGACTCCGCGCGCGATCCAGACGCTGCAAACCGTGGATCTGATCGCCGCCGAGGACACACGGCACAGTGGACCATTGCTCAAGGCGTTCGACATCTTAACCCCGATGATCAGCTATCACCATCACAATCGGCGTGCTCGTGAAGCCCGGCTCCTGTCCGAGCTGGAAGCGGGGGACGTGGCGCTTATCACCGACGCCGGAACACCCGGCATCGCGGATCCCGGGCATGAGATCGTCGCCGCCGCGCTCAAGGCGGGTCATCGCGTTGTGCCGATCCCCGGTGCATCGTCCTTGATCGCCGCGGTCAGTGCATCCGGGCTTGTGCCGGGACCATTCCTGTTCCTCGGATTCCTTCCTCGTACCGGAGAGGAGCGAGATGTCGCCATCGCGAGAGCGGTCTCGTCCGGTTTCCCGTTCGTCGTGTTCGAGTCACCCGTACGCACCGGCCAGACCCTCGCTGATCTTTTCAGGGCAGGGGGCGACAGGATCGCGATGATGGCCAGAGAGCTCACCAAGCTGCATGAGGAGTTGAGAGTCGGCACGCTCGGCGAACTTGCGGCGGCCTATGCCAAGACCGAACCGAAAGGCGAGGTCGTCCTCGTCGTGAGCCGGCAGGAAGATGCACGGGGACCTGAGAGTGATCTGCCGGAGTTGATCCGACGGTTGCTCGACGAAGGGCACAAGCCGAGCCGAGCCGCCCGCGAGGTGGCGAGCATCGCCGGTATCTCCGGGTCAGACGCGTACGAGCTCGTCCGCCAGGTCGCCGGCTCCCCAAAGGACACGTCCCCGACACGTTAGCCGGTGAGGAAGGTGAGTCGCCTGTGGTGCATCCGGACGCTCTGCAGGATGCCGGTCAGGATCAGGCAGCTCCAGAGTGACGAGACTCCGGCGCTGACGAATGGAAGGGTGATCCCCGCGACCGGCATGATTCCGAGGTTCATGCCGATATTGAGAAAAGCCTGGAAGAAGAAGACGCCCGTTATGGCGATGACCAGGCACTGGCCGAAATGATCGCGCGCGACCTCGGCGACCTGCAATCCGCGCCAGAGAAAGATCATCAGGGCGACGAAGAGGGCGATCATCCCGAAGAAACCGAACATGCCGCTGGCGTGCGCGAAGATGAAGTCGGATTCGCGGACCCCGAGCAGGTCCATCTGGCTCTGGGTGCCGCCGCCGATACCTGAACCAAGCAGCCCTCCGGCGCCGATGCTGATCCTAGCCTGGATTGGCTGGTATCCACAGCCCATCGGCTCGAGCATCGGATTGAGTGAACAGACGAACCTCAACTGCTGATATCCGGTCAAGATGAAGTTCCAGGCGAACCAGACCAGAGCGGGCAAGAGCAACACGAGGGCAACGATGAAGAATCGACGGGTGCGGGAGACGAGCAGTGACGCCGCCCAGAAAGACATGTAGACCATCGCCTGCCCGAGATCAGGGCCGATGAGCACGATAAACATCGGGATAGCCACGATCAGCCCCGCAACGATGAAGTTGCCAAGCTCCTTCATCGCCTCGCCGCGTGACGAGATGAACGCACAGAGCGCGATGATGGTCGTGACCTTGGCGAATTCGGACGGCTGGATCGTCGTCACGCCCAGATCGATCCAGTTTTGCGCGCCCGTGTTCTCGATCTGGACGCCGAGAGGGCTGAGCACGGCGAGGAGTCCGAGAATGCCCGCTCCGTAGAGAACCCAGGCCATCGACTCCAGATAGCGGTAATCGAGCAGGGAAACCGCGAGCATGAGCAGGATCCCGATCCCGCCGAAGATGAACTGATCGGTTCCGAGGTTCCGGGTCAGGATGCTGGGAAGGCCGACGGCGCTCCAGACTGTCACCGCGCCGAAGGCCATCAATACCAGCATCGTGATGAACAGCATCGGATCGAAGTCCCGCCAGCGGTTCGATGAAGTGCGCTGGTAGTGGATGGACGTCCGGTGATGGCGAGCGGCAATCATGGAGAACCTCGATGGAGTTCAATGTCAGGATGGAGTATCCGTAGCCCCTGACCGCTGCGAGCGTTGGCGTACCGGTCGCGGGGTTGCCCGGGTATTGGGTCGCTGACCATGATACCGCCGTTCAGAGAACGACGACATCGTTGATGATGATTCTGAAGGTGCAATCCAGCAGCTCGGCGGCTCTCCGGCACATCAGCATTCGAGGCAGGAATAGCTCGAAATACTGCATCACCGGCGCGATGTCAGTATCGATCTCCAGCTCGAGCGCGATCATGCGTGAATCAGGATCGATCCGCAGGAACGATGAGGTCGTTGCATATCCGACGCGGTCATGATCGTCGAACGCTGCCGGGTCCGTCGTCCGGACTCGGCTCCGGTGAACATCGGACTTGTCGGCCAGGATCAACGCCGCGGAGACCGGATGCACCGGTTCCCCGAGCCTTCCGTGATCGTCGCCGTGCGAACCGATCGCACCCATCACCACGATGGTGTCTTCCGGCGCCATGTCGAGCCGCGAAAGGATGGTGTTCGCCAGCAGCGCCCCGGTCGTGGCATGCCCATGTCGGGAGATGACGTTCCCAATGTCGTGAAGATACCCTGCGATACTGGCGAGCTCGCCGTGGCGCTCGTCGTATCCCAGCCGCCGCATGACGTTGCGCGCGATGTTGGCAACCAGGCCGACGTGCCGGAACCCATGTTCGGTGAATCCGAGGACCCCGAGATTGTGGTTCGCCGCTTCGATCAAGGTTCGTACTTCAGGATCGGCTTTTACCACGTTGAAGGCGAGGCTGGAGGTCGCTCGCGATTCGGCGGATCCGTCCTCCGCATTGACTTCGGTGCTGCCGTATTTCGGCGCCGACTGCTGGGCGTCACTGATGAGATCCACGGAGTGCTCCGATCCTTTGCGGAAATGATTCCGTTTGAGGTAATTCGTTGTCCGCGACAGGCGGTCGCGAGGACCTGTGCATACGGGATCATACGGTATGGGTTTCTCGCAAACCTCTCCATATACATTGACCAACGCAGGACGGAACACGGCGCTGCATGTCCTGGCGGACGAGTTCTGAGGGTGCGATGGTTACCATCTCGCGAGTTGCTTGGAAAGGACTCCACAAGCCAGGAAAACCCGCGCTGAACGCCCGGCATCGACGGCGGAGCGATAAGCGCAATCATCTGACGGCCTGGCCCATGGAACGTATTCAATGCGAACATCGCCGGGCAGGGGGCTCCTCCGTCCGGTATCCGTGCGCCAGGCCCTGAATGTTGCTATTCTTTACTGACGATGAACTTTGCCTTCATAATGGTGAGTCACCCGACAGACGATACAATGACCGTACGCTTCCCTCAGACAAGGCCCACTCTTCCATGACCGACGACTTCCTGCATTCTTCTTCCGCTGACGATGCCCAACGCCTGCGCGTCGAGGCGCTGGGGGAGCCGGGGCAACGACGATTCCGCATGCTGGTCGCCGTCCGGGGCGAAACACACATCATCTGGATGGAAAAGCAGCAGCTCCAGGCCTTGGGACTGGCCGTCGAACAGATCCTCGAACAAGTAGCGTCCGATCTTCCAGTACTCGACAATAGTGACGCCCCGATCGAGCTCGATGAACAGACGGACCATCAATTTCGCCTGGGGCGAATCGAACTCGGGTTCGAGGAGCCGGTCGGCCGAATCGTGATCAGCGCATTCGACCTGCAGCAGGACGACGAGGCGGTGACGCCCTCGCTGAATATCCGGCTGTCCCAGGCGCAAGCCAAGTCATTGAGTGTTGACGCCGCAACGGTTGCCTCCGCGGGACGTCCCCGTTGTCCGATGTGCGGATCTCCGATGGATCGGGAAGGTCACGTGTGTCCGGAGCAGAACGGGCATCTGCCGTTGTCGTTCGATGAGAACGAGACCGTCTGATCGGTCTGGCGGCGCGGATGATGACGCTGGTCGATCCCGGCGAGGGTATCGACCATATCCTCATGCGTATCCTGTCATTCCGTCGTTGCCTCGTTGCTGCCGGAAGGAACGGCACAATGTCCGTTCTGTTGACAAGGAGATTGCGGACCCCGTATGCTGATCCAGACGGAACGAGTCCGTATTTCGTCATGATTCCGCACAGGAACGTCGACTGCATCATGGTTCTGACATCCCTCTCCATTATTAGCCTCGTACTTATCTCGCTCCCAGTAGGGAGCGGTTGGTGTGCGGAACGGCGGGGAGCCAGATAGACGAATCGAATACCAAAGACGACTGAAGAAGCTGGCCTCCCACAATCCGGGGAGGCTTTTTTGTTGCCAGATGCTCCTGTCCAATGTCGCCCGGGATGCATCCGATGCCTTACCCGTTTCCAGCGCCGGAAACACGAGGCCTTACCCCCTCCGATCTGCCTGTAACGTGGCGATCGGTTTCGGAAGTCCCCTTCCGGTGGGTGAGTCGGACGTCGACGACATGGGCTGATCCGAAACACTGGGTTGGCCGAGGATGGAAACGGAGCACCCGGAATGATCGTTGCGGAATCGCGAGCCAGCGCGGCGGAAGCCCAAACAACACCTCTCCCGAACGCGGACGGCACTGCTCTCGCTGTGTCGCCGGAGATTCTGAGCGGCGCCCGGATCACCTGCCGCAGCCTGGAGGCGGAGGGTGTCACGACCGTTTTCGGATATCCCGGTGGAGCGGTCATCCCGCTCTATGATGCGCTGCCCGAATCCGGGTTCGAGCATGTGCTTACCCGGTTCGAACAGTGGGCAGCTCTGGCCGCTGTAGGCTATGCCCGCGCCACCGGTGATGTGGGGGTTTGCATCGCCACATCCGGTCCCGGTGCGACGAACCTGGTGACTGCGCTTGCGGATGCATACCTCGATTCCGTGCCACTCGTCGCGATCACTGGCCAGGTGGCCCAGTCACTGATCGGGCGGGACGGATTCCAGGAGGTCGACATCACCGGCATTACACTTCCCGTCACCAAGCACAACTATCTCGTGCGCAGGGCCGAGGACATCGCCCCGACGATCAAGGAAGCCTTCTATCTGGCTCGTTCCGGCCGGCCGGGACCAGTGCTGGTCGACATTCCCAAGGACGTGTTCATCGCCGAGGCGGCCTTTTCCTATCCGAAGAAGACCGGTCGCAAGAGCTATCAGCCAAACCTCGTTCCCAACATGCGACAGGTCCGGCTTGCCGCGGATGCGATCAATGCGGCCCAGAAACCGCTCATCATGGCAGGGCATGGAATCATCCTGAGCGGGGCTGAGGACATCTTCAGACGCTTCGCCGAGCGGTCGAACATCCCGGTGATCTATACGCTGCTCGGGCTTGGCGCGATGGACGAGCGGCATCCCCAATCGCTTGGGATGATGGGCATGCACGGGCACCGGCACGCCAACCGGGCGCTCGAAGAATGTGATCTGCTCATCAACATCGGTGCCCGCTTCGATGATCGCGCCACGGGCCAGGTCGCGGGCTTCGCGCCCAACGCCAGGATCATCCACGTCGACATCGACCCGGCCGAGATCGGCAAGAACATTCGAACTGACATCCCCGTCGTCGGCGATGCCGGGGAGGCGCTCAGGCTCCTGCTCAACGAGGTCGAGCCGCGGGATCATCATGGCTGGATGAAGTGGATCGATGGTCAGCGGGACCGGGTGCTGGAGGCAGCGCTCGAGGACATCCCGGAGACGCCGGAGCCCTACGCGATCATCAAGGCGATCTCTGCCGCGACGGACCGTAACGCGATCGTGACCACGGACGTCGGTCAGCATCAAATGTGGTCGGCCCAGCAACTTGGGGTGAAGTACGGCACACGCTGGATCACGTCCGGTGGCCTCGGCACGATGGGATACGGATTGCCCTCGGCGATCGGCGCGAAGATGGGACGGCCCGATCTGGAGGTCTGGGCGGTGATCGGCGACGGCGGGTTCCAGATGTCGTCGAACGAGCTGGCCACCGCCGTCCAGCAGAAGCTCGATATCAACATCGCGATCATCAACAACGGCTATCTCGGGATGGTGCGACAGTGGCAGGACCTGTTCCATAACGGAAACTACTCCGAGGTAGAGATCAGCGGTCCTGACTTCGTCAAGCTCGCAGAGGCCTACGGCGCGACCGGCATCCGCGTGACCCGAACCGAGGAGATCGAAACCGCGATCGCGCGAGCGCGCTCGATCAGGGGACCGGTGCTGATCGATTTCGTGGTCGAGCCGGAGGCGAACGTCTATCCGATCGTCCCGCCGGGCAAGAGCAATTCCGACATGATGCATGATCCGCAGTGGGCTCCATCCCCGGAGGATGTGTAGCCATGGAAACGACACATACCCTCGTCGTCCTTGTCGAAGACCAGCCCGGTGTGCTCAATCGAGTCGTGTCGCTCATGCGACGGCGATCGTTCAACATCGATTCGATCACGGTCGGGCATTCGGAGCAGCCCGGGCTGTCCCGCATGACCTTGCTGGTTCGCGGTGAGGACAGTGAGGTCGAGCAGGCCAGCAAGCAGCTGTACAAGCTGCTCGAAGTCGTCAAGGTGACGGACCTCCCGGCGCACGAGGCGATTACCCGCGAGTTGGTCGTAATCAAGGTCGCCGCAAAGGGACCGAGTCGCGCCGAGGTGTTGCAGGTTGCCGGCATCTACGATGCGCGGGTGCTTGACGCCACTCCGAATTCGCTGATGATCGAAGCGACCGGGAACGAGGAGCATATCGACTCGTTCCTGGCGATGATGCGCGTCTTCGGCATCCGGGAGCTGGTGCGAAGTGGCAAGGTCGCGATGTCTCGGGGAGCGGGCGGCAAGCAGGGACGGATCGACCGGATCGACGGCGGCTCGTACGCGGTCGCGGATTGAATCGATAAAACCGTACAAACCGGAAGCACGAATCGCTTCCGGTTTCTTCTTCGAGGGAACACACGCGGCGAAAGTCGAATCAGGAGAGCACAATGCCGGCAGTCATCTATTACGAGAGCGATGCGACCCTTGGTCCTCTTCAGGACAAGACGGTCGCGGTCATCGGCTACGGCGCGCAGGGGCACGCGCACGCACTCAACCTCCGTGACTCCGGGCTTAGTGTCATCGTCGGGCTGCATGAAGGCAGCAAGAGCCGGGACAAGGCGCTTGCTGAGGGCTTGAGGGTCGAACCGGTCGCTGAGGCCGCAAAAGCCGCCGACGTGGTCATGCTTCTCGTCCCGGATCACATTCAGAAGAGCGTCTACGAAACGGACATCGCGCCACACTTGACCGACGCGAAGACGTTGATGTTTGCCCACGGCTTCGCGATTCACTTCGGGCAGATTGAGCCGCCAGCCGATGTGGCTGTCGCGATGATCGCACCGAAGGCGCCGGGTCAACGTGTCCGTGAGCTCTTCCAGGAAGGCGTCGGCGTTCCGGCGTTGATCGCGATCCACCAGGATCCCAGAGGCACGGCGAAGGATATCGCGCTCGCTTATGCGCGTGGCATCGGTTCCTTGAGCGCGGGGGTGCTGGAAACGACATTCAGGGAAGAGACCGAGACCGATCTCTTCGGCGAGCAGGCGGTGCTCTGCGGAGGTGTCGCGGCGCTCATCACCGCTGGCTTCGAGACCCTTGTCGAAGCGGGCTATGAACCCGAGAGCGCGTACTTCGAATGCCTCCACGAGATGAAGCTGATCGTCGATCTCATCTATGAGGGCGGCTTGACCCACATGCGCGAAGTCGTCTCCGATACGGCCGAGTTTGGGGACTACTACGCTGGGCCGCGGATCATCAACGACAACGTCAAGATGGCGATGAAGGAACTGCTTGGCCGGATTCAGGATGGCAGCTTCGCCCAGGAGTGGATTGCCGAGAACGAGTCGGGCCGAAAACGATTCCTTGAGCTCCGGGCAGCCGGTTCAACGCACGAGATCGAGCGGGTCGGGGGCGAGCTACGGGGAATGATGCCGTGGCTCAAGACCGGCAAGGCTGCCCGCGAAGCCGCGACCGCGGCACGACGCTGAGATCGTCAATCACGAAAGTCGAGAACGCACCATGAGCGATCGGGAAAGCAACGTACCACCTGGGACATCGCGCGTCATCGTTTTCGACACGACGCTTCGGGATGGCGAGCAGTCGCCCGGGGCGACCCTGACGGCGGACGAGAAGCTCGAGGTGGCGGATGCGCTCGTGGCGCTCAACGTGGATGTGATCGAAGCCGGGTTTCCGGCTGCATCGCCCGGGGATTTCGAGGCGGTCCGGGCGATCGCCTCGCGAGCAAAGGGCGTTACCGTCGCCGGGCTGGCCCGGGCCAACGCCGGCGACATCGAACGAGCAGCCAGTGCCGTTCGGACTGCTGACCAGGCGCGGATCCACACCTTCATCGCGACGTCGGATATCCATCTCAAGCACAAGCTCCGTATGTCCCGGTCGGACGTCCTGTCTCGGGTCTCGGAGATGGTCGCGTTGGCCCGGAGCCTGACAGGTGATGTGGAGTTCTCCTGCGAGGATGCGACGCGCACCGAGTGGTCCTTCCTGGTTGAGGTCTTCCAGGCGGCGATCGACGCCGGGGCGACCACGCTCAACGTGCCGGACACCGTCGGCTACACGACACCGGGCGAGTTCGTCGATCTCATCGGTCACCTGCGCGCGAACGTCCGCAACATCGACGATTGCATCCTCTCCGTCCACTGTCACGACGACCTCGGGATGGCTACCGCGAACACCCTGGCCGCAGTCGGGGCCGGTGCGCGGCAAGTCGAAGTGACGATGAACGGGATCGGCGAGCGGGCAGGCAACACGTCGCTCGAAGAAGTCGTGATGGCACTCTCAACCCGATCGGAACAATTCGGAGGGGTGACTACACGGATCGAGAAGAGTCGCCTGGTCCCGACCAGCCGCCTTGTCGCCAGCCTGACAGGAGTCGCGGTGCAGGTCAACAAGGCGATCGTGGGTGCCAACGCGTTCGCGCATGAAGCAGGTATCCATCAGGACGGCATGCTGAAGGAACGGACGACGTACGAGATTATGGACCCGACCGATGTAGGGTGGGAGGGGACGAAGCTCGTGCTCGGCAAGCATTCGGGCCGGGCAGGATTCCGCAATGCCCTGACGGAACTTGGCATCAAGGTGCCCGATGAGCAGGTTCAGGGGGTGTATCAGCGCTTTCTGGAGCTGGCAGATCGCAAGAAGAACGTGACGGGTGCCGATATCTCCGCGCTCGTCTCGGACGAACTTCAGACCGCTGGCACAACCCTCCACCTTGCGCGCTGGAACGCAAGTATCGGCAGCGGTGGATCGGCGACAGCGAGTGTCGTGATCGAGCGCGACGGCCAGGAGTTTCCCGGAGACGCCGAGGGCAACGGACCGGTGAACGCTTTGTTCCAGGCGATCGATGCGGCCGTTCAGGTTGACAACGAATTGCATTACTACCACGTCGAAGCGGTCACGCCAGGTGAAGACGCGCAGGGTCAGGTGCACGTGCGGATCAAGGTCGACGGCGAGATCTTCACCGGCCATGGACTGGCAACGGATATCGTCGAGGCGAGCGCACGGGCCTATCTGGGGGCCCTCAGCCAGTACGTCGAGCATCGGCCGGACACGGTCCTGATGGGCTCCTCAACGTCTCGCTGGAGCTGATGTGATGCCTGTTGATCGACCTGGACCAGCTACATCGGTGTGGCAGCAAGCACAGACGACGAGGTGGTATCAGGACGTTCGATCAGGTATCCCCTTCGCCGATGCCCAATTCGATGTTGTCAAAAGCGTGTTGCGGGCACACGGCGCAAACGTGATCCGTGTGTTGGACCTTGGATCCGGTGATGGTATCGCCACGGCAACGATCGCGGATGCATTCGATGTCCGCGAAGCTACCCTCGTCGACTTTTCGCCACCGATGCTTGATGACGCTCGAGCGAGGGCCGCAGGCTGGGACATCGATGTCATGGTGGTCGAAGGCGACCTTGCTGACCCGCGCTGGATCGATGGTGTCCGAGGGCGGGAACCGTTCGACCTCGTGATCTCACGGTACGCCATCCACCACGTCGAAGATGACCGAAAGCGGGCGCTCTATGCCGAGGTGTTTGCGGTGCTCCGTGCCGGGGGATGGTTCGTCAATATCGAGCATGTGGCCTCGGTCAACGAGCAATACACGACCGCGTTCGACACCCTGACCGTGGAATCGATCGCGTCCGTCAGCCCGGGTCTCTCGCTTGAAGAAGTCGCAGAAGAGTTCCGATCCCGTGACGATGTCGACGCAAACATCCTGGCGCCGGTCGACGACCAGTGCGCCTGGCTGCGAGCGATCGGCTTCAAGGATGTCGACTGCCTGTTCAAGGTGCTTGAGCTTGCCGTCTTCGCTGGTCGCAAACCCTGACCTGCTGGTCGTGTATCACCGGGCACTCAACAATCAGAATCGGAGGAAGACGTTCGTGGCAGCGCCAAGAACACTTGCGGAAAAGCTTTGGGACCAGCATCTCGTGCGGTCGGCCGAAAACGAGCCCGATCTCCTCTACGTCGATCTTCATCTTGTCCATGAGGTGACATCGCCGCAGGCGTTCGACGGGTTGCGCCTGTCCGGGCGCCCGGTACGGCGGCCAAACCTGACCGTTGCCACGGCCGATCACAATGTCCCGACGATCGGCATCGACCGACCGATTGCCGATCCGATATCCGCAACGCAGGTCAGAAAACTCACCGAGAACTGCCGTGAGTTCGGCATCCGCCTTCATTCGATGGGCGCCCCCGGGCAAGGAATCGTCCATATCATCGGACCCGAGACGGGGTTAACCCAGCCCGGCATGACGATCGTCTGTGGTGACAGTCACACCTCCACCCACGGTGCATTTGGTGCGCTGGCCTTCGGGATTGGGACAAGTGAAGTCGAGCATGTCCTGGCCACGCAGACACTTCCCCAGGTACGCCCTCGCACCATGGCCGTTACCGTCGATGGCGAGTTGCCACATGGATCGACGGCCAAGGACGTGATTCTCGCGATCATCGGCAAGATCGGAACCGGTGGTGGCGCTGGCTCGATCGTCGAGTATCGCGGCTCCGTGATCCGTTCGCTCTCGATGGAGGGGCGGATGACGATCTGCAACATGTCGATCGAAGCGGGAGCCAAAGCGGGGATGATCGCGCCCGACGAGACGACATTCGAGTATGTCGAGGGGCGTCAGTTTGCTCCGGCCGGCAAGGATTGGGAAGCCGCCCTCGATGCGTGGCGCACGCTGCCAACGGACCATGGCGCGAGCTTCGATCAGGAGATCGTGCTGGACGGGACCACGATCGCTCCCCATGTATCGTGGGGAACCAATCCTGGCCAGGTCGTGCCGATCGGTGCCGTTGTTCCCGACCCATCCGAGTTCGACGACGCGAACGATCGCGAGTCCGCTCACCGCGCGCTGACATATATGGCACTCGACCCGGGCACTCCCATCCGGGAGATCGCCATCGACACGGTGTTCATCGGTTCCTGCACGAACAGCCGGATCGAGGACCTGCGCGCCGCCGCCGCGGTTGTCGATGGCCGCCGGATCGCGCCCGCCGTGCGGGGCATGGTCGTTCCCGGCTCGATGCGGGTGAAGGCAGAGGCGGAACGGGAGGGACTCGACCGGATCTTCGAGGCTGCCGGATTCGAGTGGCGGTCGGCAGGTTGCTCGATGTGCCTCGGGATGAACCCCGATCAGTTGCGGCCGGGTGAGAGATGCGCATCGACCAGTAACCGCAACTTCGAGGGTCGACAGGGGAAGGGTGGCCGGACGCATCTGGTCTCGCCGGAGGTTGCCGCCGCGACGGCCCTTGCCGGCACGTTCGCGACGCCAGCCGACCTCGGACTTCGGTAAGGAGCACAAATGGAACCAGTCTCAAGAATTTCGGGACGCGCCGTACCGCTCGAGCGCAGCAACGTCGATACCGATCAGATCATCCCGGCTGTGTATCTCAAGCGGGTGGAGCGGACCGGATTCGGTGAGGGCCTTTTTGCTGCATGGCGCGAGTCGGACCCGACATTTGTTCTCAACCGGCCCGAGTTCGAAGGCGGATCGGTGCTTATCGCCGGACCGAACTTCGGCACCGGGTCGTCACGCGAGCATGCGGTGTGGGCGCTGATGGACTACGGCTTCAGGGCGGTGGTGTCCACAAAGTTCGGGGACATCTTCAAGAACAACGCGACGAAGTCAGGCCTAGTCCCGGTGACGGTTCCGGAGGATTTCGGAGCGGAGCTCTTGGAGGCCGCAGCCGAGCATCCGTATCTCGAGGTCATCGTTGATGTCGAGCGACGGACGGTTTCGGCGCCGGCCGTGGGACTCGAGACCACCTTCCCGATGGATGACTTTACGCGTCACCGGCTTCTGGAGGGCCTTGATGACATCGGTCTTACCATGAGGAACGAGGAAACGATCAGCGATTTCGAGCGGCGGCGTCCATCGTGGAAGCCGCGGGTGAATCACCCCGCCCCGGTTGCCAACCCGAACTGACGCACCGTTTGTTTCGCGTGCGCGTATCGCGGCATCTGTTTGGAGAATGGAGCTTGATGACCTCGCCTCGACACGATGACCCAAGTGGCCCGATCCAGGGCCGGATCGCCGTCTGTGCGGGTGACGGTGTCGGCCCGGAAGTGATCGCGGAGGCACGAAAGGTCATCGACGACGTCGCGCTTGGAGCCGGTTATCGGATCGACTACGTCGATATCCTGATGGGCGGTTGCGCAATCGACGCCTTCGGAACGGCACTGCGGGATGAGGATATTGAGCAGGCGCGGGCTGCGGACGCCGTCCTGCTTGGGGCCGTGGGCGGGCCGAAGTGGGATGATCCCTCCGCCGCGGTGCGGCCCGAACAAGGCCTGCTCAGGATGCGCAAGGCGCTCGGGTTGTATGCCAATATGCGGCCTGTGGTGGTGCATCCAGCACTCTCCCATGGATCACCGATCAAACCCGAGATCATCAGCGGAACGGACATTCTCGTCGTTCGCGAGTTGACGGGCGGTCTCTACTTCGGGAGACCCTCCCGTCAGTGGCGAGAACGGCGGGGTCGTGTCGCCGTGGACACGCTCATCTACCGCGAGTACGAGATCGAACGGGTTGTGCGACTCGCCTTCGAACAGGCCCGTATCCGCCGGCAGCGGGTGACCAGTGTCGACAAGGCGAATGTGCTGGAATCCTCCCGGCTCTGGCGCAACGTGGTGACGGAGATCGCGCGGGAGTATCCCGACGTGGCGGTGGAACACATGCTCGTCGACGCGATGACAATGAAGTTGATCCAAAACCCCACCGCATACGACGTGATCGTCACCGAGAACATGTTCGGGGACATCCTGACCGATGAAGCATCGGTTTTGGTCGGCTCGATCGGCCTCTTGCCCTCCGCAAGCCTTGGCGCCGCGCGGTCCAACGGCAGACGTCCCGGTCTGTACGAGCCCATTCACGGCAGCGCGCCGGACATCGCCGGGCAGGGCAAGGCGAATCCCGCCGGAGCGATCCTCTCGGGGGCGATGCTGCTGCGGGAATCATTTGGCCTGGAGCCGGAAGCTGCGAGCGTGGAACGGGCAGTGGCACAGACGCTGGCAGAAGGAGTCCTCACGAGCGACCTTGGCGGCGTTGCATCCACGTCGGAGTTTGGGGACGCCGTGCGCGAGCGACTCTCGACCTGAATACCGTCCGTTATGCGGGGCGCAGAGCGATCTCGGCGGGATTGCGCCCAAGACCCAGTTCAAAGCTGTGGGCAATCTCAAGGGGAGGATAGGCTTCGTTCGGCCTGAGCAATACGATATCGACGTGCCCCACGGTACATGCCCCGAACGTCGTATCTCGCCACTCCGACAGTATCGCGGGTAAGCGCCCTATCGGTGAAGTGTCGACATAATGAGCGACTGTCAGCGTAGGAAGATAGGGATAGTGTGCGTCGACGGGAACAATCGCAAAGTCCCGGAGACGGCGATGAATGCGGGAAAGCCACCCGTCGTCGTGGACATCGAGAAAGGCGGCGTCAGTGAAGGAATTGACGCCGCCAAACATCATCTCGAACGGGGCGAAATCGCAGACCGGACGCTCTGCCATCGCGATGAATTCCTCAAGACGGTCGAGCGCGAACTCATCGCGGTGCTCGGGTGCATCGCTCAGGAATCCCAGTTCCTGAATCGCGACGTGGAGAAAGCGATCGGGATGCAGGCGGACGAACGGTAACGAGCGCAGGGCTCTTCTGACGTCGGCGATTTCCGGCGCTACCGCCGACACGGGGACGCGCACGCAGCAGATGGCGAACTTGCCGGCATGGCTTCGCCAATGCACGGTGTCATGGCGGCCGTCCTCCACCTCCGTGACCTGGCGGAGATTCTGCCAGACTCGGCGATACCCTTCCTCCTGCTCGGCTACGGAGTCAGGAAGCCACCACAAGGGATGACGAGCACGCTGACCCCAGCGGCGGACATCGGCACGACCCGGGCGGCGAACGACGGAAGAGCGAAGCGACAGCTTAGTCAACAGCCTTGATCGTAACGGTCATCGCGCCACCCGGCGTCTCGACAACGGCCTTGTCCCCAGCTCGCTTTCCCAGCAGAGCACGGCCGATCGGAGACTCGTTCGAGATCAGGCCTCCGGACGGTTTGGCCTCGATTGCACCAACAATCGTGTACTGTTCGTCCTCGCCGTCGAAATCGACCGTCACCTTGCTGCCCAGCCCAACCGTGCCATTGCTCTGGCCATTGTCGTGATCCTCGATCACGACCGCGTTGCGAAGCAGGTTCTCAAGGTCACCGATGCGCTTCTCGGTCATCGCCTGATCCTGGCGGGCGGCGTCGTACGCCGCGTTCTCCCGCAAGTCACCGTGGGATCGAGCTTCCGCGACCGCGGCGATGATCTGCGGGCGCTTGATATCCGTGAGATCCGCCAGTTCCAGTTTGAGGCGCTCAAAACCATCCCGTGTCACCGGGATCGACTTCTGTTCCATAGACAACTTCCTGATTGCGAAGAGGCTTTCGCGCTCTCCGCACAATGACGAACGTATCGGGACGCACCGGATCTGATGCGCCGGGCGATAGACTGGTTACGGCAGACTCCAGCCGGTGGAATGGCGAAGCTTACTTCACCTCGAACGTTGCTTCAATCTCGACGCAGATGCTGTTGGGTAACGAGACGAAGCCAACAGCCGAACGGGTATGGCGACCGGCATCGCCCAACACTTCCACGAGAAGATCGGAGCATCCGTTGATGACCTGTGGGTGCCCGCCGAAGCTCGGGTCACTGTTGACCATGCCAAGTACTTTGACCGTCTTTGCGATGCGGTCAAGAGTGCCCAGGGCCTGCTGGGCCGTGGCCAGGATCTGCAAGCCGACCGATCGGGCGGCGGCGTAGGCGTCCTCGACACTGACTTCGGAGTCAACCTTTCCCGTCTTCGAGCCGGCGGATGGGCCGGTGCCGCTGATGTACAACAGATTCCCGGTGAACTGATACCGCACGTAGTTCGCCGCTGGCCCGACCGGTTCTGGCAACTCAATCCCGTTCCGCTCCAGCTGGTCTTCGATGCTCACCCGTCAATTCCCCCCAGACGTCGATCGCTAACCCCGTTGAGTGTTCCGGATCACTCCGTACCGAACACTTCTGTCAGCCGGTCAATGGTGCGTGTCAGCTCATGATCGCTCGTCGCAAAGGAGAGGCGAAAATGCCCTTCGCCGGCGTCACCAAAGGCGATCCCCGGGACGACGCCGACGTGCGCTTCCCTGAGGATCCGGTCGGCGAGCGCCAGTGAGTCACTCTCGATCTCGCGACCATCGACGAACGCGTAGAATGCCCCTTCGACCAGTTCCGTACGCAAACCCTTGATACGGTTGATGCCAGTGTGGACGAGATGACGACGGCGGTCCCATGCAGTGACCATCTCGCCGATGAAGTCTTGCGGTCCAGTGAGCGCCGCTGTTCCTCCGGCCTGGGCGAAGGATGTCGCACAGGTCACCGTATGGCTGCTGATCTTGGACATCTCATGAATGAAGGCGGGATGGCCGGCGACATAACCAAGTCGCCAACCAGTCATGGCGTACGCCTTGGAGAGACCGTTGAAGGTTAGGGTTCGGTCAGCCATCCCCGGCAGCGTCGCGACGCTGATGTGCGCGGCCCCGTCGTAGACGATCTTCTCGTACATCTCGTCGGTCCAGACCATGAGGTCATGATCGTGGGCGAATGCGGAAATTGCGTCGGCTTCGCTTTGGGTGAGGACCCGGCCGGTGGGATTGTTCGGTGTGTTGATGAGCAGGATTCTGGTTGCCGAGGTCACATGCGCCTCAAGTGTTTGCCGCGTGATCGCGAAGTTGTTGTCCGGGCTGAGAGGCACGTGGATGGCCCGTCCTCCCGCGAGCTCCACGATCGGGACGTAGGAGACCCAGGCCGGCTCCAGCACCATCACGTCGACGCCCGGTTCGACAAAGGCTTGCGCCGCAAGGTAGAGCGCGAACTTGCCGCCAGGAGTGACGAACACGCCACTCTTGGCGTCAACAACAATGCCATTG
>CADCWI010000092.1 GCA_902806355.1 uncultured Thermomicrobiales bacterium | reverse complement strand
TGGCACCTCGATGTCGGCTCGTCGCATCCTGGGGCCGGAGAAGGTCCCAAGGGTTGGGCTGTTCGCCCATTAAAGCGGTACGCGAGCTGGGTTCAGAACGTCGTGAGACAGTTCGGTCTCTATCCGCTGTGGGCGTATGGGTGTGTGAGGGGGGCCGTCCCTAGTACGAGAGGACCGGGATGGACGAACCGCTGGTGAGCCAGTTGTCGGAGAACCGGCACCGCTGGGTAGCTACGTTCGGATGGGCGAACCGCTGAAGGCATCTAAGCGGGAATCCCGCCCCAAGACGAGACACCCCAGGGGCGCGAGCCCCGGGAGACTCCCGGGAGACGACCGGGTTGATAGGCGACGCGTGGACAGCGGGCAACCGACTGGAGCGGAGTCGTCCTAATAGTCAAGGGAGACGTGTCCGGCCGAGCCGGGACCAGTTGCTTCTTCGTGGTGGGCGCGGTGGTGCCGGTGGTGTGTATTGGACGATGCGGGGTGCCCGTGGCCGAGAGCGCGTTGGCCCCACCCGGACCCATCCCGAACCCGGTCGTGACCCGGCGCAGCGCCGGAGAGTACTGCGGGGGCGACCCCGTGGGAGGCGAGGCCGCCGCGGGCGCCCCGCATCGCCGAATACCGCACCGACAGACCCGTCGCGGGGTGGAGCAGTGGCAGCTCGTTGGGCTCATAACCCAAAGGTCGGAGGTTCGAATCCTTCCCCCGCTACCAGATCCCCCCGCCCCCCGTGCCTCCCCGCACCGGGGGCCTTTTGCTGCGCCCCCATATTTTGAGTGTCCTGGTTGATCCGATACCGCCGGTGTCCATTACCTTGCGTAATGCTGATCGGCGCTGTGCGGCCGAATTGGTACGGATCTCCCCATCGGCGCAAAGATGCATGGCCGCGAGCAACGTCACCGATTTTTCTCCATATTGGGTGGTATGCCTTGAGCGATGTGCATGTACGCCACGGGCTCAGTGGGTATGGAGTGTCAACGGAAAGCGCGTGGACATGTGACGAGTGGATCGTGATCAACGTCTACAGGAGAGAAAGCTGCTCTACTGGCTTCGCCTCCCGGGCGATCGCGAGATCGGTTCTCGGTTGGATCGGTGGGAAGAAGGCATCGAACTCTGACCGGGAATCGAAGATGGGCTCGAAACGCATTGCCGTGTCCCGAAGATGACGTAATAGAACCTGAACATTCTCGTCGCGATCATAATCTTCCGCGAAGCCGAGCGCACCATCCTGCCGCTCGTAGATCTCGACCCGGTCGCCGAATCTCCACCGACCCGGGTTGCCGGCCAGCAATGTGCCGAGGCGAGGGTGAGCTTCAATCGTGCCTTCGCGAAGCATCTGCCATTGACTGAAATCGCGCGGCTCCAGCTTCCGCTGCTGGATCGCCTCTGCAAGCGAGAAATAGCGGTCCCGTGCCGCGTCTTTGTCGTCCTCGAGAAAATGGCGCGTGGCGTCCTGAAGAAACCGCTGAAGACACGGTTCCATCCGGCGGCTCCTCAGTGCGCTTCCCTTCAAGATCAGTTTGTCCTCGAAATCCAGCAGTGCATACGTCTTCTGCTTGAGCGAAAGCATGCGTCGGTACCGTCCGTCATGGGCAAGCCGAATCCGGAGAGGCATGTCCCGCGAGACCTCCCTGATCAGCGCTTCCTCCTCCTCTTGCGTGGCGATCTCTTCAGGAGGGGTGAAGAATACGCCGTCGGTATCGACTTCGATCACCTTGGACCCACGCTCCTGGAGGTTGTTCACGACCTCCTTGATGATCCGTTGTCCCTCGATCGTCACCGCTTCCGCGGCATCGTAATCATTGAAGTGTCCACGCTGGAACCCGAGATAGCCGTAGAACGAATTGATCAGGATCTTGAACGTCGCCTGGAGCCCGTCATGCAAGGCGTACGCCTCGCCTCGTGTCGTCGCTGCCTTACGCTTCGACTCTATCCGTCTCCGTGTCAAGTCCTCAAGCAGCAGCGGGAACGCGCCCATGACGTCTGTTCGGGGGAGAATCCCACGCTCCAGCATGATCGATGGATACAGGCTCTCGACGTCACACTTGACCACCGGCCCGAATATCCCGGTTTCGACCAGTTCGACATACCCCCCAGGATACGGACGAGCTTCCTCCGGTTTCGGGAGACTGTGGCGCTCCGTCAGATATGCACGCATCATGAGTTGATCGATCTTCGTGCCGGTTCCCGCCGTTGACGCCGTCTGGAAAGCCATCGGCAGGATCTGTGTTTGATAGAACTCTGTTGGCAGCGTGATTCGCGAAAGCAAGTCGACGTCTCGAACGTCGTCAAGCGCATAGCGGGCAAGTCGATCCTTGCTCCGTTCTCCCCTGTTCCACAGGACCGCGATCTGCTCACCTTCGACGAACTCCCGGCCTTCTCGCTCGATGTCGAGTGCCCGGATAATATTCTTCAACCCGTAGCTTGGCAGGCGTCCGGTGGTGTCCCATCGCTGAACCTGCTGGTACGTATCGATGACGTGACGACCATAGATGTGTACCGTCGAGAATGGCAGGGAGATCCCGCCGGCGCGGAAGCGTTGGGTGAAATCGGCGACATTCGGCTCGCTTCCGTCACGCCCCATGGAGAACCGGACGTTCGCACGACGAGCCCGTTCGACGAGATAGGGGAGATCGAAGTTGAAGATGTTATGGCCTTCGATAACGTCGGGATCGCGCGTCTGAATGCAATCGACAACCCGTTGCAGCAGATCCGCCTCGTCGGTTTTGAGAACCAGGACCTCTTCCCAGTCTCCCTGACGCATGGCCACCATGATGACGTGTGCATCTGGTTCCTTGGGATCGAACCCAAGCGTCTCGATATCGAGCTGCATTCGCCGCAGGTCTTCGAAAGCCATACCCTTGAAGAAGGTCTTGCCCGATGCGATCAGGAACTGGGACAACGGCGAACGCAGCTTGATGCTATCCGGATCGCGACGAGGAAGCGCCGATGCCGCCCGCATGTATTCTTGCCGGGAGTCAAACGTGACAAAGACCGACAAAGGAAGATCCCCGGTGAGCGTGTGCTCTGAACCGCGAATCTGTCGGAGGACCGGATGATCCGCAGTGGTCACGATCCAGCGCGACATCGGCTCAAGGTGTGATGTGGTCTGTCCGGAATCTCGATCGCGACAGAATATTCGCGCATGGTGGGGTCCGTCGACCTCTATGCTTACAATGCCCTCGGTCGTATCCTTGCCGTACAGGACACGATTGGCGTGCGCGGCGTCGAATGTCGGTGAATTCATGCTGGTGATCGGCCGGTCCGGATTCTGGTCGTGCATTGATCGACCTCACAAGGCGTTGACGTCCAGGGTCTGGGGACACTATCGATGAAGCAAGCCCTACAGCGTGGTTCGAGCATGGCTCGTGCCATTCTAGTGGAAGTGTTGTACCCCAAAGTCTGCCCTGGCTGCGGATTACGCGGGATGTGGCTGTGTGAGATCTGTCGAACATTGGTGCCGGCACTGGACCTCAATATCTGCCTGGAGTGTGGATCACCGGATCACGAGCGACATCGCTGCCCGGTAGCGGGCCAACACGTCGACAGGGCAAGAGCATCATATCCATACACAGGATGGGTTGCCGCTTCGATCAAACGCTTCAAGTATGGTGATGAGCCGGCACGGGCCGAGGATCTGGCTGCCCGGATGCTTCCCATGGTAGCCGCATTTGGTGCGATCGATGTGGTGGTGCCCGTGCCCCTCCATGCCAGCAAATTCAATCTTCGGGGCTACAACCAGTCAGAGCTTTTGGCTACCCGAATCGCCGCCCGGGCGAACCTTCCAATGAAACCATTACTGATCCGGACCACCGCGACACGTCCTCAAGTGACGCTGGACCGACAGAGCCGCCACGAGAATGTGACAGGTGCCTTTTCCCTCAATCCGGAATGGTCCATTCCGGCCGGGCAACGAATCCTTCTTATCGATGACGTGCGGACTACGGGAGCTACGACGGATGCCTGTGCCAAAGTGTTCAAGGAAGATGCCAGAACTCGTTCTGTTTTCGTCCTGACCTTCGCCCAGGAACTCTCGAATGCGGAGCTGCGAAGGTGGAGGCAGTCTATTAGCGCTTCACCATCAGAGATATAACGTCTCGTGCTGTCCTGCGCGCCCAGCTATCGGCGTCGGCAACCGTCTCCAAATCCTTGACCGGAAGAGGATTATGCCGATCGAGCACGCGCTCGACGACGTCCGGAATGTCGAGGAAGCGGATCGCACCATCCATGAACGCTCTTACTGCCAATTCGTCAGCCGCACTGAGGACTGTCGGGAAAGTCTCGCCGGCCCTTCCGGCGTCGCGAGCGATGCGGAGGGCGGGGAACCGGTCAAGATCTGGCTGATCGAACGTGAGCGAGCGCAACGCCGTGAAGTCGAGCTGCCGGCACGGGCTATGGATGTGATCCGGATACGTCAAGGCGTACTGGATCGGCAAGCGCATGTCCGGCGGACTGAGCTGCGCGATGACGCTGAAATCCCCCAACTCGATCATCGAATGAATGATCTGCTCAGGGTGAATGATGACATCGATGTCGTCGAATGACGAATCGAACAGGTGATGAGCCTCGATAACCTCCAAACCTTTGTTCATCATTGTCGCCGAATCGATCGTCAGCTTGTCGCCCATGCTCCAGTTGGGATGAGCCAGGGCGCCCTGAACCGTGACATCGCGCATTTCTTCCTTTGGAAGGCGGAGAAAGGGACCACCCGACGCTGTGAGGACAATGCGAGAGATCGCGCTCGGGTCTCGCCCGCCGAGCGACTGCCAGATGGCGCTATGCTCGCTGTCCACCGGCCGAATCATGACATTATGCTTCCGGGCGAGCGGCATGATGATGTCGCCAGCGCAGACGATGGTCTCCTTGTTAGCGAGCGCAATCGTCTTGCCGGCTTCGATGGCGTGGTAGATAGCGCGAATCGCATCGTGCCCGGATGTCGCGGCGACTACGATATCGACATCCGGATGCGTCGCCGCCTGGACAAGTCCCTCCGGAGTCGTCAGGGACTGCTTGCCGGCGACGGGACGATCGCTCGCACTGACGACAAGGTCCGGTTGGAACTCGGCGACCTGGGCCTCCAGAAGACGAACCTGCTTTCCCGCGGCAAGGGCAACGATCCGGAAGCGGTCCGGATGGGCACGAATCACGTCCAGCGTCTGCGTTCCGATCGAGCCGGTCGAACCGAGAAGGGCTATCCCAAGGTGGGTCATGGAAGGCTCCGGGGATTTCGAGCAAGACGGCTCTCGAGCGGCTACGAGAGTACAGGGACGACAAGCCAGGTTGCGATGATCACGAACAGCAACCCGTCGATACGGTCGAGGATGCCTCCGTGCCCAGGAATCAGCGATCCGCTGTCCTTGACTCCGGCGTGGCGTTTAAGCATTGACTCCGCAAGATCTCCCAACATACCGACGGTGCCAAGAACCAGTCCCATCAGGGCCGCCAGCCCAGGCGCGACATCCAGGCCGAATGCCGGGATACATACGACGGACGTCATCATCGCGGCGGCCAGTCCCCCGGCAGCGCCTTCGACGGTTTTCCCCGGGCTGATACGAGGGATGAGTTTGTGGCGACCGATCGCCTTACCGACGAGATAGGCTCCGGTATCCGTCATCCAGGTAACCAGGATTGCCACGAGGAGCCAGCCGAGGCCGCCGCCCGTGTCATCCCGGCCGAGCGGTAGCCAGGTGGCGATCGATGCCAACCAGGCCGCGCTCGTTCCCGTCAGCTCTCGCATGTCCACCGCGGCAAACGTGGGTATCCCCAAGTACACGATCGAAGCCATGGTCCGCATCCAGTGGTCGACCGACGCGGTATCGACGACGAAGATTGCTGTGAAGATTGGTACCATGGCAACCAGTGCGAGCGTCAGCGGCAATCGCTGATCACCTCGCCACAGCAAGGGAATCAGGCCACATGCGCCTATCAAGACATAGCCACTCCAGATCACCGGCGACGGGGTGACCCGCATCATGGACGTGAGCTCGATGTTGGAAACGATCGCGATCGAGACAAAGGCGATCATGAACACCGGTCCACCAATGATGGCTGGTATCAGTCCGACCAGGACGACGCTGATGGACGATACCGCACGCTCACGCATGAGGTGCGATCACTGCTTCAGACCGGCTGCCGTAAGCGCCCCGAAGCGGCGTTCACGCCGGGAATAATCCACGACCGCCTCGACCAGATCGTCCGGACCAAAATCCGGCCAGAACTTCGGGGAGAAGTAGAACTCGGCGTATGCCCCCTGCCACAGGAGAAAGTTGCTCATCCTGAACTCACCGGACGTGCGGATGATCAGATCCGCATCCGGAAGGGATGGGGCATACAGGCGCTGCCGGAAGGATTCCTCGGTGATCTCATCCGCGGGGACTTCGTCAAGCACCATTCGTCGCACGGCATGAAGAATCTCCCGGCGCCCGCCGTAGTTAAAAGCCAAGGTAAGCGTCAGGGCGGTGTTGTGCTCGGTCAAGGCGATCGCATCGCGAACCGATTGACGCAATTCCGGTTCGAGTGCATCGAGCTCACCGATGTGCCACAGGCGAGCGCCCTGCCGATGGAGCTCTTCGGTTTCGGTGACGATCGCGTTGGCGAGAATCCTGAGGATGCCCTGGACTTCCGCCTCCGGACGCGACCAGTTTTCGGTCGAGAACGCCCAGAGCGTCAGGTACTTGATGCCAAGGCGACCCGCGGTATGAGTGATCCTGCGAATATTGCTGGTGCCTTGCTGATGGCCATGAAGACGATCGAGGCCGCGTTGCGCGGCCCAACGGCCGTTACCGTCCATGATGATCGCGACGTGATGAGGAACCAGCGCAGAGGGGATAGGCATTCGCTCCGGATCATCGAGAAGAGACCCGCGGTGAGAATGACTCTGCTCATCCTGTCCGGGTGCGGACGGGGAGTGCGAATGCCCTGGAGCATGCTCTGCGGCCATCATCAGACCTCGAGAACTTCTTGCTCTTTCGCCTTCCCGATCCTGTCGGCCTCGTCGACGAATCGCTTGGTCAGGTTGTCCATCTCCTGAGTCGCCCGTCGTTCCTCATCTTCCGATGCCCCCTGCTCTTTGGTCTGGTGCAGGGCATCGCGCCGGATGTTCCGGACGGCGACCTTGCTGTCTTCGGTGGTGCTGTGCACGACCTTGACCATCTGCTTGCGCCGGTCCTCGGTAAGCGTCGGGATCGTGATGCGAATCACCTGCCCGTCATTATTGGGCGTGAGACCAAGATCGGACTGCATGATGGCCCTCTCGATAGGGCCGATGCTGCCACGATCCCATGGCTGGATAACGATCAGGCGGGGCTCCGGCGCCGAGATTCCCGCGAGCTGGTTCAACGGCATGGAGCTGCCGTAGTAATCCACCTGGATCCGGTCGACGAGGGCGGGGTTGGCCCGGCCCGTCCGGATCGATCCAAGATTCGTCCGCAAGGCATCCATTGCCTTGGACATGCGCTGTTCCGTCTCCCGCATGATGTCGGCAATCATGTGTTGATGTCCTTTCCAGTCACGCGGGGCAGCCCCAGGATGGACTGGATTGCTGTCGCAGGTCCGCTACACTGGCAACGTTGATGGAGTGGAGGATACCAGAGTCCCGATGTGATCACCCTGGATTGCCCGCTCGATGGCCCCGTACGACATGACATCGAATACCAGAATCGGCAGATCGTTCTCCCGGCAGAGGGCCAGCGCTGATGCGTCCATAACCCGAAGATCCCGTTCGAGCGCTTCCTGGTGAGTGATATGGTCGTACCTGGTGGCGGAAGGGTCAGTGCGTGGATCGGCGGAGTACACCCCGTCGACGCGGTTCTTCGCCATCAGCAGGACGTCCGCATCAAGCTCCAACGCACGAAGCGCCGCGGCGGTGTCGGTCGTGAAGTATGGATTTCCGGTTCCGGCTGCGAGAATCACAACGCGACCTTTTTCCATGTGGCGAATCGCTCGACGACGAATGTATGGTTCCGCAACCTCATGCATGGCGATCGCCGTCATGACACGGGTGTGGACCTTCTCCTTTTCGAGGGCATCCTGCAGGGTGAGGGCGTTGAGGACTGTTGCAACCATCCCCATGTAGTCAGCTGTCGCCCGGTCCATGACCTTCGCACTTGCCGACAGCCCGCGCCAGATGTTCCCCCCGCCGATCACGATGCCCAGCTGGGTGTCCAACTCGTGGACCGAGCGAATCTGCCGCGCCATCTCCTTCGCGACGAGCGGATCGATCCCGAAGGTCGCGTCCCCCATCAAGGCTTCACCGCTCAGCTTCAAGAGCACCCGTTGAAATCTGGTGGCCACGTCGGGATTCCTTTCTCCTGAGCGATATCCGGCGCATGGTGTCACGGATCGGAGAGGATGACACGGCGAACGGTCTTGCTACGAGCCCCGGCTCCAGCGCCTCGCTCCCGAAAGGCAATCAGGCCTGCTTGGCTCCTTCCGCGTCGGCAGCCACGTTATCGATCGACGCACCAAGCTCGAATCGAGCGAAGCGGCGAATCACGATGTTCTCGCCAAGCTTCGAGATTCCCTCCTTGAGCAGATCGTCGATGGTCTTCTTGGCATCCTTGATGAACGGCTGCTCCAGAAGCACGACTTGCTTGAATGCCTCGTCCCGGGTACCGAATTCCTGCTCGAGACTGGCGAGATCCCCTTCCGGTACGGCGTCCACACTCACGTACCGGGGAGGGATCGCCGCGACCTGCATCGCCACATCATGGGCCAGCGTTTGAAAATCCGGTGTGCGCGCGACAAAATCCGTCTCGCAATTGATTTCCACGAGGGAACCGATTCGACCCCCGTTGTGGATGTACGGCTCGACAAGACCCTGAAGGGCTGACCGGTCGGATTTCTTGCCGGCACGAGCAAGACCCTGCTGGCGAAGGATTTCGGTCGCCCGCGTCTGATCGCCGTCGGCTTCCTCGAGCGCGCGTTTGCTGTCCATGATGCCAGCTCCGGTTTGCTGCCGAAGCGTCCGAATTTGCTCTGTCGTGATTGCCACGGAAAACCTCACATCGTCGTGTTCATCAGCGCCTGGATGAATAATGGATATGCAACCAGATGGGCGTCGTGACTGTCTGAATCAGACCCGTGCCGCCGGTTGCGCGGATGCAGTCTCCGCATCCTGGTCGGCGGTCTTTTCTTCGCTTCCTGCGAAGACGTCCTCGTTCTCGATGGCCTGCGCGAAATCTTCCGCCTCGCCATCAAGGCTCTCACGCTCGGTACGGCCATTGATTGCCGCCTGCGCGATACCGGAGCTAATCAGGCGTATCGAGCGGATCGCGTCGTCGTTCGCGGGAAGGACCATGTCGATCGGATTCGGATCGGAATTGGAATCGACCATCGCGATCGTGGGGATGCCGAGCCGCTGCGCCTCATGAACCGCGAGGTGCTCCCGTTTGGGATCGATGATGAACAGCGCGCCGGGGAGCTGCGTCATCTCGCGCATGCCACCGAGCGTACGCTCGAGCTTGTCGAGCTCGAGTTGCTTGGCCGCCGCCTCCTGCTTTGGCAAGACGTTCCACGCGCCGCTCTCATCCTCGGAGCGGAGCTGCTTGAGGTGACGCAGGCGTTGGCGAATCGTTACGAAGTTCGTCAACGTTCCACCAAGCCACCGGCGATTTACATAGAACTGACCGCTGCGCTCGGCTTCACGCTGGACGATATCCTGCGCCTGCTTCTTGGTTCCGACGAAGAGGATATGACCGCCCTTTGACGTGATCTCGCTGATGAATTCGTGCGCCTGCTCGAGCATGGGCACCGTCTGCTGAAGATCGAGGATGTGGATGCCGTTCCGCTCGGTGAAGATGTACGGCTTCATCTTCGGATTCCAGCGGTTTTTCTGGTGACCGAAGTGAACGCCGGCTTCGAGCAACCCCTTGAGGCTGACGCGCGGGTTGCGACCTTCCTGAACCTGTGCTTGAACCATGTGACCTTCCTTGTTGTGTTGTGCTTCCGCTCCGGTCATCCCAGTTCCGAACCAGCAGGCAGATGTCTCGCTGGCACACCGGACCTGGTCACGAAGCGTGCGGATTGATGGACATGGCGGATGCCAAACCCGACAAAGTGTAGCATCCGCGGGTGAAACGATGCCTGTGGCTGGCAAGACACACAGAACCCGCCATGCCGAGTGGCGGGTTCCCGGATACGTTTCGATTGGAGACGTTTGGTTACTCTACTGGTTCCAGATAATCCTGAGCTACCCAGCCGGTTTCGCCCGTGTCCTCGACGACAATCTCCCACCATTGCAACCCGTCCGCTTCCTCGGGCCCACTCCGGATCGTCACAACGGTGTCGGCCTCAAGCGTCGCATTGATCACCCCGGCTTCCCCGATGGTCGGCTCAGCGCGCATGTTGACATCAGGCTCGTTAATCCGCGCAGTATCATCCGGCGCGAAGAGTTGGTCGTCCGTCACGGCATCGGCAGGTTCCGTTTCATCCGCCGCCGCTTCGTCTGCGGGCGCTTCTGCCGCGGGAGGAGGCGTCGCGCCGCGAGCAGGAGCCTGGCCGCCCGAGACAGGAGGTTCCGTCGGAGCGGGAGTGGAACCGGACGCAGCCAGTGCCGGCTGCCCCTGCGTTGTCACCGTCGGCTCAGGCTCGGTTGGCGAAGCAGGATCATCGATCAGCATCTGGACCCAATACCAGAACAACCCGACCATGAGCAGGAGCCCGATGATCGGCAGTGCGATCCGCAAATAGTCGGTCCAGTAGCGCTCTTCGGGCTGGAACTGGATGGACCGCTGACGCCCGCCGCCATCACCGCCGGTGGAGCGGGTCCGGGTTGACGGCTCGCGTACCACCCGGCGCGACCGTGATGTCGGCTGGTCCATGTCCGGGCCGGGATCGACGTCGTCATAGTCGTAGCCGTCGTCGTCCTGGCCCCTTGCGAACATCATGTTTCCACCCGCGCCGGCCGGCACGAGGACAGGGCGCGGTGAAGCGGGCGCAAACAGTTTCAGAGGGGAGAGGTTTGGCACTTTCACCTTGGCTTGACCTGCTGTCTCTGTCGATGGATCGCTGGCATCATGGCGTGGTTGCCAGAAACTTTCGATCCCTCGGCCGCAATCGAGCTCGTCATCCTGGACACTGTGGCTCTGTGAAGGTGAGAACAACAGACTGTTCCGGCACCATCCGCGTCGCCAGAGCGTAGATGGTTCATAGTGTCGACAGGTGCCGCACACGCGTGCTTCCACCGATCGGGCTCCCTCTCTCGGGCAAGTAACGCTAACCGGTCATTCGAGCTGGCGTTTTCGGCCTTCAACGTCGCTGCTGCGGCTCCCGGTACCGTCCAGCGATCACACCAGACACCGCGGTGACAGAGCCTTTCGGCACCCTGCGAAGCGCTGGGAGTATACCATGGCGTTGGTCTGTTCCGTGTCCGAACACTCCGTGCAACGTCGCTGTCAAAGGGACGCCCGCGTGGGACGCCTCTCGTCGGTGCGTGTCGCGACGAGACAGATGCTCCACACAGCCACCCGATCAGGACGAAGAGTCCTCGGTGTCCTCGTCGGCAGGTGCCTCATCCTCCCACGTGGTTTCCTGGCCACCGAAGCGCCGGATGAATGTATTGCCGCCGGGTTGCCCGGCTCCAATGGCTGCCTGCTCGCTGGATCGAGCAGTGTCGGACGCCCCGCCGATCGGCACCGGGTTGGAGCTCGATGACAGTGATGGCCGGGCCCGGCCGGATCGTCCCGCGCTGAGCCGGTTGTCCTGTGTCGCCATTTCCAGCTCACCTTCATAGTGAGCGCCCTCGTTGATGACCAGCGTCACGGTATTGATCTTGCCGCGAACCTTGCCACTGGGAAGGATCTGGAGCCTGCCCCGGCAGTGAATGTCACCATCGAGATCCCCGGCCACCGAAATGTTGTCCGCCTCGATCCTGGCATTGACGTTGGCACCCTGGGCAATATGGACCGTGCCCTGGCATTCGATCGCGCCTTTGACCTTCCCTTCGATGCGGACGTCCCGCGTCGACTGATACGTTCCGTCGAAGCTGGAAAAGCGATCGATCACACTCATCGATTCGTTTTGGTCGTCTGGTGGAATGTCGTAGCCATCCCGCTGGGAGGCGTACGAAGACGTATCGAATGTGCGCATGGACATGGTTATTGCTCCTCGGTACCGGACGCGCCTGGCTAGGGAGACCGGCGCGTCCGGGCCATGACGGCCTTCACGAGAGAAACTCGCCGTACGATATTCACCGCGCTGTCAAGCCGGTGCTCCCTGCATGACTGACCCACAGGTTCCTACGTGACCAGGCAAGGGTATCAATGCGAAATGAGCGACGACCGGGATGTATCAGGCGCCGGGTCGGGCACGGCGCTGGATGACGGCCGACGACCCTGGTCGCTCAGCTCGGGAGTCGCTGCTTTCCGCGGATCCCATTCGCAATTGCCCGTTGATGGTCGCGCCTTCGTGAACGACATACGTCGGGGCAGTGACGTCCGCGGCGATCACGCCCTGCGCCAGGGCCTCGAACCGGTCCGAAGCTCTGATCGTGCCACCGACCGTTCCCGCCGCGATCACCCGGCGAGCCGTGACGGTCGCATTGACCTCGGCTCCCTGCGCGATCCAGATGTCCTCACGTGCCTGAAGTGTGCCTTCAACCCGTCCATAAACATGGATGCTGTTCTCCGACTGAACATCACCCTTCCAGGTGGCGCCGCTGGCGACGACGCTGATCTGGTCGTCGACCTCCGGCATGTCCGGGACGTCCGGGGCGGCGGTGTCCGGCGCATAGGCACGAGACTGCGACGGCTCGGCCGGGTAGGAGCCGAAGCTGTAGGCTCCAGCATCGGTTCCGCTGCTTTCTGGCAGGGTGCGATAGGTATCGTTCGTCTGATACCGATCGTCGTCGAGTTCCGGCATGTCCCGGTCCATGTCGTCTAGCTCCTCTCCAGCATTGCCTCCGAGCTGCTGGCGGAGGGCGCTCATTTGGCGTTGGAACGAGTCGACCTTGTTATCGCGGCGGAAGACCACGTTGCCACCTCCTCACTCTGCCAGAGCCAAACGAGGCCATGTTGGACCAGAGTGTGTTTGCCGCACCGGCCAAACGGGAATGCGAGGTGCGAACGACTGTCTGCTCTTCACCGCGAGCAGGACGGTTCACCGGTGCAGGGTGTCTGCATAGTAGCATGCAACACGACGTTTCGCAGCATATGCAGAACCATTGATGCCCGTGTACGAACACAGTGTAGACGATGCTGGTGCCGTTGTCGCACTTCGGGGTGGTCGGCCATTCGCATCTGCGGTGTGGCAAGGCCGATATGCATGTGCCTTAAACGCGTCGCCGGTCCTACATGCCCTCGCTGGGGACCCCAGCATACCGTTTCTCATTAAGGAGATCACATCTTATCAGTCCAGACCGATCCTCGACGGGTGGATAATGTTGTCGTATACAACGAATGCGGCCGACGCCGAGTGCGTGCCTCCCCAGAGGACAGTTTCGCCGTGCCTGGAATGCTCGCACCTCGCGATGCTATCCACGGCAGGTACAGTTGAGGAAAGGGCACTCGCCGGTTGCGGTGGTCGCAGTAGAAGTGTCGATCATGAAGCCAGAAGCCGCACATTCCACAAGCGCCACGATAGGAGACTCGGCGAGCTCCCATCTGAGGGCTCTCTGGGCGGGCTTTCGTCCAAGTCAGCCGAAAGGGCATGTGTTGGTTGCCTGACGACTCACGCCCTCGTGGTCGAATTCTCTCCGCGGCTGTATGCATCCGCTCGTCGACCGCATAAGCTTTTCTGTCCTCGAACCGTTCGCACAGATCACGGAGCGCTACATGGCAGCGCTTGATGCGACCTGTAGGCCACCTGGAGCCAACCACAACGAACGGCCACCCATGATGGGGGCCGTTGTCCGCGTCGTTATGGAGTTTACGGTGGTACGCCCGGCAGGACTCGAACCTGCGGCCTCTTGCTCCGGAGGCAAGCGCTCTATCCGCTGAGCTACGGGCGCGCGATGCGATCGAAAGTATAGCGCTCGGCATCCCGACGCACAAATGGCCCCGAGTTCGCCGCCTTGATGCTCAGCGCATCGTGGATGGCAGGATTCCGAGTTCGGCGCGGTACTTGGCGACCGTCCGCCGGGCGATGCGGACGCCCTGCTGGAGGAGGAGCTCGCAGATCCGGCGATCAGTCAGCGGCTCACCCTTGCGTGTCTCCCGCTCGATCAGCTCCTTGATGATGTCCTTGGTGCTGAGCGACGGCGTGAAGAAGTCACTGAACGGGATGACCTTCCGATTGGGCAGCATCACGTACTTGTTCGCGGTTGCTCGACTAACCGTCGACTCGTGCACGCCGACCTGCTGGGCGACGATCGCGCGGGTCAGGGGCCGGAGCTCCCGAACGCCCCCGCGCAGGAAGTTCTCCTGCAGCTCGCAGATGCACTGACTGATCCGCAACAGCGTATCCCGGCGCTGATGGATGTTCGACATAAAAAGCTTGGCCCGGTTGGTGTACTGGCGCACGTGCGTCTTGTCGTCGTCGGACGCTTCTACCGCCACGGCTGGTTCGGCGGGTGTCTCAGCGGCTGCTCGTTTGGCGGCAGCACCCCCTCGGCGACGGCCGTACTGCCCGGCAAGCTGTTCGTACATCGAGTTCATCTTGAGATGAAAGTACTTGCTGTCGATGATCTCGACGACCAGCTCACCGTTCTTGATCAGGATGACAGCGTCCGGTGCGACAAAGCTTGAGTCGGTTGGGCTGCGCCACGATTTCGCGGTCGCGCTCTGGAGCGGATAGGGATTGAGCTGGTTGCGAATGAAGTCCCGGGCGTCATCGATCTCTTCGACCGAGATGCCCAGATCCTTGGCGATCACTCCGTACTTGTGAGAACCAAACGCGGTCAGGTGCGATTCGATGATGTTGACGACCGCCTCGGGCACATCCTGGCCCGACTGCTTGAGAAAGGCCGCCTGCAGGAGAAGGCATTCCTTGAGGTCACGGGCCCCGACACCGATCGGCGCGACCTCCTGTACGACTTCGATCACGTTGAGCACATATTCGACCGGGATGCCGAGCAGCTCGGCAATACTCTCCGGGGTAATCGTAAGGAAGCCGCGCTCGTCCAGCGATTCGACGATGTACTCGGCTATCGCGTACTCCGTTTCGTCCAGCAACGTCCGTGCGTCGGCAAGGATCTGGGCGGGAACGGGCGCATCAGACGCGATCAGGGCCATGGGATCGAAGTCACCGGTGTCGTCGCGCGTCGCGACCTGCGTGATCATCTGATCGGAAAAGTCGTCATATGACTCGAGCGACTCGGTCGTTCCGGCAGGTTCCTGCCTGGTCAGGCAGATCGGGCAATACGACCCGTCGAGAACGCTGTTGCAGACGGGACAGGTCGGGCGCTCATCCAATTCAAGCGCGGGGTTGGCCTCCATTTCGGTGGCGATGACCTGCTGAAGTTCCTGCTGGGACAGGCTGAGGATGTAGTTCGCTTCGATCAGGCTCGGCGATACCCAAGGTCGCATCTCTTGGCTGTATTCGTAACCGGTCTCCATCCAGGCCAAGATCGCTCTCCTTGATACAGGAAATGAAGGACGTCGACTGGTGTCTTCGACATGGAATCGCCCTGTTCCTGCCTTATCGGGCGCCGCATGTTGATGTGGGTAGCAGGAGGCAATGGGACGCCTCTACGGATCTGATACCACAGTATAGGCTGTAGAGGTCGTTCGTGGCAATGATCTTGCTATGGGATCCCGTTTTTGGGCACTTTATGGTTCCTTCCACAGGTGCACGTTCACTCCTGACGTGGCTTCGACTTGGTAGTATGATGAAAAATCATGCATGCCGATTCAGAGATCGACATGGCGTCACCAAACACGGATAGTGGCGGGCATTCCCGCCCGATCTCCGGACCGTCGACCTTCAGCAACCCAGGCGGGTAACGACATGTTCGGAGCGATCAGGGCCGGTCAGATCAAAGGCATCCGGGTGAACATCCATCCGACGTTCGGGCTTGTCTTCGTCTGGGCGGGATTACAGTGGGGGATCGGCTCGGATCGAGACGTATGGCCTTTGCTGTCGGGGTTGCTGCTGGTGGTCCTCGTGTTCGCTTCGGTGCTCGTGCATGAGCTCGGACATTGCGCGATGGCGCTCCAGTTTGGGGTGCGGGTGCTGGACATCACGCTGTGGCCGTTCGGTGGCGTAGCGCGAATCGAGCAGATGCCCGCTCGGCCCAGAAGCGAATTGCTGATCGCACTTGCCGGGCCAGCCATGAACCTCGCGATAGCTATGGCGCTGTTGCCGCCAGTCGCCCTGGTCTGGGTCCTGTTTGGTCGAGAGCGAATCCTGACCGGTCCGGATATTTTGGCTTCGATCACTCCGGTCAGCCTCGTTGCCTATATTGCGGTCACGAATCTCTTCATCATGCTGTTCAACCTCCTTCCCGCGTTCCCCGTGGATGGCGGGCGGATGCTTCGCGCCGCACTGACCCCAGGGCTGGGGCGGGACCGCGCCACATCGGTTGCGGTCGCGATCGGGATGGGCATGGCGGTCCTGATCATCGCGCTGGGGATCTACCAACGGCAGCCCATCCTCCCGGTGCTTGGCGTGTTCGTCTTCTTTGCCGCGCGAGCCGAAGCGCGGATGGAACGGGTGCAATCCGCGATGCGGCGTCTCAGGGTCGGCCAGTTCGCGCTGTGGGACATGGGCGGTGTTTCTCCGGATGAGCCCTTGACGTTCGCGCTGCGTGGCGGTCCGCGTGATCTGGTGGTGACAGAGCATGGTCGAGTGATCGGGATGCTCTGGCGATTCCAGCTTCTTGACGGGCTCCACGGCGGGATGGCCGGGCGCACGGTCGCCGACCTGATGGACCAGTCCGTCTACGTCGCGGACATCGATGATTCGGTCTTCGATGTGCAGCAGGAGATGACACGGACGAATCGGTGGGCCGTGCCGGTGACCGAAAACGGGCAATACCGGGGAATCTTCACCGCGGATCGTTTCGTGCACCTGCATCGCCAGATCGCCCCGGGCCTGCTCGAAGGACGGACCCTGTCGGCGGAGTGGCGTGAAGCGATCGAAGACACGCTCTCGTTCCGGCGCCGACGCCGGTGATCTCGCGTCTTCCCGGTGCAGTCGTGGTTTCGGTAGGGTAGACTGTGGAGAACACAGGCTGCCCACGCTGGAGGCATGGCGATGAAGGTTTCGACAAGAGGTGAATACGGGGTTCGGGCCATGGTTGCACTTGCGCGCCACTATGGCGACGGTCCGTTGTCGATAACCGAGATCGCCAAGGAGTCGTCTGTCCCCCCAGCCTATCTCGAACAATTGATAGCGCCCCTTCGTCGAGCCGGACTCGTGGAAAGCAAGCGTGGAGCGCACGGCGGTTATCTTCTGGGCCGGTCCCCTGCCGAGGTCCGCGTTGGTGATGTCTACCGGGTGATGGAAGGCCCGGTGGCGCCAATGGATTGCGTGTCCGAGGATGAAGCAGACCAGACGTGCCCACTGATCGACGGCTGTGAAACCCGGCCGGTTTGGCTTAAGGTCCGTGATTCGATCATCGAGGCCCTCGATTCCACTACATTGGCCGATTTGATCGAAACCTCCTCGAAACGCCATGCCAAGGCGGAGGCTGTCGTCACGTCGGTGTAAACCTCACTCCCTCTCCCATGATCCTCATGGCCCGAACTGGATCATCACATGACCTACGGATCCCCCTCCGTCTACCTTGATCATGCCGCGACTACGCCTGTCGATCCATCTGTTGTCGAGGCGATGCTGCCCTATTTCACCACGAATTTCGGGAATCCCTCCAGCGTCTATGCGATCGGTCAGGACGGGCGATCCGCCCTCGATCGTTCGCGTCTGGCTATGGGCCGGGTGCTCAATGCCCGGCCCGGTGAGATCGTGTTTACGAGTGGGGCGACGGAAAGCAATAACCTTGCGCTGAAGGGCGTCGCCTGGGCGGCTCGACAACGCGATCCGGGCAGTATCCCGCACCTCATTACGACCGCGATCGAACACCATGCCGTCCTCCACGCCGCGGAAGCGTTGGAACGGCAGGGATTCGCGGTGACATACCTGGGGTGCGACGATAAGGGCGGGATCGACCCGGATGCTCTCAGGAATGCGATCCGGCCACAAACCTGCTTGATCTCGATCATGTATGCGAACAACGAAACGGGAACGATTCAGAACCTGCCGGTCCTGTCGGCGATCGCACGCGATCATGGGATCCCGTTTCATACCGACGCGGTTCAGGCAGCGGGCACGCTTCCCCTCGATGTCGGAGCGCTGGGAGTCGATTTGCTTTCGCTGTCCGCTCACAAGTTCTATGGCCCCAAGGGCGTTGGTCTGCTCTATGTCCGGAAGGGAACACCGATCCTCTTCCAGCAGGATGGAGGTGGGCAGGAGTCCGGACGGCGTGGCGGAACCGAGAATGTTCCCCTGATCGTCGGCATGGGCGAGGCAATGCTCCGTGCCGAAGCGAGCCGAGACTCGTATAACGCGCATTGCCGTGCACTCCGCGACAGGCTCTGGGACCGGATCCGGTCGCGCATCGCCGATTGCCGGCTCAACGGCCCGCCATTGGATGGCTCGCGGCTCGTCAACAACCTCAATGTCTCATTCAATGGAGTACAAGGTGAAACGGTGTTGCTGGGACTCGATATGGCCGGGATCGCGGCATCGGCGGGTTCCGCCTGCACGACCGGCAACTCCGAGCCGAGCCATGTTCTGCGCGCGATCGGCCTGACGGACGAACAGGCCAGAGCCAGCCTGCGGCTGACCGTCGGTCGCGGCAACACCGTGACCGAGATCGATGATGCGGTGGATGCTCTCGAAGCGGTCATCTCCCGAACCCGCACGCTGGCAGGAACGGTACCTGTCTAGACTTCTCTCCCGTCCTGGAAGCCAGTGACGGTGGCAGCGCATTGCAGGGAGTCTATGAGATCCTGGAAGCCGTCGTTCTCAAGCGTCCAGCACATGACAGGACCGAGTGCATGAACGCCCACTCGGTGAACCGCCTGCGGCCGATCGAAAGATCCGGCGAGAAGAGATTGAGTCGGGACGACATGATCTCCTCCAGGCCGAGCCGCTCGCCGATGTCCTACGGATTCAGCATCCAGGTAGCGACGTCGTAGCCACGTTCACCGATCAGCCCTCTTTGGACCGAACGTGACCCATCCCTGCCCGCTTCCCCAGAGGATGATCTCGTGGTGGATGTCACCGTGGAGGAGCACTTCGTCTCGTGGCTCGCTCAGGAGGTTGCCAGCATCCGTGATTGCGCGCTTGATCAGGTACACCGGAATCGGAGACGTATCGGCTGGGTAGAGCCTGGGGTGATTGAACAACGCTCGGAACCAGTCGCGCAGGGCGTGAAAATGTTCGCAGCGGTTGGGGATCCGCAGAATCGCTTCGCGATTTGCGCGCACATTGCAGTCGATTCGAGGTCCGGCATCTCGATGTTGGGAAGCATCGTCCCTGGCTGGATTCGCTCTAGCGGAATGATCGGCATCGATCAGTTGGACCATTCCCTCGCCATGCGCCTGGGCCAGCGCTTCGATCTCCGAACGGAACTCCGGGGACGGCGCCCTGAGCTCAAACACCACGTCGCCAGCCGTGGCGGATGCCGTGAACAGCACGAGGTAAAAGCGCAGTGCCGGCGATTCGGACAGGTTCCTGAAGTTCTTTCGCGGGCATCACGAGTCGAGCAATAGCGGCAAATGCGTGAGCCTTTCCGTTGCCGCAGCTCACCATGGCCGTTCGTCATGCGAACTACGGGAGTCTCCGGCATGTGATCTCGGGGCGATTCGAGGGGGGAAGGATCACGATGCGCCACCGTTCTTCAGTGCCTCTTCACGACTCACCTGGTGGTCGGACGTCTTGTCCTCCTCCAGCGAACGATCCGAAGAACCTGTCTTGCTTGCATTTTCGAGCACCTTCCGCCCCTCGATACCATCGATGAGCCCGATTGGTGGCAGGTCGGCGAGCGAGCTCAGCCCGAAATGATTGAGGAAATCAGCGGACGTACCGTACTGAATTGGGTTTCCGACGGTAGGACGCCGTGAGATCGGTTCGATCAGCCCGCGTGCGTGGAGTGTCGCGAGCACACCCGAGCAATCGACACCCCGGACTGCTTCGATTTCGGATCGCGTGGCGGGTTGCTGGTAGGCAATGATCGCCAGGGTTTCCAGTGCGGCGGACGAGAGCCGGGCTTCACGGTCGAGACCAAGAAACGCCCGCAGGTAGTGAGCGAAGCGAGGTGCGGTGGCGAGCTGGACGCGGTCCCCATGTCGCTGCACAAGCCAGCCGCGGTCGGTTTGGTCCGCCATATGGACAAGGGCCGCTTCAATATTCTCCAAGCGTGTGCCGGCGCCGGCCGCGAGCTCCGCAACTGTCGGTGGCTCTGCCGCAACGAGCAAAAACGCTTCGATCAACGCCGCCAGTTCCTCCTGCGGCAGGCCTGGCCCAACATCGGCAGCGAAATCGAGTTGAGTCACCTCCGTGGAGTCAGTGTTGGAGATGGGGCTCATCCTCAGAATCCTCGTTTGATCGCGTCCTACATTTGGTCTGGCCAGCATTGTGCCCGCTGGATCAAGCATCGAGGTCGCTGCGGTAGGCGAACAACCGTTCATCGTCCTGATCGAGAGGGGCTCCCAGCGAGATTGGTTCGGTCCGCTGGCTGAGCCTGATCTCGCTGAACACATCTGGCTGGGACGCGGCAATGGATTGGCGACGGACAAGAACCAGCACCGCCAGGAAGGCGGTCGCGACTTCTGTCCGACTGCGGTACTCCCGCACTACCGTCGAGAATCGCACCTGGGTCAGGCGGTCGACGCAGTCGCTGACATGGTCGACGAGCTCGCGCAGGCTCAGCACTGGTCGCTGCCGGACGATCGTTGGCGGACGCGGAACCACCGACAACCGGCGTCGCAACGAGCGCAGCAGGCTGGACGTATCCTGGTGTGCAAGCTTGACGCTCGTCACTCCGTTTGGGCGCTCGACCGCGCCTCCGCGTGCACCTGGATACGAAGTGATTCCTGACGCGTAAGCCTCCTCAAGGTGTGCGGCCAGCGCCTTGATCCGTTTGTATTCGCGAAGCTGGTCCGCGAGGTCGCTCTCCGGAACGTTCTCCTCCGGCGTAGTCGGCCGGGGAAGCAAGGAGCGACTCTTCAGCACCGTCAGCCTCGCGCCCACTGCCGTGAACTCCGCCACGACATCGGGAGATGCCTCGACGAGGCTCTCGACGAATGCGAGGAACTGCCGCGTCACGGCTACCAGCGAAACGTCCTCGATCGCCAGCTGCGAACGCTCGATCAGGCGCAGCAGGACATCGAGCGGACCTTCGTACGCCGGGAGGCGGAGCTGGTATTCGGACAGGGAGGGTGGCCCATTGGGCGAGATCGCGTTCATAGGCCGCTAAGTGTAGCGGGCGGATAGCTCTGGAGCACGGTCATCCAGGGCCTGGAGGAATTCGAGCTCGGGGTCATCGACATCGCGCGCTTGATGATGACGTACGAGCCACTGTACCCGCTCGTCATAACCGATATTGCCGACAATCCGTGCGCCCGTGATGTCGTGAACGGCGAGCGTCCACACGCCCATCAAGCCGCGGGGCGGCCTGGTGAGATTCCGAAGCCATTCGATAGAGGAAGGAGCAACCCTGCGCATCACGACGCAAGCAATCCGATGCAGGACCGTGATCCGGTGCGGCTTCGAGAGCTTGCCGATATCGTGCAGCAGTCCAGCCATGACGAGCGCATCCGATGCGTCATGGTCGAGCAGCTCCAATGCGATCGCGATCGAGTGGGCCTGGTCGGCGGAAGAGAGACCACGAAAGAGCGCTTCCGTTTCGGGGAGCAACCGGATCGCGAGTTCATCCGGGATCCCGGGCGCTCCACGCGTTCCTGTCAAGCCGTACCGGAGGTGGAACAAGGTCTGACGTACCCGGATCTGGAAAGAGACCATCTTGTGGACAGTATCGCTCGCCGTCAGGTGAGGCCGACGTTGACCATCCGGAAGATGGCCTCCTGGACCGGGCTCAGGATCCCGCCGACGATCTCTCTTCCGAGCTGGCCGCCAACGAAGAAGAGCAGCATCAACACGAGGAAACCGTATCGCTCGAGCGGGGCAAAGAGCGGCGTCCAGAAACGGGGCAGGATTCCCATCAGGATCTTGTGTCCATCGAGCGGGGGAATCGGAATCATGTTGAAGGAAGCCAGCAGTGCATTCACCAGGATGAACGTCGTCAGCAGGTCGAACCCGCGCCCGATGTCGATTCCGTTCCGGATCACTATCTGGTAGGGAATCGCGGCGATCAATGCCTGAGCGACATTGGAGAGCGGCCCGGCGGCGGCCACGATCGCCATCCCCCGCTGACGATCGCCCGCGAACCGGTGACTGAACCGCGACGGATTCACCGGTACGGGTTTGCCCCAGCCGATGAACGGGAACCCGATCGAGATCATCACCATGCCGAAGAAGCCGATCGGATCGAAGTGCTCCACGGGGTTGAGCGTGATCCTGCCGAGATCGCGAGCGGTGTTATCGCCGAGCCGATGCGCAACATACGCGTGCATGAACTCGTGGATCGTCGTCGCGATAACGAACGACAGGAGAAAGGCGATGATCTGGTCGGGTTCGCGGAAGTTCGGGGAGAGGTTCACGTTCGGTGCTCAGTCCAGCGCGGAGAGAGGCAGGACTCAACTATTGATTATCCGCCTCTCGTACAGGGAGTTCTAGCGGGCAAGAGCACCAACCGGCTGGCTGTGGGCAGCGAGATTTTCAGCCTGGTCGGCGCCTGAACCCGGATAGAGATGGCAGGCGACGAAGTGTCCATCGCCCTGGTCCGCGAAGATCGGGTCGATCTCCCGGCAGACATCCATCACGTACGGGCACCGGGTATGGAAATGGCAGCCTGTGGGCGGGTTGATTGGACTCGGCACATCCCCCGAGAGGATGATCCGCTCGCGTCGCTTTTCGATCACTGGGTCCGGGATCGGCACCGCCGAGAGCAGGGCCTTGGTGTACGGGTGCAGCGGGTCATCGTACAGATCGTTGCGGTTCGCCATCTCGACGATCTTGCCGAGGTACATGACCGCGACCCGATCGGAGATGTGCCGCACGACCGAGAGATCATGGGCAATGAACAGGTAAGTAAGGCCGAACTGATCCTGGAGGTCTTCCAGCAGGTTGACGATCTGCGCCTGGATCGACACGTCGAGTGCCGAAACCGGCTCGTCACAGACGATGAAATCAGGATTTGCCGCCAGCGCCCTTGCAATACCGATTCGCTGGCGTTGACCGCCGGAGAACTCGTGCGGATAACGGTTGGCGAAGTAGGGATTGAGCCCGACCGTCTGCAATAGCTCCTGGACGCGCTGGGTGCGCTCGCCCTTGGGCACGAGCTTGTGAATCTGCATCGGCTCCGAAATGATGTTGCCGACCGTCATTCTCGGATTAAGTGACGCATACGGGTCCTGGAAAATCATCTGGAGATGACGGCGCATCTTCCGCATCTCGGTGTTGTCGAGCTTGGTCAGGTCACGCCCGTTGAAGATTACGTTGCCTTCGGTCGGCTTGTAGAGTTGCAGGATCGCGCGCCCGGTCGTGGACTTCCCACAGCCGGATTCGCCGACCATTCCGAGCGTCTCTCCACGTTTGACGGAGAACGAGATCCCATCGACGGCCTGCACCGCTCCGACTTTCCGCTGGAATATGATGCCCTGCGTCAGCGGAAAGTGCATAACGAGATTCTGGACATCCAGCAACGGCTGGCCGTCTCCCTGGCCGCCGCCGGATGTCGATGGTTGATGCTGTGGTGCGACCACCGCTGACATACCTTTGTCCTCCAAGTGTTATTCGGTGCTGATCTGGTTCGGCGAGACACCAAGGTCTACCGCATTGTTGGGGATGTAGTCATTGGCGGCGACTGATGGTTCGGGATTGCCACGAGCTCGGGCAACGGCGTCCTGGTCATCCTCCCGATGGACGTCCTCCCAGAACCAGCAGGCCGAATAGTGCCCGGTTCCGACCTCGATCAGGGGCGGGTTCTTTTGTTCACACTTCTCGCTGGCGTAGTTGCAGCGCGGGACGAACGGGCACATGTCCGGGAGATCGATGAGGTCAGGCGGAAGGCCCCGGATCGGATGAAGCTTCTCCTTGCTCTTGGCATCCAGGCGTGGAATCGACTTCATCAGGCCAACGGTATACGGATGTCGCGGATTGGCGAAGATCTCTTCAGTGCTGGCCGTCTCCACGATATGACCGGCGTACATGACCTGTACGCGATCAGCCATGCCAGCGACCACGCCCATGGAGTGGGTGATCATCAGCACGCCCGTCCCGGTCTCCGACTGGAGCGTTCGCATCAGGTCGAGGATTTGCGCCTGGATCGTCACGTCCAGCGCCGTCGTCGGCTCGTCGGCAATCAGGAGCTTGGGATTGCAGGACAACGCCATCGCGATCATCACGCGCTGGCGCATGCCACCCGAGAACTGATGAGGATACTGGTCCACACGCTCTTCGGAGTTGGGAATCCCGACCATGTTGAGCAGCTCAACGGCCCGAGCGCGCGCCTGGGACTTGTTCATGCCCATGTGCAGCTGCAAGGCTTCGCTGATCTGGCGATTGATCGTCAGCACCGGATTCAGCGAGGTCATTGGATCCTGGAAGATCATGGCGATGTCGTTGCCGCGGATCGAGCGGACCTGTTCCTCGGACATCTTCAGGATGTCACGCCCGTTGAACTGGACCTCGCCGTTGACGATCTTGCCGGGAGGGTTGGGAATCAACCGCATGATCGAGAGGCCCGTCATGCTCTTGCCGGATCCAGACTCACCGACGACCCCAAGCGTCTCTCCCGGCATTACATAGAACGAGACGTCATCGACGGCTTTGACGACGCCGTCCTGAGTGAAGAACTGCGTTTTCAAATTCTTCACTTCGAGGAGCGGCTGTTGCCCGCCGGCAGTCGTCCTGCCCGTTTGTGCGGAAGTGGTCGTTTGTGGCTGAATCGCCATCCGTAATCCCCTCGCCCTGTCGCCAGTCGTACTCGATAGAAGGATGATGTTCCGGTTTCGACGATCCCGTAAGGGTTCGCCCAGATCCGACGGGAGGACGACCTACTGTACGTTGAGTTAGCGCTGGTAGCGGGTGTTGTCCGGCATGGTATGCCAACATCCCAGCCTGTGTTGATCCACTGGAATTGCAAGATAACACAGCCCTATGCCCGCGACAATTCGACGGACCGTCATCGGGCGGTGTGACACCCCTTGAACGGTCTCCCTCTCCCGCCGCCCATACACAATCTTCGTCCGCAGTTGTGCTTCTTGCACCACCTGCAAGCCTCGGACGTGGGCGGGACGCGGATCAAAAGTCCATTAGCCGGATCGGGTTTCCATGATATATGCCTTGGCGGCGGAGGCGAGCAACCCGGGTGAGTTGGCGACGATCATGTCGAACCCACGCTCGATTGCTACCTTGGCGCCTGCCGCATCCGGCGCAACCGTTCCCAGCGTGATCCCACGCGCCTTGACCCGGCGAACGACATCATCGGCGACTCTGGTCACCTCCGGATGGCCTGGTTGACCGGGGAAACCCATGGATTGAGCCAGATCATTCGGGCCGATGAACAGGACGTCGAGATCCGGCACGTCCAGAATCGAGTCGAGGTGGGGCAACGTGTCGATATGCTCGAACTGGATGATCGTTTGCACCCGATCATCGAGCACGGGCACGAGCTCTGGCGCGGCTTCCTTCAACCCGTAGTTGAAGGTGCGGCCACCGGCGAGTCCCCGGGTTCCACGAGGCCAGAATTTCGTTGCGGCGATCGCGTTCTCCGCCTGCCCGGCATCGCCGATCTGCGGCACCATCACGCCCGCGATACCGAGGTCGAGGTATTTTAGGATCACCTGCTTGTCATTCTGCCCAATCCGGGCGAACGCCGGTATACCGCGAGATTCGGCCGCCAGGATCATCTCGTAGGCGGACTCCGGGGAGATCGGACCGTGCTCGCCATCGAGGATGACGAAATCAAACCCGGCAAGCGCAAGGATCTCGACGGTGAAACCGGAAGGCGGCGGGATGAAACACCCCAGCACGACCTCGCCATTGGCGAGCTTTTCCTTGACCGGGTTATTGAATTGCATCGACTGCTCCCTTACCTTCATGTGTAGTACACGCCACGATACTGCTGGGATGCCGGAATGGGCACGGTGGTGAACCAGACCCTCGCCTGTCATCCTCACCGATCAGCCCGGCACCGGACCGGACCAATCGGGTCGTCGGGCATGCGGCTGACAGCATTGTTGGGCCAGGGATTCCAGCGCGCAATCCCCGTTACGCAGCACTCGCGATCGATCCTCGCCGGGTGGTAGAATAAGGAGACACGGGTGAACGCAGGTGCCGGGGCGGACGCGGTTCTCGTGCAAGGCGAGCGGGACTATTGGGTCGCCTTCCACTTCGTCCCGTTCATCGGCCCCTCGCGAATGCGACGACTGGAAGAGCACTTCGGGTCGCTTGAGCGCGCCTGGTCCGCCGACGCGATCCGGCTTCGCGCTATCCTCGATGATCGCTCTCACGCGGCCCTGATCAAGACCCGAACCGAGATCGATGTCCTGACTCTCCGATCGCACCTGGAGCGGGACGGTATCTCGACGGTTACCCTCGTCGATGACGATTATCCCGCCATCCTGCGGGAAGCCGGTGGGCCACCACCCGTGCTCTTCTACCGTGGCCAGATCATCGAGACGGATTCGACCGCGGTTGCGATCGTTGGCACCCGGCGTGTTTCCGCGTATGGGCGCGAAGTCGCGAAGCAGATCGGGGCTGGGCTCGCCGCGGCCGGGGTCACCGTCGTTTCCGGGCTCGCTCTGGGCGTGGACGGGATCGCCCACCAGGCGGCCCTCGACGCTGGCGGGCGGACGATTGCCGTCCTGGGCGGCGGCGTAAACCGGATCTATCCCCATGAGCACCGAGGGTTGGCCAGGCGCATCGCCGAGCAGGGGGCGGTGATGTCGGAGTATGCGCCGGACCGCAAGTCGGATGCGCCAAACTTCCCCGCTCGCAACCGGATCATTTCGGGATTGTCGCTGGGCGTGGTCGTTGTCGAGGCACCTGATCGAAGCGGAGCTCTGATCACCGTCGACTTCGCGGCGGACCAGGGCAGAGACGTGTTCGCCGTCGCCGGAAACGTCACGGCGGCGAACAGCATGGGCACGAATCGGCTCATCAGGGACGGCGCGAGGCTTGTCCGGTCGGCCGATGACGTGCTCGAGGACCTGCAGATTCGGCGGGCGGAACGCGAGGAACCGGTGCAACAGTCGTTGCTGCTCAACGAGGAGGACAGGCGACTATTGGCGGTTCTGACCGGCGAGCCTCAGCATATCGATGACATCGTGGCTCAGTGTGGAATGCCATTGCCGCTGGTGTCCGCGCAACTGTTGACGCTCGAACTTCAGGGGCTGGTGCGAAACGTTGGAGCCCAGCATTACACGCGCACATGATGCCAGTGCGGGAATGACTAGCGATCTGGGCCGCGGGCGTACCTCTTGCGTTCTCTGCGCTGACGAGGCGTTTGGTCGTCCTTGACATCACCCGTACGCTGGAAATGGGGCTGGTGATTACGACCCTCTTGAAAACACGTATCGTTTAGACCATGTTCTATTGAACTCAGCACATCGTCCACACGTGGGAGTCGCGGCTCGGGAGCCAGCGGCAATCCACCCGAACATCTTTCACCAAGGCTAGAGAATTCATGGCAGACACCGGGACCGGGACGAAGACGACCCGATCAAGATCAACCACCACCGGCACGACCGCAAAGAAGACGTCAACAAGGAAACGTTCGACCACAGCCAAGCCGCGAAAGACCACCGCTCGCGGCAAGCTCGTGATCGTCGAGTCACCCGCCAAGGCGAGAACAATCGGGCGCTACCTGGGCTCCGGATATACCGTCAAGGCGTCGATGGGGCACATTCGCGATCTTCCCAAGAGCACGCTGGGGGTCGATGTCGAGGATGATTTCACGCCGAAGTACCTGATCCCCCGCGACAAGTCCAAGGTCGTCAAGGAGCTCAAGGACAGCGTTCTGGGGGCAAAGGAGATCTATCTCGCGACCGATCCCGACCGCGAAGGTGAAGCCATTGCCTGGCACCTGATTCATGCCACCGAAGCTGAGTCCAAGCCACTTCATCGGGTGGTTTTCCACGAGATCACGCACGCCGCGGTCACGGAGGCGATGGAACATCCTCGCGAGATCGACATGGACCTCGTCGATGCCCAGCAGGCGCGGCGCATCCTGGACCGTCTCGTCGGGTACGGGATCAGCCCCCTGCTTTGGAAAAAGGTCAAGCGAGGGCTCTCCGCCGGACGCGTACAGACCGCTGCGCTGCGGATCGTGGTCGAACGCGAGCGCGAAGTCGAACAGTTCGTCCCTGTCGAGTACTGGTCGCTCGATGCCAACCTCGCCAAGATCACCGGTCGCGAGGTCACCGACCGGGATCGGTTCCGGGCGAGCCTGCATCAGATCCATGGCAAGAAGGCGGAACTCAGCACAGGCGAGCAGACGCACGAGATCGTTGCCGCCCTCGATGGAGCGTCGTGGCGAATCGCGGATGTCGTACGTCGCGAAACCCGCCGGCGGCCGCAGGCGCCGTTCACCACGAGCACGCTCCAGCAGGAGGCGTCCCGCAAGCTTGGCTTCTCGGTGCGGCGGACGATGCAGATTGCCCAGGAGTTGTACGAGGGGATCGATCTCGGCGGCGAAGGCACCCAGGGATTGATCACGTACATGCGGACGGATTCGACGAATGTTTCCGGCACCGCGCAGCAGGCGGCACGAGCCGTGATCAGCACACGCTTCGGCGTTGAGTACGTGCCGGAGCGTCCTCCGATCTACACCAAGAAGAGCAAGGGCGCACAGGAGGCTCACGAGGCAATCCGGCCGACGGCACCCCAGCGGGATCCGCTCGGTGTCAAAAAGCAACTGTCCAATCCGCAGTTCCGGCTCTACCAATTGATCTGGCAACGCTTCATGGCGAGCCAGATGGCGGCGGCCGTGCTCGATAACACGCGCGTGGATGTAGGTGCGGGTCCAGAGGCCGACATTCAAGCCGGCAGGGCTCCGTACGTCTTCCGCGCGACCGGTTCGATCGTCAAGTTCAACGGCTGGATGGCGGTGTACCAGCAAGGTCGCGACGAGGGCGAGACCGACGAGCTCGACCGTGGTGCGTTGCCGGAGCTTGCGCCGGACGAGCCGTTGACCCTCGAGACGCTTGTGCCGGAGCAGCATTTCACGCAGCCACCGCCTCGATTTACCGAGGCCACACTCGTGAAGGCGCTTGAAGAAGCGGGGATCGGACGGCCAAGCACGTATGCGCCTACGATCGCGACGCTCCAGGCGCGGAACTACGTCTCTATCGAGGAGCGCAAGCTGATTCCGACGGAGCTCGGCTTCATCGTCAGCGATCTCCTGGTCGAGCACTTCCCGAGCATCTTCGATGTGGGGTTCACCTCACAGCTTGAGGGTGAGCTTGATGAGATCGCTTCAGGGGAACGCGAATGGGTTCCGACGCTCAGGCAGTTCTACGGCCCGTTCACGACCACGCTCAAGAATGCCGAGCAGACGATGGAACGCATCCAGATCAGGGATGAGCCAACCGATGAGGTGTGCGAGCAGTGTGGCAAACCGATGGTCATCAAGCTCGGCCGGTTCGGCAAGTTCATGGCATGCAGCGGGTTTCCAGATTGCCGCAATGCCCGACCGCTCCTGACCCGGATTGGCGTGGAGTGCCCGACATGCCACCAGGGCGAGGTCGTTGAGCGCCGCTCGAAGAAGGGCCGGAAATTCTACGGCTGCGAGCGCTATCCCGAATGCGATTTCGTCTCATGGAACAAGCCCGTCAATGAAACGTGTCCGTACTGTGGTGCATACATGGTTCAGGTTGGTCGTGGTAATCAGATCAAGTGCTCTTCGTGCAGCGGTACGGGTGCGGAGCGCCAGCTCGCCAAGGTGGGTGACTAGGTCCCGCGCCGTGTCGAGGGTGTGATCCTGGACAGGTGATTGCTTGGGGCGCCGGGGTTCCGCCCGGCGCCGTTTGCATCCTTGACGCAAGGTCCGGGAACCTGCACCGTTGATACAAGACGATGCCCGATGGCAGGGAAAAGACCCGCGCTACAGTCAACTGCGACTTCCGGAATGGTACCTAAGGGTGAACACGCACATGAATACCGCGGCCTCGGTCAGGCCACACGCGACGACGATCGTTGGCGTCAAGCGCGATGCCAGCGTGGCATTGGCGGGAGACGGCCAAGTCACGGTCGGTGATGTCGTGCTCAAGCACAATGCGCGCAAACTGCGCACCCTCTACGACGGAACCGTGGTCGCGGGGTTCGCCGGAGCCGTGGCGGACGCGCTGACCCTCTTCGCCAAGTTCGAGCAACAGCTCCAATCCTGGGATGGGAACCTGCGCAAGGCCGCCGTCGAGCTGACGAAGGAATGGCGCAGCGATCGATACCTTCGCCGTCTCGAGGCCCAGCTGATCGTTGCCGATGCCGATTCGATCCTGCTCCTGTCCGGCGACGGCGACGTGATCGAGCCGGATGACGGCGTCCTGGCGATAGGTTCCGGAGCTCCGTTCGCGACCGCCGCCGCGAAGGCTCTCATTCGGCATACCGAGCTCTCCGCGGAAGAGATTGTCCGCGCGAGCATGAACGTAACGGCCGAAATTTGCATCTTCACCAACGATCGGATCACCGTCGAGGTCGTCGACTCGTCGACCGAGGCACGCGAGGACGGCGCTGACGCCGCGTCCGAGGAGGAGGTGGGCTGATGGTTGATGCCGTTCGCCGGTCTACCAGCAAGGATTCTTTCATCCGTCCCACCGGCGAGCTGCCGGAGCAACCCCGGGAGGCTGACAGCCTGACCCCGAAGGAGATCGTTGCCGAGCTCGACCGCTACATCGTCGGCCAGGAGGATGCCAAGCGTGCCGTTGCGGTCGCGCTCCGCAATCGATATCGCCGGCAGCAGCTACCGGAAGAAATGCGGCGGGAGGTTCAGCCCAAGAACATCCTCATGATCGGATCAACAGGCGTCGGCAAGACGGAGATCGCACGCCGGGTCGCGAGGATCGTCGATGCGCCGTTCATCAAGGTCGAAGCGACGAAGTTCACCGAAGTGGGCTACGTCGGTCGCGATGTCGAATCGATCGTCCGTGACCTCGTCGAGATCGCCATCTCCATGCTGCACGGTGAGCGCCTTGAACTGGTCAAGGAAGAGGCGTCGCATCTCGCCGTCGACCGCCTGACCGAGATCCTGTCCGAGCAGGAGCTGAGCCGGAGTCCCCGCCGTTCGTCGCGGAAGCCAAGCAATGGCCAGGTGGACGATCACGACGCCGCGGAGCGGGAAGCCGTCGCCGCCGAACGCCGTCGTCGTCGTCAGCAGAAGCGCGTGCGCGAGCTACTCGATCAGGAGGCGATGGAGGACGAGACGGTCGAGATCGAGCTGGAGCCGGAAGACGACGGCGAGGAGATGCCCTCGTATGAGATTATCGGCGGCGTCAACCCGGAAGAGCTTCAGGACACCTTTTACGAGTTTCTCGATGGGCTCTTGCCGAGACGGAGGATACGAAGGCGGGTCTCGGTTCGCGAAGCGCGGAGCATCCTCGCCCAGCAGGAAGCCAACCGGATGGTCGATTTCGATGCGGTAGTCGAAGCGGCGATCAGGCGCGTCGAGGATGCCGCGGTCGTCTTCATCGACGAGCTCGACAAGACGGTTTCCGGCGAAGGGGATGGAGGCCCCGACGTGTCAGGCGAGGGTGTGCAACGGGATCTCCTCCCGATCGTCGAGGGTTCAGCGGTGATGACCCGGTACGGTCCGGTCAACACCGATCACATCCTGTTCATCGCCGCCGGCGCCTTTCACCATGCTCGTCCATCGGACCTAATTCCCGAGCTGCAGGGACGTTTCCCGATCCGGGTAGAGCTTCAAGCTCTCAGCGAGGACGATCTCTTCGCAATCCTGACGGAGCCCCAGAATGCCCTGACGAAACAATACGAGGCGCTTCTCGCTACCGAAGGCCTGTCGGTAACCTTCTCCAATGCCGGTTTGCGTGAGGTCGCGAAGCTGGCCACCCTTGTCAACAGCCGGACGGAGGACATCGGTGCGCGGCGGCTCCAGACGATCCTGGAGCGAGTGCTCGAGGAAATTTCGTTCGAGGCGCCCGACATGGATGAGAAGCACATCGAAATCGACGAGGCGTTCGTGACGGAGCGGGTTGGCGAGATAGCCGACGACGACGAGCTGAGCAACTTCATCCTGTAGGGCTTTCTGGGGACCAGCACAATGAGTTGTGACGTTTCTTGAGCGACGCACACCAGCCGTCCGGCTCCTATCAGAATCGTGACTGACCAGCGAAAGAGACCCGAACGATCGTGAGCAGAGAACTCGTTGTTGCGGTTGACCTGGGCGGGACGCACATCCGCGCCGCGGTCGTCGATGACGCCGGTGTGCTGTCGCACCGGCGGGCGATCCCAACCTCCGCCGAGGCAGGCCATGAGGATGTGATCGCGCGCATGGCGGAGCTGATCAACCAGACGGCCGAGAGCGCTGGCGTTAGCGAGGCTATCCCGGTGGGAGTCGCCTCGCCTGGACCTCTCAACCCCCGAACCGGAACTGTCCTGTACACACCCAACCTCCCCGGCTGGCGTGATGTCCCACTGGTGCCGATGCTCGAAGCCGGGGTGCTGAGGCCGGTACTTTTGGCCAACGACGGGAACTGCGCCGCTCTTGGCGAGATGCGGTACGGCAGCGCACAGGGTGTGGCCGATTTGGTCTACCTGGCGCTCGGTACAGGTGTGGGGGGTGGCGTCGTCTCGGGCGGAGTGCTCGTCGATGGTGTTCGCGGATTGGGTGCCGAGGTCGGGCATGTGACCGTCGCGATGGATGGTCCTCGTTGCACCTGCGGAAGCATTGGCTGCCTTGAAGCGTTCGTCAGCGGGTGGGCGATCAAGCGCGAGGCGGAGGCTGTCGCGACGACCGCCGATGGCGATCTCCTGCGCCGTATCGCTGGGGAAGGAGAGTTGCACGCGGGCATCGTCAAGGACGCCGCGGAGCAGGGCGATCCCGCCGCCCGGATGATTCTCGACCGGGCGGGACGCGCGCTTGGTGCGGCGATGGGTACGTTCACCAACATCTTCAATCCCGAGATGATCGTGATCGGCGGCGGCGTCGCCGCATTGGGCGAGCATCTCCTTGGTCCAGCGCGGGAAACGATGCGGGCACATTCGTTCGTCGATATGCGTGCCGATGTCAAGGTGACCTACTCATCCCTCGGCAAGGACACCGGGATTTACGGTGCCGCTGCCCTGGCACAGCGAACGGGTCTCGAACGGGTCGCCGCGGGCTGAGGTGAGTAGCGAACCTCCTGCCTGAGCCCTGTGCGATACTCGGAGGAGCAGGGCAAAGGCGCATTTTCACAGCTCATTCGAGGGAAAGGACCATCGCCGTGGCGGCCGCGCATCCAACGTATGTCTGGTGGAAGAACGACCTGGTTCGCTGGGAAGACGCGACGGTCCATGTCACCGACCTCGCGTGGTCCAGCCTCGGCGCGGTTTTCGAAGGCATCCGCGGTTACTGGAACGAGGATCAGCAGGAGCTCTACGTGTTCCGGCTGGAGGAGCACCTCTCGCGATTGCAGGGCTCGACCAGGCTGGTCCGGCTGCCGCTACCCCAGAACAACGCCGAGTTGAGGGATATCATCCTTCGGTTGTTGAAAGAGAACGACTGCCGGGAGGATACCTACATCTTTCCGCTGGTATACGGCGCCAACGCCGGATCGGCACGGTTCGATCCCTCGAAACTCGAGAGCGAAATGGTGATCCGAACCAACCCGATGCCCACGCACCTCGGTTCGGATCATTCTCAGCACGCACGAGTGAGCACCTGGACGCGGATCTCGGACACCGTGATGCCTCCGAGGGTGAAGAACATCGCCAACTATCGCAACGGTCAATTGGCAACGCATGAGGTGCGGCTGGACGGTTACGATGTCGCCATCATGCTCAACCCCCAGGGCAAGGTCGCCGAGGCGCCCGGAGCCTGTGTTGCGTTCATCAAGGATGGCAAGCTCGTCACGCCCGATGTCACGAGCGGCATTCTCGAAAGCATCACTCGCGACGCGATCCTGACCCTGGCCCGCGAAGTCCTTCAGATCGAAGTCATCGAGCGGCAAGTCGATCGCACGGAGCTGTATCTCGCGGACGAAGTGTTCACGTGTGGAACCGCAGCAGAGATCACGCCGGTCCTCTCGGTCGATCGGTATGCCGTTGGGAGCGGTGAGATCGGGCCGGTCACCGCGGAGCTCGGCCGCCTGCTGCTCGGGATCATGCGGGGCACGGAGGATCGCTACAGCGCATGGCGGACCCCGGTGAGGCTCCGGGCAACCGTTTCCACCGGGGTCTAAAAGGAACGGCTGCCCAGGCTCCGTGCAGCCGCTTTCGGCGCCACACGTACCACCGCTGGAGGTTCGTCACTCGTTCTGGAACTGCACGCCATACGGCCGGCTCGTGTAGTCGTACAGGACGCCGGCGAATCCCTTGCTCTCGGGTGTGGTAAACCCTCGACTCTCGGGCTTTATCTCCGAGAACTGGATCATGAACGTGACCGGTCCGTTCTCGTAGAAGAAGTAGAGACTCCACCGTTCGTCCCGTTCGAGCAACGTCAAATCGCTGCGCAACCGGTTTTTGTGCTCCTGCAGATGCGCGTAGGCATATTCCAGGTTGTCGACCACAAAGCCGATGTGATGCCAGGACGAGGGGCGATCTGGGGAAAGTGGCTCGTCGCTGCCTGCATCGAACAGGAAAAGCGCGGTGGAGCCCGTTGCCAGGACCGTCAGATGCGGATCGTCGCGCATGACTTGCATCTTCACGACATCTGTAAAGAACGATGTGGCGTCGGCGCGATCGGAAACGGAGATGGCCAGGTGATCGAAGCCGACGTTCTGCCAGCTTCCGGATGCGCCCGCGATCGAAGTGGCGCTCGTGATGATGTCGGTCGAAGGGAAGTGATCCTCGATCTGCCCGGCGAAATTGTCCGCAAAGATCGGTTCACCTGCCGCTGATGCGAACCTTAGCCGGCATCCCACCGTATACTTTTCAGGCAGCGCGAGATGGAACGCCTCGTGGATAATCTGCCCCCGGCGGACCGTCGCGGCGTATGTCTCGCCTTCGATGAGGAACCGGATTGTCACAGGGTCGTCGGGGCGGCTCACGGCCATTGGTCTGCTACTCCTTCAACGCAGGCATCGAGGGCCCTGGTACTCGTTTCCAACGCATTTCCCTGCGGCATGGAACCACGGAAACGTTCGGATCGTCCACGACACCACGCGCAGGAAGCATCGATCCCCATCGGACACCAGTTCGCGTCATTGGTCGCAAGGAGACACTATGGATCAGCAATCGGCACCAGAATCTCGCTCATCAACTCCTCGCCGCGGCCGCCGGCTGGTCCGGACAGCATCATTGCACCTGCGAGCGCTCGTGACCGCAACCATGCTGCTCCTCGCCGTCGGGACGGGAATGGGAATCGACCGGTACCTGCTCGAGTACTCCCCTGCCGGCGCGCAATCCGACCAGGAGGCGCTGCCCAATGTCGAGGAGTTCGGAATCCTCGATGACACCTATGAGCTGATCCGGGAAAACTACGTCGAATCCGACGAGATCACTGATGAGCAACTTATCTACGGTGCCAGCAGGGGCATGATCGATGCCCTCGGAGACGAGGGGCATTCGACATTCCTGGATCCCGAAGAGGCGGAAGTATTCGAGGCGTCGTCTCGTGGTGAGTTAATCGGAATTGGCATCCAGATCGATACCGAGGTGTCGCCGCCCGTGGTCATCCTGCCAATCCAGGACTCTCCCGCGTTCGAGGCCGGCATCCAGCCAGGGGACGAGATTCTCACCGTCGATGGTGTCGACACGACCGAAGTCGATAGGCCTGAGGACATTGGCAACCTGATCCGTGGCGACGAGGGGACCGACGTGACCCTTGAGCTCCGTCACGAAGACGAGCAAACGACCTATGAGGTGACGATCACCCGGGCCCGGATCGACGTCCAACCGGTATCCTGGGCGATGTTGCCGGAGGATATCCTCTGGGTTCGGCTCTCGGAGTTTTCGAGCGGCGCCACCGAGGGAGTTCAGGAAGCCCTCCGCCAGGGCAAGGCGCAGGGCGCGAGGGGTGTCATTCTCGATCTGCGAGCGAATCCCGGAGGCCTCGTCTTCGAGGCGATCGGGGTCGGCTCGCAGTTCCTGCCCGATGGTTCGATTCTCTATCAGGAGCAGGACGCAGAGGGAAATACCAAGGATGTTCAGACGATCGGGTCCAACGGCGAGTGGCAGGAAGGTCCTTTGACCGTTCTCGTGAACGACAACTCGGCGTCGGCGGCTGAAATCGTATCCTCCTCGATTCGCGATAATGAACGGGGTGAAGTGGTCGGCATCACCACCTTCGGCACTGGCACGGTCCTGCTACCTTTCGATCTGGACGATGGGTCGCTGGCGGTCATTGGCACAGAGCTCTGGCTCACCGCAGATGGCGAGGAGATCTGGAAAAAGGGAGTAGATCCAACCATCGAGGTGGAGTTGGATCCAGAGGGAGAAGTGGCCTACCCCTACACGTACTCCGATAATGTGGTGCCCGAAAACATCTTCTCGACGTTGCCGGACAACCAGCTGACGGCGGCGTATACGGAGGTTCGAGAGGCCGTTGAAGCGGCTGGAACCTGATTCTCGGACACATGGTGTCTGGCCAATACCGACTTGGCCAGACACCATGTGGATAACTCAAGGCCGCTGACCGCCACCGTGGTATTGTTCTGGCGAGACTTAGGCGGTGCGTGTGAGATCGATATTGGCCGGTTAGCCGGAGGATGTCGAAGACACGGGCTGTCTTGGGATAGGTCCAGAGCGAGGAGAGTCAGGGGCGGATGATCTCAGTCGAGTCATGGCCACGATCGGCGGTAAGGCTCTGGACGCTCACCCAGCGGTTCCAGAAATTCATCGTAGTCGGTGCGATTGGTCTGGCGGTGAACCAGATCGGCCTGATCTTTCTCCACGATGCAGTCAACCTGCAGGTCAAGACCGCGTCACCCCTGGCGATCCTGGCGTCGATGGCCGTCACTTTCTTCCTCAATGAGATGTGGACCTGGCACGATCGAGGAAGCGGACGCATTATCCATCGAGCGATGTCCTACATTCCCATCAATATCGGCGGCCTGCTCATCAACTGGTCGATCCTGACGTATCTCCACGATGCGTTCGGCATGCATTATCTGCTCGCGAACCTGTTCGGTGCTGGTGTTGCGGCCATATGGAACTTCGTTCTCAACAATGCGATCACCTGGCGAGCATAGGGCGGCGCGTGGGCAAAGCGCTCGACGAGTGATGAGCGCTGGATGCGAGTGCACGGTGCTACGAGCGTGTCTCCACGCCTGAACTGCCAGTGTGAGGACGCGACCGTGGTATACACTTGGGCATCATCGCGGGCCCGCACAATGGGGTTTGTCAGCATGCGCGCAATCATGAGTAGCAGACAGAGCAGTCACTGAACCGCTCATCGATCAACCGGGCGAGCAGAAGGCCCAGGAAGGATTCTCCGACGATGCAGAACGGCCACCATCCGAATGGAGCAGGTGAGCAATCCCGCTCCGGATCGCAAACCGTGGTCATGGGCGCGGGACCAGCGGGATTGTGCTCCGCGTATGTGCTCAGCAAGGCAGGTGCGCATGCGACCGTGGTCGAGGCCGCTCCCTTCGTCGGAGGTCTTGCACGAACGATTCGCCGCGATACCGAGGAAGGCGAGTTCAAGTTCGATATCGGTGGACATCGCTGGTTCACCAAGAACGAAGATCTCAATGACCTCTTCCGCGAGGTCGTTGCCGACGAATTGCTCTGGGTGAACCGGGTAAGCCGGATCTACTTCGATGGCAAGTACGTCGATTACCCCTTGAAGATCGCCAGTGCACTCAAGGCGGTAGGGCCCGTGACGGCGGTTCGAGCGGTGTTGGACTATGGTCGCGTTCGGCTCAAGCAACGCTTCCGTCCCACCGAGATCAACTCGATGGAAGACGCGTACATTAATCAGTACGGCAACACGCTGTACAAATTGTTCTTCCAGGCGTACTCCGAAAAGGTGTGGGGCCTGAAATGCGACCAGCTCTCCGGTGACTGGGTAAGCCAGCGCACCAAGGGGATGTCACTCGTGACGGCGATCAAGGATGCGATCATCCCGTCCAAGGGTGAGGTGGTCAGCCTGATCGACCAGTTCATGTATCCGCGTGACGGCTTCGGTCGCTTCTCCGAACGGATGGCGGATGCGATCACGGCATCCGGCAACGAGATCCGGCTCAAGAACGCGGTCGAAAAGATCGTGCTCGATGGTAATCGGGTGAAGGGAATCCGCGTGCGGACCCAAAACGGGACCGAGATGATCGAGGGTGACAACTTCATCTCTTCTATCCCGTTCACGGTCCTCGTCAAGATCATGGAACCCGCAGCTCCCGCGGATGTGATCTCCGCCGCGGACTCCCTGACGTTCCGTGACATCATCACGGTCAACCTGATGATCAAGAAGCGCCAGGTGACTCCGGATACCTGGTTGTACGTGCACGACCGGAACATTCTGTTCGGCCGGTTCCACGAGCCAAAGAACTGGAGCCCGGCGATGGTACCCAGCGATGAGTACACCTCGCTCGTCATCGAGTACTTCTGCACGAAGGGTGACCATATCTGGAACATGTCGGACGAGCAACTGGTCAATCAGTCGGTCAAGCACCTGGTTGACGATCTCGGTTTCGTCAAGCCGGAAGAGGTCATCGGCGGGTTCACGCTACGGGCAACCAAGGCCTATCCCGTGTATGACCTCGACTATCAGGAACCGCTGCTCAAGATGAAGAATTACATCCAGAGTATCGAGAACCTCCAGTACATCGGTCGAGGTGGATCGTTCCGGTACAACAACACCGACCATTCGATCGAGACCGGAATGCTCGCCGCCAAGAACCTCCTCGGCGAGGCGCATGACCTTGAGCGCGTCAATGCCGATGAGGAGTATCACGAAATCAAGCGAACGGAAGCACAGTCCACCGTCGTTTAACCTGATCGACGCGTCCTGATCGGGGCACACTGGTGCCCTGATCGTGCTGTTCCGGAGCGGGGTGGGATGACTGACGACGAACGCTCGAGGACTGAAGACACCGTCCAATCCGGAAGCGGAGGTGCCCAGTCGTCCGCGAACGATGATGTGAAACAGCGGCCGTCTCACACAAGAACGCTGACGGTCATCCTGTGGGCGCTCACATCGATCGGGTTGCTGGCGTATGTGGCGTTCGGATCCACGCCGGCCTACATCTGGCGCTTCAACCGCAAACACCAGGAGTTCAAATCCGTCCTCGGTACCTGGAGGATCGAAGCGGGCAACCTGCCTCAGGTTTCCCAACAGTGGCTCGTGGAAGGCGTCTTCTATGGAGCACTGCTGCTCTTCCTGCTCGGCGCGATCGCCGGACTCTGGCTTCTACTCCAGGCTGGAGACGAAGGGATCTCAGTTCCGGATCCTGCTCCTTCTTCCTCTCCCGGTGCGGGGACAACGTCCACCTGATGCGTGACGTGCTCCAGGAATCCGAGAAGCCTGCTACTGCCTCTACACAGCCCCATAGTGGATTCACCCGAATATCCCGTCAAACCGCGGTAGCTGCGTTCGTTCTCCTGGCGCTGTGTGCATGGGTGATCTGGCATTTCGGCGGCGTCGATCTCTTCAAGACCGTATCGTACGACGGGCGCCGGGAATCGATTGTCGACACCTTTGCCTCGATCGACCATCCCTTTCATGCAACACGGGCCGCGACGTTGCTCGATAGCCTGCGGCAGGGCGAGCCTCTACGCTGGGTAGCGAATCACCAGGGTGGATATCCGGCCGAGTTCTATCCTCTCGGCGTCGCGTGGTTCGAGGCTGTGCTTTGGGGGGTGTTCTTGGGAACCCTCCCGATTCTCGCCATCCACAAGCTCGTGGTCCTGTTGATCTTTGTCCTACCGGCGCTGGGCTTTTGGATCATGGCACGTGGTGACCGGCTCAACCCTTGGTTGCCGGTGCTCGCGACGGCGATTCATGTGTCGATTCCGGGGCTGTGGACTCACGGAGGCTATGAAGAGCTCGTCCAGTGGGGCCTGGTCACGAATGTCGCGGGGGCTGTGCTGGCGCTGATCGCCTCCGCCGCGCTCGCGCGCGCGGTAATTCATGGGCAGGCACGGTCGAGTGTCGCTGCCACGGTCGCGATTGCTGCGTCGGTATATACGAACCCCCGCTCGGCGCTCGCGATCGCGATCGCCGCTGGAGCGATCGCTGTAAGCGCCATGCTGTTTCGTGGTAGCGGTCCATCCCAGTCGCCGTTCCTCGTTGCACGGCGCATCGCATTGGTGGGCGGCGCCAGCATGTTGATCGCGGCGCCGGTCCTCGTTCCCCTGATCCGGTACAGAGACCTGTATTTCTTCGTCCATTACGAGAGTTATGCGTCACTTCGCGAGTATTGGGCCAATACGGTGACGTCCGTCTCATTGCCGGTCGTGCTCATGGGGGGAGGCGGCGTGGCACTGGCGACAGGAATGCGGCGATTCCCGATCGCTCGCGCGTTCGCCCTGGCATTGATCGGGTATGTAGTGCTCACCGCGGCATTGTCAGCGAATACGGGGGTGATCGAGCAGCTGGAACCGCCGAGACTGATGCCTTTTCAGCGGCTCGTAATGATCTATCTCGCGGCCTTCGCCGTCACTCAGGCGATCCAGGCGCTGGTTCGCTTCTTCAGGATCGGGCGACCAGTATTGGCGACAAGCATGAGTACCGGAGCGATCACGGTCGTCCTCCTCGTCCTGATGTGGGGATCGGCCTGGACCCCGCCCAGGGAGTATCAGGCACGCGAGCCGGATACAACGGCGGACGGAACCTTCGTCCGTGCGCCCGGTGCAACTCCTGAGTCGGAGTTCATGGCTTTCCAGACCGCCGTGCAGGTCGCGGATGGCTCCCTCCCCGAAGGAACAGCCATTCTCGTGATCGGCGATCGGGAATTTCAGGAACGACGATGGTGGCACGAACAGCTCTGGGGTCCTTCCGAGTCGGATGTGCCGTTCTTCTACGATGATTGGCTTTGGTACTGGCACACCGATCACGAGGGTCCCTACAACTATCTCCAGGGACACTCGTACCGAGATCCGGGGGAGACGCTCACGCCTCGGTATCTCGGGGCACACGGTATCGGTGCCGTGGTGGTGACTAACATGAGCGTCCCGGCCGGCGCGACCGATCCTCGCTTCGCGGCGGAACGCTCCCCCTTGCTCGAACAGATGGGAGCCGAGGGCAGGTGGGATATCTATGCGGTCATCGACCCGGTGCCCATCATCTCGAGTGTGGACGCCGCGGCAACCGACCTCATCATCGAGAACCAGCGTCTGCTAGCCAGGTTCGAGGGAGTATCAGGAACGATCGATGTCCGCAGGAACTGGTTTCCGCGCTGGGAAGCGTTCGCTGATGGGGAACGGGTGAACGTCGCAAGGACCGACAATGGGTATATGCGGGTTGTCGTTCCTCCGGAAACGGCGACGCTGGAGCTGCGTTACGCAACGACCGCGATTGATTGGGCAGCGCGTCTGGCGGTCGTGCTTGGGGTGCTGCTAGCGATGTCGCTGAGATATCTCTGGAGCGGGCGACCAAGTGCACGCTTCAGCGTTCGGAAAAACTCGGGTCGCTGACGGCCGGAGTGTGACCCTCGAGAAAACGCTCGCCCGTCGCGGAGATGGTCCAGCGTAAACTGCCGCGACCGAAGGGAATCGGCTTCAGCAGACCACGTGTGCGCGCACTGGTGAAGAGGGCTTCCACGAACGCCTCGGGAATGTCCAGGGTTTCCGCTGCCTCGCGGGATAGTCGTCCCGGGCTGAATCCCGATTCGAGGCCGCGAACATGACGCAAGAGCAGTTGGAGTCCCTCGTCAAGAGGAGAGGGACTTGGCGGTGATGGGTGCATGGTCGTACCCTGATAAATGAGACGTGACGTTGCGGTCATTCTACAGTTTCCACATGATCGTACGAGGTTAAAGGGGTGCGGATCTGGAATGTTGGCCGAAAACTCCCGCCGAAGCGTCTCGAGTTTCAAGGGCTTGCCCATCCATATCCCGCGGCATTGCCCGCCGTCATTCGGCGCAAGCGTAGCGACCGAAGAACTGCTCTGACGGCGTTGGACTCAAGCGGTGTTGAGGCACAATGTCCGCTGCTCCTGGGCAATGGGCGCAGTCATTGGTGGACCACTCCTGCTCAGTCACTTCGTGATCGCCTATGTGCGAATGCGGCCCATCGCTTCACCCTAGCGGACGGAACATGATGGACAAGCGGTTCAGGATGACACATTGACCTTGGAGCATGGTTCAGAAGACGTCGACGTCACCCTGACATCTACAGCCTTTCCGGGCAGATCACTCCTCAACGCCATCTACGACCGAACGCTCATGCAGTATTCCGACCGTGGAGGAGCGAGCGGAATCATCGGCGACCGCTGGGCGGATCTCTGCGCAGCTGCGCTTACCGAACATCCAGACTTAATTGCACCGTTGGACCCAGATAGTGCATGGATCACCCACGACGCCGTCGTCCGGCTGGACGATGTGCCGGAGATCGCACGCGTCGCCTCCCGAGCACACCTCCAAAACCCGGACTTCCTTCTAGTCGGAAGCGGCGGCAATCATCGACAGACTATCCGGGCCGCGGACGCCAAGTTCTCGGTTGAGACGGCGAAATCCCGGCAGGTAAGCGCAGGTGTCGTGAGGGCGCTGCTCGATTCCGATCAGGCGGTTCGTGACGCGATTCCGGAAGTTGGGGAAGACGTGGTCCTTTCGGATGGCATCTTCCTTTGCCCGAATTACTCGTTGACGCGGCACCTACTTCGTGGGCGGCAAGGGTTGCGACGGATCGCGGTCCCGAGCCGGGAGATCTGCATGTTGCCGGTCACGGTGTCGGAATTCATGGCGCCAATCGGTCATGAGCGCCTGATCGACTTGCTCGCGGCTCGGGACGACCTCGAGATGGACTATCGCTCGAGCCTCCTTCTGACGCTTTATTATTTTCGGCTGGCCCGCGCCGCCGTCGGGTTCCGTATCGATCAAACTCGCCTATTTCTGGAATCAGGCGAGGTGCCATCGATTGACCTCAGCGAGGTGGAGGCGGAAGCCGAGCGAATCGGCAGGCATGCCTTCGGGGCATGGAACCTCGTGCTCCGATGGAATGACATCGCGGAGGAGATACGACAGCAGCGCCTCGCGATCGACCAGGCCACCGGCTTTCCGATTCCAGGGAAAATCCTTCGGCAACAGATTGAACAGCAGGCGCTGGCGGCTGGAGTCGTGCCGCCATCGACCAACAAGGTGCGTCGGATGGCGGGAGCCTGGATGCGATCCCGAATTCGAGAAAGGTTCGGGCTGATCCCTCCGCCGGTAGATGATATCGATGCTCTGGTCCGGCAACTTCGGCTCTACTCCCGATCGCTTGCTCCTGACGTCGCCGCCTACACTCTGCAGGTGATCGAAGAGCTGATCGCAGCGCAACCCCCGGTCGAGAGCCAGCGGAAATCCGCCCTGGCCTGAGCGGGGGCAGGGCACATTCGGGCAGTTGGCAGTGTTCATGGCGTGTCTCCCAGCGGACGTTCTCGACCCCAGGTTCATGCAGGATCCGCGTAAGGGATTGATGGATCCGTCCGGAGCTCGGACGGTACAGACACGCAAGAGGCATGAAGGTATACTCGCATCGTTGAAGACTCCAGCTCACCGCTTCGAGACAACGGGCGTTTCGTCTTGTCTCCGCTTTCCACCGGTTGAACCTGGAAGGCGGCGCGGACGTGACATGCATGAGACAGCACATTCGCTACACGATTGGTCAGGAGAGGGGCACCGCGATGGCGGATCCGGATACGAACGCTGGCACGGTTCAGGTGACGATGACGGTCAACAGGGAGACGCGCTCGGCTACTGTCGAACCACGGACCTTGCTGGTGCATTTCCTTCGCGACGAACTCGGTCTCACCGGCACTCATGTTGGTTGTGACACGAGTCAGTGCGGCGCCTGCGTCGTCACGGTCGACGGGGTAACCACCAAGTCCTGCACCGCATTCGCCGTTCAGGTCGATGGATCGCAGGTCGAGACGATCGAGGGCCTCGCTGTCGGAGGGGCATACCACCCTGTCCAGGAAGGATTCTGGGAAATGCACGGACTCCAGTGTGGGTATTGCACTCCCGGGATGATCATGTCGTCGGTGGCCCTGCTGGAGCGCAATCCGAGTCCCAGCGAAGACGAGATCCGGCACGAGCTGGAAGGTAACTTCTGCCGCTGCACCGGATATCAGAACATCGTCCGCGCGGTCCAGTACGCGGCCGACAAGATGAAGTCGAACGCCGCTGACTGACCAGCGCAGAGTCAAGGAGATTTGACGGTGTTCCCTGCTGCATTTTCCTACCATCGGGCGGCGAGCGTTGCCGATGCAATCGCGGTCTTGGTCGTCAACCCCGACGCCAAGATCCTGGCTGGCGGTCATTCGCTGATCCCGGCCATGAAGCTGCGACTTGCAGTGCCTGCCATGCTCGTCGATATCGGCCGTCTCGATGAGCTGAAAGGCGTCGATCTTTCGAACGGAGCGATGTTTGGAGCACTCGCGTCCTACAACGACATCCGTGACGCCGAGGGCGTCGCCGAGCGGTACCCGATGATCCCTGATGCCGTTCGCCGGATTGGTGATCAGCAGGTCCGGGCACACGGCACGATCGGTGGAACGCTGGCTCATGCCGATCCAGCCGCCGACTTAACCGCGGTCTTCCTGGCACTGGGCGGGGCGGTCGTGGTGGCTGGTCCCAACGGAGAACGGACGATCCCCGCGGAGGAGCTGTTCATCGACTTGTGGACGACGTCACTGGAGGCCGACGAGCTGATCACATCCGTCCAGCTTCCCGCTCCGCAACCGAACACGGTGATGGCGTACGAGAAGCACGCGCATCCGGCAAGTGGGTATGCGGTTGTCGGAATCGCTGTCGCGGTGACAACAGACGGATCGAACGTATCGGCGGCTAACATATGCGTGACGGGTGCCACATCGAAGGCGACCCATGCCAGCGCGGCCGAAGCGTCGTTGCTCGGGCAGCCACTGTCAGCCGAGGCAATAGCGGCCGCGGCTGCGGTAGCTGCTGACGGGCTTGAGATCAACGGCGACCATTATGCCTCCGAGGCATACCGCGCGCACCTGGTGCGTGTGCTGACGCGGAAAGCACTCGAGCGCGCAATGGCTCGGGGAAATCCGGAGAGTTGATGGTCCGCGGGCATACCGATCGCAGACAACCGGCTCGCAAGGAATCCTCATCGTCACAGAAACAGGAAAGCCCGGACGCAGGTCCGGGCTTTCCTGTTTGCCTTATCACGAGCGTTGACTTTACAGGATGGCTACAGAATCCGGATCAAGGCCACCCAGGCAACGAACTGCACGATGATCGCCGCTGCGATCAGAAACCGGCTTGCGAACCGATCGATCGGGGAGATGAACCATGCCGCGCCGACGTTTATCAGCGTCAGCATTGTGGCCAGGAGCGGGAGTCGCCAGAGTGCATCTGAGCCACGGATATCTTCGAGAACTCCCGATGCGCTGACATGGGTGGCGAACGAAGGCGCCAAGGTGTCAACGCGGTTGGCGACCAGGATTGCCATGCCAGCGAGGCTGATCAGGCCCAGCCCGATCATCGCGAGCGCTGGAGCATCGTTGACAAGGTCCGCCTGAGAGATGACAGAAGGCATGCTGGGGCGAGTAACGTTCGGCCGCGACAACCGGCGGATCGAGGGAGCCTGCGTGAGCGGTGTGCGTCGCGGCGGGGCATCGTACTCGCCGAAGTCATCATCATCGTCGTAATAGCGGTCGTCGTCGTCAACCCACGTCTCGGTGACACGCGACCGATTCTGGGGCGAGGCCGTGTTACTCGCCGCTCTGGTCCGTCGAGGCGCGCTGGATTGAGGCCAATCACGTCCCTCAACGTTCAGGCTATCATCCTCATCGACCGGATCAGGTTCGCGTGGTGAACGCGCGAGGTAATTCCGGCCAAGTGATTGCCGTTGTGGTCGCTCGCTGCTCCCACCCTGTCTCAGGTTGTTCCGAAGACGATCAATCTGTTGAGCGGTGCCTGAGGGTGACTGCGAGCGTGACCGCTCGCGGCGAGCCATAGGCTGCGGAGGCGCTTGATCTGGTTCATCGTCGACATATCCGTCGAGATCTTCCTCGTCGATGTCCCAGAAATCCTGGTCAGGATCGTCCGCACTATTTCGGTCGGGGGAAGCACTCGAACGCGAGTGAGAGGGGGTGTTTTCCAGGCGGTTTGTGCGGTCGCGGGAGGACACGGAGCAGGTCTCCTGCAGCGGCGTCTGGACACGTAGTCGGCACGATGACCCAGAAACACCGCTGGAGCGTGCCTTCGGTGTCTTTGGTGATGACACGTGCTCTAGAGTCGTGAAGAGCCAGGCAGAAATCTTTTCGTTGGAGTTGAGAATACCACAAGGGCCCGGATGGCTGGTCTCGCGTGGATCGGCAAGCGACTGACCTGACAGGCGTTGTTCGTGAAATCACCCGTGATGGACGCTGTGTCCGGGAGTGCAGGTCATCTCAGGTGACCTGCACTCCCGCGAAATGCCCCACGGTCAGCCTGCCGGGGTAGCGATCGGTGTGGTGCCGGGCGTTGCCCGAGGACCGGGAGAGATGACCGGCGTTGCACCCGGAGCCGGTGCAGGGCTCGCCACCGGTGAAGCTTCCGGTTTGCCTTCTGGCGTAGGCGGCTCTGGAGTCGGTGCGTCGGCCGGCGGGGCAAACTGGGCCGGCGTCGGCGACGGTTCTACCTCTGCTTCCGTCGATATGCTCGCCCCAGTCCGCTGTTGTTCAAGCCAGGCTTCGACAGCCTTGTCCTTCGCGAGCTGATACTGCGCCGCCGTCAACGGGCGTTCATTCTCGCGCTCTAGTGTCTTGATGATGTGCCAGCCGAATTCGGTCTGGACCGGCTTGCTGGTCTCGCCTGGCTGCAGGTCGAAAGCGGCTTCAGCAAGCGGTGCAGGCAGCTCCTGTTGCGTGAACCAGCCGAGTTGGCCACCCGTAGCCGCCGTGGCCGTATCCGTCGAGTTGGTGCGGGCGAGCTGCCCGAAGTCGGCCCCTCCCGTCGCCTGTTCGTAAAGCTGGTTCGCAAGCTCTTCCGTGCCGACCAGAATATGCGCGGCGCGGACCTGATCTGCTCGCTGGGGCACTGATGAGGTAATCTCGTGGTCTACCTGCGTACGTACGACCTGCGGAATGATATAGAGCCGCTTGAAATCCTCCATCGAGAGGTGGCCCTGATCGAACACGTCCTCTTGAAAGGCGTTGAATTGTGCCTCTGCGTTGTCCCGGGCGGTGACAGGGTCGGGTGTCGCCTGGGCCGCGGGCGGCGTTGCATTCTCCGGAGCCACCACTGCGGAGGGAGTGGCGGGCACCGGGGAGCCCGGAACAGGACTGCCCGACACCGGAATTGCCTGGGCAGGAGCGGCAGGCGTGCCGAGAGAGATGGATTCCTCGGTCGCACGGGCTTCCGCCGTCTGCGTGGCCGCCACTATACGTTCCGGAATCGGCGTTGGTGAAGGAAGCGGAGTGATCAGGGGCGCGTCCTCAGACGCGAATGCATTCAGCGCAAAGAGATCGGCCTCTTCGTCACTGACGGTGATTCCCATCTCGGCCGCGCCATCGACGTACAAGCGGTCATCGATCATCTGCCGGACTGTCGTGTCACTGACTTCGGTGCTCCCCCAGATGTCCTCGCGCTGCTGATCGAACGTCGCCGCGAATTGGAGGAACTGTTGCTGTTGCTGTCCGGCCGTCTGCGCCGCGAACGCCTCGTACTGACGCGCCTGGTTATAGAGCACGACCGATTGATACTTCCAGTAGTCCTTGCGGCGTATCTCGTGACCGTTGACTTCGGCGAGGACCGCGTTGGGCTTGATCACATACTCATACACGATACCGCTGCCCAGGATCAGCACGATGAGCGCTGCCGCGGCGATCATCGACAACAGGAAGATCCGCTGATAGCGCGATTCCTGCTCTCGCCGGCTCCGGCGTCGCTGGGGTGTGGATGGTCGAGCCGTCCGACGTCGCAAGTTACCCGTGACACGGGAGATCCGATCAGGTCCGGTATTCATTCTGGATGACAACCCCATTCCATCTCAGGAAGCCGGCACCAGGTGGCCGCCACACTGGCAGGACCGCCTGGAACGAATACGGCGCGCCAATCCAGATTCCTGGATACTGGCGCGCCGGTTCTGCTGACAATCGAAACGTCGTCAGACGCACTTGCAGACGGAGTGATACTAGTTGCGCCCGGTGGAGCTGGTGAAAGGAATGAGACCGATATAGCGCGCGCGCTTGATCGCGACCGTCAGCGACCGCTGGTGACGGGCGCACGTACCAAGCTTCCGTCGCGGCTCGATCTTGCCACGTTCGCCAACGTGTCGCCGGAGCCGCGCGATGTCCTTGTAGTCCACGTGCCCGATATTGTCGACACAGAAGGCACAAACCTTCCGTCGCGGCGAATAACGGCCGCCGCCGGAACGGCGTCCGCCAGCGCCACCAGGACCTCCGGCACCGGCGGGACCACCTGGCCGCCGGCGATCACCATCACCGTCACGTTCGCCTCGCTGGCCCTGGGGTCCACCGAAGCGGGAGCCTTGCGGGCGACCTTCCTGGGCAGGCCCGGCGCTTGGGCCACGGCTCTCTCTGCTGTCTCTATTCTGGTTGTCTGCCATATTATTCGCTTTCCTGGTTTCCTTCGGCTCTCGCAATCAGGTTGAACCTGCGCGTCAGAACGGGATGTCATCCATGTCGCTGGCGGGTGAGTCGTTGAAGTTCTGGCGTCGATTGCCACTACCCTGACCGCCGCCTGCATCGCTGGTGTTTCCGAAGTTTCCGCCACCAGAGGCAGTTCCATACCCGCCACCGGTCCCGTCGCCAGCCGCCTGGTCGCTATCGCGTCGCTCGCCGACGAACTGAAAGTCCGTCATGGTGACATCGAACGACGTGCGAACCTGTCCGTCGTTGCCAGTGAACTCACGCGGTTCGAGTCGACCTTCGACGTAAAGTTGCCGGCCTTTCGCCAGGTACCCCTGTTGCGTCAATCGATCGATCCGGTCCGCGAGACGATCCCATGCCGAAACCCGGTACCAGGTCGGTTTTGCATCGTCCTGGCCCTGGCCTTGTTGCTGTCCCTGTTGACCCCGCTGCCGCGGATTTACCGCCACGCGGAGCTCAACAACCATGGTGCCACTCGGGGTGTACTTCGTTTCGGGGTCAGCCCCGAGGTTGCCAACCAGGGCTACTTTCGCGAAGCTTGCCATCTAGTCCTCCTGCTCGGAATCAGTCGCGGAATTGTCAGCGGCTGGTACCTCCGCTTCGGCGTCGGCTGGAGCCGCTTCGGATGCGTTGTCTGGAGAAGGAGCTGCTGCATCGAGCGAAGCTTCCTGAGGCGTCGAGGCTTCCGCCGACATGTCTGACACCGACCCAGGAGACGCGTTCGCCGCCACATCACCAGCAGTCGTTGCTTGTGTCGACTCCATCGGTGCGGACATGGCGTCCGGGGCTGCTTCCTCCGCGCCAACCTGTGCACTGGCGGGAACGGATGTTGCCAGCGCGAGCTCCTCTGGCGCCGCATCGGTCGTACTGTCGGTGGGCACTGTCGTGGCCGCGGCGGGTGCTTCGCCGGAGGGAGCGTCCGCTGCAGCCTCATCGGTCATACTGTCGGTGGGTGCGGCGGGTGGTTCGCCGTGGGGAGCGTCCGCTACAGCCGCATTGTCGGCGCCGACATCCTCCGCCGGTCTGCCCGTGTTGCGCTCACCCGCCTTTGGATCATCGTGTACGACGAGATAGCGCATGACCCTGGTGTCGAGCTTCAGCTCCCGCTCGATGTCAACCATGGCCGACGGCTCGAGATCGAAGTGATAGACGGCGTAGAAGCCGTCCCGGAAGTCCTGGCTGTTGAACCGGATCGGGTAGGCGAGACGGCGCCGGCCCCATGGGGAATCGGTCAGCACTTCCTTGATCGTGCCGCCGACACTCGTGATGTAACCGCTGGCGCGATCGAGCTGGGCGGTGAGGTCTTCATCCGCCAGTTCAGGCAGGAACACCGCCATGATCTCGTAAGCTCGTGGCTCACGTGCAGTTGTAACCAAAGATTGAACCCCTTCCTTCGGGTTTCCCCCGGATGTCGCGGGCAGCGTATGCCGGCACCCCGGAGGAGAAAGGACGAAGGCTTTTGCTGCCTTCGACATCGTAATTACATGAAGATAGCCCGAAATTTCGGGCATCGCGGAAGTATAACACCTCGACTGCGGAACAGGTTCGATCGGGTGCCTAACGGGATCCCTGGAGATCGAGACCGAGCACGTCACTGAGGGCACGCAAGGTGTCCTGTGCCTGGCGGATATCGTCTTCCTCAGGAGCTTCAAGGATTGCCTGAGCGATCTCGTGCAGCACCGTGATCGCCTGAGGCGTATCCAGATCGTTGTCGAGCGCATCATAGAACCGTTGTCGCTGGCGCGACATGTCCAGGATGTCCTCGACACCGTACGCTGGGAACTCGGCAGCTTCGCGGAGATCGTTCGCTACCGACGCCCACTGGTCAATCGTGTCATCCTCGTATTCCCATTCGGTGCGGTAGTGATTGGAAAGCAGGTAGAGCCGAAACGCATCGGCGCTCGAATCCTTGAGGACGTCACTGACCAGCACCAGGTTGCCGAGTGATTTGCTCATCTTCTCGCCCTGATACTTGACCATGGCAACATGCATCCAGTATCGGGCGAATGGTTTGACTCCGGTCGCGATCTCGGACTGCGCGATCTCGCATTCATGGTGCGGGAAGATGAGATCGTAACCCCCGCCATGGATGTCCACGGTGTTTCCAAGGTAGGCCATGGACATCGCGCTGCACTCGATGTGCCACCCTGGCCGGCCCTTGCTCCACGGTGAATCCCAGGTTGGTTCCCCGGGAGCACCGGCCTGCCACAGCACGAAGTCAAGGGGATCCCGCTTGTTGGGATCGTCCGGCTTGTTGCCACGCTCGTTCGCGACCGCCAGCATGCCGCCCCTCGGGATGTGGCTTAGCTTACCGAAGTCAGGGTCCTTGTCGACCGCGTAATAGACGCTGCCGTTGACTTCGTAGGCAACTCCCCTGTCCACAAGTTGGGAGATCAGGGCCACGATCTCGTTGATATGCGCTGTCACCGCGACATAGTGGTCCGGATCGAGTGCGTTGAGGTTCCGCATGTCCGTGCGGTACTTGGCCGTCTCCCGTCGACCGAGGTCATCCCATGGCACGCCAAGTTCAGCGGCCTTGCGCAGGATATCGTCGTCGATGTCGGTCACGTTCTGGACGTACGTCACATCATGACCACGGTCCCGCAGGTATCGGACGAGTACATCGAATGTGAGAAAGAGGAACGCATGGCCGGCATGTGTGGTGTCATAGGGGGTGATGCCACATGTATAGATTCCGACGCGTCCATTGATGACCTCGAACTGTTCGATCGACTGCGATTGCGTATTGAATAACCGCATGCGTGAGTGGCTCCGGATCGCGAGTGCTGGACGAAAGGTGGACGAAGGAGGGCGCGAGCAAGGATTGGTTTTCTACCAATCGGATCGAAAGCCAATCCCGCCCGCGCAACCTGAGTCAGGCTGTGTATATGCACTAAAGTATATCCCAGTGCCAGGACTGCTCCACGCTGCTCATTCTGCGGATCAGGCGGGAAGCGCACCGTTGGCACACTCGTACACCAGACCCGGTGACACACCGTCTCTGACCGGTTGTCAGCCAGCTTTCCAATTCCGGGGTAGACCCTTGAAAGACAGCAACAGCCGCATTCATGCATCACGATACACGTCACGATATCGCCTGAGTCGTGTGATCGTCGCGCTGATGACGATGAGTCTGGTTACGACCACATCGGCGCAGGACTCTGGCACGCCGGAGACGTTGCCGGGGGAGACCGATACGAGTCAGCCATGCTTCGATGGTCGATTGCGGGTCCGCGATCTCGAAGCCGCAGATGCGACCCTGAAACCGGGGATCGATCGGGTTACCCAATTGGCGAAGGAGTGGGAAGAGGATGCTCGCCTCGTTGCCCTTCGTCTTGGGTGTCCATTGCTGGAAACCGGATATCAGTGGGAAGCGACGTATTTCTCGAAATCGGCACAGGCGTTCTATGGAACCGATACGGCCGAGGTCCAAGCTGCGGAGGACGATCCGGAGACGATACCGACGCTGGAAACAAGAGGACTTTCGATTCTGTCTGTGTATCATTCGCTGGTTCGTGCCGGGTACGCCGAGGATTCACTGCTGGGGGCTGCCGGTGGGGTGACGATTCGCCAAAGCACAGAAGCCTTACCGTTCGGGCCGCCAGCTGCCCCGGTCGGTGACATTTATTACCATGTATCGGTCCTGGAACGTGGTGAAGTCATAGACCTCTGGATCGCCGCAAGGGATGGGACGCCCTATCGATACGAGATGGAAACCTGAACTCCACGACGAGAAAGCGTTCGCGTAAAAGAAAAGGGGAACCGGATTGCCGAATGTGACTCCTGTCGAACAGGTCGTTGACAGGCTTCTCAAGCTGGTAGCGAGCGGACGAACAGGGCTGTTCACGGATTTCGATGGAACGCTGAGTCCCCTTGCGCCGACACCGGATGCCGCACGGATCGAACCGGCGGCAGCGCTAGCATTGCGAGAGTTGGCGACGCGGGTCGAAGTCGTTGGCATCGTAACGGGTCGCGCTGCCGATGACGCGCGGGAGCGGGTTGGCATTCCTGATCTCCTTTATGTTGGCAACCATGGGCTTGAATATACGCATCGTGGCGAACACACCGTCCACCCAGCTGGGCTCGAGGCGGAGCGCGTGCTGGAGGCGGCGCTGTCCGAAATCCGGATACGGCTTCAAGCGATCGAATCGCTCACCGGAGTGATCTTCGAGAACAAGCGTTTCTCCGGGTCCGTTCACTACCGGTTGAGCGAAGATCCGCTCGCTGTCGGCAATGCGCTGTCAACGATTGCGTCTGACGTCGCGGCCGATTTTGGATTGCGGTTGTCCGGTGGCAAGCTGGTATTCGAGCTGAGGCCGCTCGCGGCGGTCAACAAGGGCACCGCGATCGAAGCCCTGGTCACCCTGCACGGGCTCGACGCGGTGGTGTTCTTCGGGGATGACGTCACGGACGTGGATGGCTTTCATGCCTTGCACCGCATCGCCGGGCAAAGTGGGAAGATGGCATGTGCCATCGGCGTCTTGACCGCCGACACTGCCCCAAGCGTCGTCGAGTCCAGTGATCTGCTCCTTGATGGAGTCGATGGCGTGGTCGCCACGCTTGAGAGCTTGAACCATCATCTGCAATCCAGCGGGCGGCATCCACAAGCCCGCATAGAGCGTGAGGTGTCCTGAATGAAGCGCCGAAAGCTTGTCACCGTCGCGCTTCTCATGTTGACCGTCATGACCGGTGCCGCCCCCGGGGCGGCTCAGGGTGACGCCGTTCCCCCATGGCGAACGGCGTTTCCGGAGGCGCGACAGACCGCGGACGTCACCGTGGGCGATACCCCCCTGACTGTCGACCTGGCTCTCGAGCAGGACGAGCAGTCCCTGGGGCTCGGCTACCGGAACGGGCTAGCGCCGGGAACGGGCATGCTCTTCGTGTTCCCGACGGCAGAGCCCCGCACGTTCTGGATGAGAGGAATGCGGTTCTGCCTGGATATCGTCTGGATCGAGGCGGGAAGGATCACCGGCGCGGCGGAATCTGTCTGCCCGGACCCGCCAGGAACTGAAGATGTAGATCGCGAGCGGTTTTCGTCTGGGCAACCGGTTTCATTGGTCCTGGAGGTGCCGGCGGGGTGGCTGGCGGGCAACGGATACGGTGAAGGGACCGAGGTTCGCATTCCGGAGGATCTCGCTAGCGCAGATGGTCTTCTCTCGCACGAAGTGCTTTCTCGAGACGCTCCTGGCGCACCGAAAGGGTGACGTCTCCACGAGTGCGCTCGAGCACGGCCCGTAACTGATCGGTTGTTCGGCGGAGCCCTCCAGTCATCGCATCCGGAAAATCGACGATGACTAGCTCGGTGTAAATAGTGTCCATGTGGTCGAGAAGATGAATAGCCCGCTCCGTATCGGCGGCTCGCAACGCATCAAGGCAGTCCCGGCGAAGTTCGCTTGCCGCCTCAGCAAGACCATTCAGATAAGCGGCGTCCTCAACGCCCAGCGTTTCGGGTGACGGAACGGGGGCGTTCTGCAGAATCGCGGACGTGATGGCTGCCTCCGCATATTCCTTCATCGCGTCCTGCACATATCCGGCCCAGTAGATGCTGGGATGTGCCGCCGTCGCGGTCCTGACCGCCTGGATCTTCATGGCGGTCTCGTCGATCAGTGCGGTTGCGACCGCCACGTCTCCGCGATGGAGCGCACGAATCGCGTTCGCCGAGTTCCGGATGATGTCACGGCCCTCGCGGATTGCCTGCTCTCGGGCGGTATGCATCTCGTCAAGTCGGCTCATGATCCGCTCGACGGTGGAGTCGTTGTGTTCCCGCCCATCCGACGAGTCCACAGGCGTAGGAGAATTGGCGAGATGCCTGTCAGACATTGCGGATCCTTCCTTCACGAACGCGGAATGGCAACTGACTCATTGAATTGACACTCCTCTTCGACGCACTCTATACTCTGGGCGTCGTGAGAGGTCCCGCAAAGCCGGGATCTCGCAACGGCAAGAGACCATCGCACAGGATGGTCAGGCGTCGATCGGGAGTAGTAGACTCAAGTTCAGCGAGGCATCGGGCGGTGGAAGATGCCAGTCACGAGTCGAACTCGCCCGTGAGCCTCTCCGGTGAGCATACGCGAGCTGAAGACGGGTGCCTCCGTTATCGGGTTCTGAGCGGATCACCGCTCGGTCGTTGTCCGACACCGACGCTCCTGGGGCTGTAGCTCAGCTGGGAGAGCGCAACACTGGCAGTGTTGAGGTCAGGGGTTCGAGCCCCCTCAGCTCCACTCAGGAACGTGTCGAAGCGGCCGTCGCGTTGATCAACCAGGGTGGTACCGCGGAAGCGATCGTCACGAACGCCTTCGTCCCTGACCGGGACGGAGGTGTTTTTGCATTTAACGCACTGCGGGTCTTGCGGTTGACCCGGCAAGGAAGACAGGGAACTCCATGGCGTCGACAGCCACTACGACTTCGCAACATCCATCGAGCGCGGGCTTCGATGACGCACACGTCTATGACTCAACAGTGGTTGAGCCGAAATGGCGCGCGGCGTGGCAGGAATCCGATCTGTACAGGGTCGAAGATGATCGGCCGGAGCCGAAGTGGTTCTCGCTGACGATGTACCCGTACCCGTCAGGGATCCTTCACGTCGGTCACTGGTACGCGTTCGCGATTCCGGACACCTTCGCCCGGCTACAACGCATGCGTGGACATAACGTCCTTTTCCCGATGGGGTTCGACGCGTTCGGTCTGCCAGCGGAAAACGCTGCGATCCGGAACAACATCCACCCGGCGACGTGGACACTCGACAACATCCGGCAGATGCGCCGCCAGTACGACGTGATGGGCACGATGATCGACTGGTCCCGGGAGATCGCGAGCTGCATGCCGGAGTTCTACCACTGGAACCAGTGGATCTTCCTGCAGATGTTGAAACGGGGCCTGGCATATCGGGCGGCGGGACCGGTCTGGTGGTGCCCGAACGATCAGACAGTGCTGGCCAACGAACAGGTGCTCGAAGGCAACATCTGCGAGCGTTGTGGAGCGGAAGTCTACAAACGTGATCTTGAGCAGTGGTATTTTCGGATCACCGAATACGCCGAACAACTGCTGACCGGCCTGGATGATCTCGACTGGCCAAGCCGTGTCAAGGTGATGCAGCGCAACTGGATCGGGCGCTCCGAAGGTGCGCGTCTGCGGTTCTCGCTCGACACCGGCGAGGCGCTGGAGGTCTTCACGACGCGACCGGACACCGTCTTCGGCGCGACGTTCATGGTGATGGCGCCGGAACATCCGCTCGTGTCGCAGATAACCACGAACGAGCAGCGGGACGCTGTCGAGGCGTACATCGACCGGACGAGAAGAGAGACGGAAATCGAGCGGCAGTCGACGGACGAAGCGCATCCGAAGACAGGCGTGTTCACCGGAGCCTATGCCGTCAACCCGGTCAATGACGAGCGAATCCCGATCTGGATCGCCGATTACGTCCTGATGGGCTACGGCACAGGCGCGATCATGGCGGTACCGGCTCATGACGAGCGGGACTTCGCCTTCGCGCGGGCGTTCGACCTGCCGATCCGGGTAGTCATACAGCCGGAGGGCGATGTCGCTCTCGATCCGGCAACCATGTCCCATGCGTACGTCGGCCCCGGCAAGATGGTCAATTCCGGTCCATTCGATGGGACGCCCGTACCGGAGAGTGTCTCAACGGTAATCTCGTGGCTGGACGAGCAGGGAAAAGGCTCGGCGGAAGTTAGCTACCGCCTGCGCGACTGGCTGATCTCTCGGCAACGGTATTGGGGAACGCCGATTCCGATCGTCTACTGCGATTCTTGCGGGATCGTACCGGTACCCGAGGACCAGCTGCCGGTGACGCTCCCGCTGGATGCCGAGTTCGCTCCAACCGGCCAGAGCCCGCTCGTCAGCCATGAGGCGTTTCTGCACACGACCTGCCCAACCTGTGGCGGTGACGCGCGCCGGGAAACGGACACGATGGATACGTTCGTCGATTCGTCCTGGTACTGGTATCGCTACACCAGCCCAGAAGAAGCAGGCGCGCCCTTCGATGTCGAGCGGGTAAAGCAGTGGACCCCCGTCGACCTGTATTGCGGCGGCATCGAGCACGCTATCCTGCACCTCCTGTATGCGCGCTTCTTCACCCGGGTCCTGCGGGATATCGGGCTGGTCGATCACAGTGAGCCGTTCACGCGTCTCAGGAATCAGGGGATGATTCTGTCGATCGAAGGCACGAAGATGAGCAAGAGCCGCGGCACGCAGATCGGCCCTGATGAACTGGTTGAGGAGTACGGCGCGGATGCCTTGCGGCTGCACCTGATGTTCCTGGGACCGTGGGAGCAGGGCGGGCCGTGGAACGATCGCGGAATCACGGGAATGCAGCGGTTCATTCGGCGGGCTTTCCAGCTGGTCTCCGAAACAGGAACCTCTGTCCCGGCTGACGACGAGAAGGTCGAGGGCGTTGATGGGCTGCGTTCGCTAACGCATCGCACCATCAAGCGGGTGACGGATGATCTGGACGGTTTTCAGTTCAACACGATGATCGCTGCCCTGATTGAGTTCACGAACGAGCTCATGAAGCAGAAGGACGGACTGCTGACCCGGACGCCGGCATGGCGAGAAGCGATGGAAACGCTGACGCTGCTGATGGCCCCGAGCACGCCATACGCGGCGGAGGAGATGTGGAGTCGCCTCGGGAAGCCTTACTCGGTGCACCAGCAGAGCTGGCCTGTCTGGATTGCGTCACTGGCGGCGGTGCGGACGGTCGAGATTCCGGTGCAGGTCAACGGCAAGGTTCGTGACAAGCTGACTGTCGACGCCGACGCCACCGAATCCGAGGTGCTGACGATGGCAAAGGCGAGCCAGCGGGTCGCTGAGCACCTGGAAGGGAAAACGGTCGTCCGCGAGGTGTTCGTGCCGGGTCGAATGGTCAACTTCGTCGCCAAGTAACCGTGAACGTCGTCATAAGAAAGTAGAAGCGAGGTGGGATCGGACATCTTACTGGCGTATCGACTGTCCTGACCTCGAACGGTGTTCCCGTATCGTTGTCATTCCGAGCAATACGACCGACCGCACCCGCCCGATCCCTACGTAATTGCCTGTCGAGGAAAGGGCTACTCCGGCCTTCTACGCGTGACGTCAGGTTCTGGCAGCGTCGGATGCGCTTTGCGCGACGCAGCTGCCGCAATTCACTACGGGCGATCGTGAGGCGATCGATGAGCCGCTGTCGCCCGATGACTTCGCCTTCGGCGGCGGAGGAATCAGCCCAACGTTCCGCTGTGAATGACGGTCATCCTTGGACAGCGAGAAGGGGTCATGCATGTACTCCGGGATTGAGACCATCTACCTGATCCACCACAGCCATACCGACATCGGATACACGCATGACCAACCGATTGTCTGGGACCTTCATCGTCGCTTCATCGATACCGCGCTCGATCAGTGCGAGCGCGATGCGGACAGCGAGTCCGACGATGCGTTCCGGTGGACCGTGGAGACGACCGCGATGCTCATGCACTGGCTGGAGTCAGCGCCTGAGCCGCGGGTAGACCGGTTCGTCGAACTGGTCCACGCTGGTCGGATCGAGGTCACGGGCATGTATCTGAACATGACGCCTCTCGCCGATACGAGCCAGGTCATCGAGACTCTGGCTCCGGTGCGATATCTCCGGGAGTCGCTCGGGATTCCCATTCGCCACGCGGTGAACAGTGACGTCAATGGCCAGAACTGGCCCTTGGTGGATGTCTTGATCGACGCGGGAATTTCCGGATTCTCGATGGCGACCAATATCCACTTTGGTGGCTCCCCGCTCGCCTGGCCCAATGCCTTTCATTGGGAAGGGCCAAGTGGCCGGTCGATCCTAGCCTGGAATGGATGGGATTATGCCTTCGCGCGGGAGGCGGGAATCGGCGAGCGAATCGAAGACTTTCGCGACACCTGGTGGCCGCGGATCGACTCCTGGCTGCGCGAACGCCAGTATGATCTGCCGGTTCTCATGCTTCAGATCTACGATGCTTTCGGCGACAATGGGCCGGCCTGCCCGACACTTTCTTCGTTTGTACGGGAGTGGAACGACCAGGTGGGCACTCCGCGACTCCGGGTTGCGCTTCCGAGTGACTGGTGGTCAGCGGTCGAACCGCATGCCGATCGCCTTCCCGTCTACCGGGGTGACTGGACGGATTACTGGAACTTCGGTTGCGGTTCCAGCGCCCGAGAGGTGACGATCAACAGGGCCAGCCGGCATCGTCTTCGCGCCGCTGATGCGGCCGCGATCGCGCTGGACACGTTGTGCGGTGACGCGGAGCCCGCGAGGCAGGCGGCGTCCGGAACCCGTGCCCGTGCATGGGACGCGCTGCACCTTTTCGATGAGCACACCTGGGGTGCAGACAACAGCGTCCGGCGACCACACGATGAGGACACGGTCAGTCAGTGGAACCACAAGGCCAACTACGCTTATACGGCGCGAAGTCTCTCCACCTTGCTCGCCCGGGACGCTGTGGCAGAGGTGGCGCGGCGCGTCGAGCGATCGCCCGACGATGCACTGCTTGTTTTCAATGCCTTGCCGTTTCCCCGGACCGTGACAGTTCCGGTTGGCGAGCATGTTGAACAGGAAATGAGAGGCAGGCCGGATGATTCAACGGCTGCCCGGCATTCGATGGACAGGATGCCGGCGGTCCGGGCCGTCGCGTTCGGAAATGACCAGATCGACGCTGCTCGCACCAATATGGTGCCCGTGACAGTGCCTGCCTTCGGCTACACCGTAATCAGACGGGGAACGACCGCTCCTCCGACAGCGGATGTCTCTGACGACGCGATCGTCGAAACGTCCGATCACCGCATCACATTCGATCGGGAGTCCGGAGGAATCTCGGGCTGGTACTGCAAGGCGTTGGACCGGGAACTCGTGGATCCGGGGGCGGGCTGGCCGCTCGGAGGATGGGTGCATGAACGCCCAGTTCCGGAGGCTACGGAGGAGGAGAATCCACGACGAGCGATGTGGGCTCCGGTGGAACGGCGGCTCGGATTGAAACGGGGATGGCGACCCGGATGGCCCGCACAGCGGCAGGGACCGGTACGGCTGCTCGCGCACCGGGTGGAGCACAGGGCAGATGGCGTTGACGTGTTGCAGCGGCTCGAGCTTCCGAACGGATCGGAGCTGCACCAGCGCACCTATCTTCCCGCGTTTGCCGACTGGATCGAGTGCACTTCAATTTGGGAAATGGGGCTCGAATCAGCACCGGAGGCGACGTACATCGCATTTCCCCTGGCAGTGCCTGGTGCAGTCGCCCGTCTCGATCTTGGAGGCCAAGCCATGCGAGCGGATCTCGATCAACTGCCCCGATCGTGTCGGGACTTCTACACGGTGCAGGGCTGGGTCGATCTCTCGAACAGCGATTTCGGGGTCACGGTAGCCTGCCCGGATGCGCCGTTGGTTCAACTCGGTGACTTCACCTTCGGTGCTGATCTGGAAACGATCGATCTGCCGAGAGCGATGTTGCTTGGTTGGGTGACGAACAACTATTGGGAGACCAACTTCCGAGCCCACCAGCCAGGAATGGTTGGAGCGCGGTATCGCCTTCTGCCACATGCCGGTGGATTCAACGAGGCCGCAGCCCATCGCGTCGGTTTGGACGCCGCTTCACCGACGCTCGTTCATCACTTGTTCGAGCCGCCAGTTGAGGGAACGCCGTTGCCGCCCACCGGGTCCCTCTTGGCACTCCCCGAAGCCCCCGTGCTCACGCTTCACATCTGGTCCGAAGGTGATGCGGTCTTTCTCCGGCTCCTGAACGCATCGGATGAACACACTACCGCAACTGTGGGGTCCTCTGCCTTGCGGTTGGAGAATGCCGCCAGCTGCGACATTCTTGGAGCCTCACCGGCGGACCTGACTGTAGAGGACGGTGCGGTGGCCATCCCGATGGGCCCCCGCGCGCTGGCTACGCTGCGAATGCAACTTCGGCAAACGTGAGGGTGGACCTCCCGGGAGAGGGAGACATGCACACCTTGGGTTCTCAGCGTCATTAGCCAGTCCAACGGATCCCTTGCCTGGGAATTGGCATGATGTACGACCCGAGTCGCAAAGCTCTATAGATTGGAGCACCGAGCTGCGCCCGATCTCCCTTGGGAGTTCTGCGCTCGAAATCATTCATCCGCTCACTGGCCATGACTCGCACCCTGCACATCCGGACGGCGACGAGTCTGTTGCTGGTGTCGGTACCGTGCAAGGTTGGCAGGAAGGACGGCGTTGCGTGGACACGTCATGGCTAGTACCGGCAAGGTCACAGGGCCGGACGTGTTCGAGGATGCTCACGCGCATGTTGTTGTAGCTGGCAGACCGAACGGTAGGGCAACCGGGGTGCTTGCCAGTGACGAAAGAAAAGAGCGATATCCACGGTCGACCGTGGATATCGCTCTTTCAGTACATTCGGGATGACTCGAATGACGTGCTCGGGGACCTCAGAACACGGTGGTCGAGGTCATCACGCAATGTCAGTCGGCGACAGCGGCCAGCTCTCGCTCCGCGACCTTCTCCGGGATCCAGCGCACGTCCAGGGTACGATTCGCTCCAACTTCGTCGAGACGCTTGTACTCCGTCGTGTGCGGAGCAGCCGTCACGCGTTCGAGGTCGTTCTCGATCTCGTCGGCTATCTGCAGCATTGCGTCGGCGAAAAAGTCGAGCGACTCTTTTGATTCCGTCTCCGTCGGCTCGATCATAAGCGCTTCCGGCACGATCAGCGGGAAGTAGGTCGTGGGCGGATGCACGCCGAAATCGAGCAGCCGCTTTGCAATGTCGAGCGTTCTCGCTCCCTGACGCTTCTGCCGGTTACCGGAGAGCACGAACTCGTGCATGCAGGTCCGATCGTAGGCGAGATCGAAGCGGTCACGCAGCTTCGCCAGGAGGTAATTCGCGTTGAGGACGGCATCCTCGCTGATCTGCCGGAGTCCCGCCGCGCCGTGCATGCGGATGTAGGTATAGGCGCGCACATGCATACCGAAGTTGCCGTGGAACGAATGAAGCTGGCCGATGCTGTTTTCGGGCTCGAACCATTCATAGCGCGGCTCGGCCGCTTCGTTATCGCGACGCACGCGGGGGCCCGGCAGGAACCTGGCGAGCTGCTCCGTGACACCAACCGGACCCGATCCCGGACCGCCGCCGCCGTGCGGAGTCGAGAATGTCTTGTGGAGGTTGTAATGCATGATATCGATCTCGAGGTCGCCGGGCCGGGCGATCCCTAGAATCGCGTTGAAGTTCGCCCCGTCGTTGTAGACGAGCCCGCCGGCTTCATGCACCACATCGACGATCTCGTGGACATGCTCGTCCCACAGGCCGAGCGTGTTCGGGTTGGTGATCATCAACCCGGCCGTATCCGGGCCGACGAGTTCTCGAAGCTTCTCCAGGTCCGCGTTGCCGCGCGTGTCGGAAGGCACGGTCACCACATCGAACCCGGCCATGCGCGCGGTCGCCGGGTTCGTTCCGTGCGCCGAATCGGGGATCAGCATCTTGGTGCGCTGGGGGTCGCCACGCTCGAGGTGGTAGGCGCGGATGATCAGGCACCCCGTCAGCTCACCGTGGGCACCGGCCGCCGGCTGCAGCGTGACCGAGTGGAACCCCGAGATCTCGGCCAGCATCACCTGTAGCTCATACATGAGCTCGAGTGCGCCCTGGACCGTGCGCTCTGGCTGGTATGGATGCAGCCGGGCAAAGCCTGGATACCGGGCCACGGCTTCGTTGATCTTCGGGTTGTACTTCATCGTGCATGACCCGAGCGGGTAAGTGTTGATGTCGATCGCGTGGTTCTTCTGGCTCACCCGCGTGAAGTGTCGAATCACATCGATCTCGCTGACCTCAGGCCAGTCCAGCGAATCCCGCCGCATCTCGTCGGGGAGGGGTGTTTCCGGAACGTCCGGCGTCGGGAAGCGGACGGCCCGCCGGCCGGGCTTGCTGAGTTCGAAGATCAAGGGTTCTACCGCCATTGAGCCATCTCCGTACCTGAAAGTTGACGTGATTCTATGAGGTTGGAATGTGGGAGTGATCGAGCACGGCATGTGGGGCGTTGCGACGCCGATTCCAAAGCGATGGTAGCACGTCGCCGTCCCATCACGCGGGGGCATAGTGACCGCCTTCCCTGCCTGTCCTGCCCAGTCCTGAATGGAGAATCACCTCCCGGCATTCAGTCATTTGGGACCGGTGATGATACCGTCGTCGGTACGGTCTCAGCGTTCGATCGGAGAACCCAGAGTATGGTGATACCGGTGAGCGCCGACGCGACGAAGAACGGTGCGTGCGGATCGATGAGCCACAACTGAGCGGCGATGATCGGCCCGAACGAAATCGCGCTGCCACCGACGATTTCCACGATCGCGAACGCCCGGGGACGAAGATATCGAGGGGCCGCGTTTCCTATAGCCGCCAGGTAGAAGGTCCATGCGGAGAAGAGACCGCCTCGGAGCAGGAAGGCGACAGCAACGACCGCCACGAGGGACTGGGTGGCGAATAGCAGGTACCCTACCGCCGTGCACGTCGCGGCAACGACTGCCGCCAGGATTGGCGCCCGGCGGAGTCGCTTGTTGCGCGCGGCAATGACACCGTAGCCGATCGTACCGACTGCGGCGGCGGCGCTCAGAATGGAGACGAGGGCAGGATCGTATTCACGTTCGACGGCGAGAAAGTTCGGAATCAGCGATGAGCCGATGGCCAGCGAGATGATGGTGCATCCGTGGAAAAGCACGATCTTGCGGATCGCTGGCGTCTGCCAAGCTCTTCGATACGATGCGGAATGCCCGGCATCATCATCGTGCTCTACCCTCGCGAAGGACATCCGGCTGACGAAGAGCATGCCTGCTACGGTCATCGTTGCCGCAAGTATGAAGGCAGCCGGAATGCCGGCAATGGAAATCAGCAGACCGGAGACAAGTGGTGTCACGACCAGCGCGACACTCGGACCGACCGAGATCACCATGGTGAAGGCACGCACCGGGTTCTCGCCGGCATGGTCCGCGACATACGTCTGGATTGCCGGAAACACCAGCTCGCCGATGGCGCCGGTAATAACAGTCAGAAACAGCAAGGGCCATGCATCGGCGAACGCGGCGATCAGAAGGCCGGCCACACTCATGGCGCGGGCGATGAACAGCAGTCGTCGCGTATCGAACCGATCCACCAACCATGACCCAGGGCCGATCACCAGCGGCCGGATCAGCCCCGCCGAACCAAGCACAAGACCGACAACCGCGATCGGCGCGCCGAGCCGCTCGATCCAGAGCGGCCAGATCGAGATATAGGCGCCGAACACCGCTTCGAAGAACGTCAGTGCCCAGAATGCATAGCCGAGCTCTCGTCCAAGTCCGAAGTGCCATTGGGGGCGCATGATTGTTCCTCCGGCGAACGATCCGGGTTCCATGCCGGATCGATGCCGCGTCGTCAGATGGGGCCGGATCGTACTTCCGGCGAGCGAGGCATGTAGGGGGGACTGCGTCCGGGAGGATGAGCAGCCAGCGAATACCATTGTAGGCGTTCCCTGTTCGTTTCATTCCCGGGCAGTCCAGCAAAAACCTGAGCGGGCTCGGTCTGTTAGATTTCGTGCGTCCGGCCGAGGGGAGCCACGGCCACTGAAATCAAGGTCCAGCAAGGGTTGTCCGTGAATCCCTACGTTTCTGCCGGTCTCGCGATGTGCGCAGTGCTCTTCGTTTCCCTGGCACTGACCGCGTACCTGGCCGTGTATTTCAACCGGCGAGCGAAGGCTGATCTGCAGGCAGCGCTGGATGCGCTCGCCGAGCCGATCGAGGGCAGCGTCGATCTTGAGAACGCTCAGGTCAGTGGGCGATATGACCGGAAGCTCGTGACCGGACGGATGACGCATGCCGAGGGCGGGCCCGTGCGCGTCTTTCAGATCGATGTCATCGACAGTGCTGGCGGAACGGGGTGGGTATATGTGTCACTGGCGCCGAAGAAGGATGGCACGCCGCGAACGCACGAGTTCCAATCAGAGAACGGAGAACTTGAATCTAGCCTGTCTTTGCTTGGAACCCCTGACCTTTTCGCGCGCATGGGAGCACGTGACGAATGGATCCAGATCGAATACTCCCCTGAAGGCGGGTACGTCCGGGCGACACGACCGATGGGAACACGGAAGGATCTGCCGGATGCGGAGGCCTTTGTTGCCCAGATCGAATGGCTCAGCCGGCTCGGCGACCAGAACCGGGAAGTACAGCACCAGCCGGGAACGAGAGTTCTGGACACGCGAGACGATCATCATGCCTGATTCTGGCACGGGCGGTGAGCTGTCTCCGGTGCGGATCGATTCTGCGGAAGAGCAGTATGCCTATCTGCTCGCCCATCTCGGAGGACCGGAGCAATGGAGCGTGATCGACCAACGGCTTGCCATCGCCGCTGACGGCCGGGACATGGAGGTCGTTTCAGTCAGGATGTCCTCTGGGGATTTGACGACGATCGCCTTCGTTGCGTCGGACGATGATGACTTTCTCGTTGGGGAAGTCCAATCCCGTATGGAAGACACGACGGGCTATCTCGAGTCGCTGATGAAAACGGCGTCCACATTCTCCGCGGCGAATCCGCCTCACCATCCAGGAACGCTCGCGCGCTTTCCCGTGCCTTCCGCGCAGTATCAGCATGCGGTCGCGATTCCGATGCCGGTGCTGGCGGTCGAGGACGGTCGGCGGGGGCTCTACGCTCCGCCGCGGGTCGTGGTGATCGATGTGCGGAGTGGGGAACCGGTAGGAGTAGGCGAGTATCCCGGGTTCGACCCCGAGCAGTGGCCCCCGGAACGGTTGGGCGATTGGCCACCATCAGCCACACTGGACCTGGGCCAGCCGCGACTCGAAGGCATGATCGCGCGAATGAGCGCCTGTTGGAAACGCGTCCTCACCGGATGGTTCGAACCAGGCGCGGAGCTGGATGTCGATCTGCCAGCGGACATTCGGCACAGTCTGGAGCTTCGCGCGATCCTGGATCTTCCCGAGTTCCTGCCGATCTACGACAAGCTCAATCCTGGGTTCGCTCGCTGGTTGGCGCAGCATCGAGGTTGATCACGCAGTGACAGATTGACGAGGTCGCGGGGCGGGCGTGGCACTTGCCGTTCCGCGGCCAATGAGCCTGGTTCCAAGTCTTGTCAGCCAGCTTCCGGCGGCGTGCCAGCTGTATGCCGTGATGGCGCCGCCAGCGATGACATCGACGATGTAGTGCTCTCCCAGGTAAACAAGCGCCAGTCCCATTGAAAGCGCGTAGATCCAGGCCAGAATCCGCCAGACACGCGCCTGATCGTGGGCGATGCAGACCAGCAGGAACGTGATCGCGAAGTGGATCGAAGGCATCGCGGCGATCGGGTTCGACTCGCCCACGATGTTGTAGCCCGCCTGATAGAGCCCGCCACCAAGCTGTTCACCGATGGGTTGCATGATCCGCAGGACGGTGGGGGCACCGGGACTGTTGACCGCCTCTGGCGCCATCCACGGGGGGTTGCTCGGGAGGAGGAAATACAGTCCCAGACCGATCGTCAGGACCAGGGTCATCGCGCTCAAGAGCACCCGGAACTTTGCTGGATTCCTCCACCATACCCAGACTGCGGCCGTATGGGGAACCAGGAAGTACGACCAGTGGACGAACGTGAAGTAGAAGTCCCACCAGTTCAGACGCCCAGCATCGTAGAACTCCGCCTGCAACCGGATTGTCGGGAGCTCACCATTGAAGAGCCAACGCTCCAGCTCAGCCACTCGCGTATTGACGATCTGCGCCCACAGGGTTTCATCCGCCAGGGAGCGAAGGGAGGAAAAGAGGAACCAGAGAAGTGCATAGGGTACGAACGCGGTGAGGAACGAGCGCGCTCGTCCATACGGGACCACAAGGACACCGAGTACGGCGAACAACCCCCAGCCAAGGAACTGCCGGTTCGTAAACACTGAGACGACGACCAGAACCAGCGCGATGCCGACCCGAACAAGCATGTCCCTGGTCAGCAACCGTTCGCGGCTCAACATACGAACGGTGCGCTCGGGCGCAGCCGACGGGGACCCATCGAACTCTGGTTGATCCGGATTACCGAAGTCGGACAAGGGGTACCGGTACTCCTCGGCGCCGAAATGGCACGCGTTGGGCCGAACTTGAGACGATGATCCGAGAGTATACGCGAGGTTCCCGGCACAACCGTTTGGCGGGAAAGTGCACCTGGCGATCGTGCCCGCCAGATCGATCCCGGAAGCGGTGGATCATATTCGCGTAACGGTCCGATTCGCGAGCCGGGCCCGCCGCGATCACAGGAGGTTCCTGATGATTCGCGGTCTCCCTTGAGCACGAGCAAGGCGATCGAACGAGGGCGAAGCATCCGTGGCTCTGCCACTGACCTTCGTCAACATCCTGCCGGGAGCGACCGGTACGCGGTGTGAGTACCGTGGCGAGTGCCACTCTGCAGGTCATTTAGTCCGATCAGTGGGACAATGCCGGGAATGACCTACACGCTGTACCGGACGCGCGCTTTCTTCGTGATCTGGATGCGGTCGTCACCAGTGTCTGGATCCGGTTTGCGAGCCATGAAACCGCGCCTGATCTGTTCCGCGATCCAGGATTCATCGAGTGTGAATCGGGCGGCCAGGGCCGTAAGGTGCTCGGGCTCGTGCCGATCCGTTCCCTGGATCGCTTCGCTGTAGAAGGCACGGCGGTTTCGTTCTTCGTCGGAGTCTTCCGAAAGGAGGAGGCGCTCGACGATTGGGCCTCCCTTGAGGTGCTCGACGATCTCCTTGATGTCCTTTACCTGCACACCGCGATAGATAATGTTGTCAGGATAGACGACGATGTTGGGTCCGATGTCGCAGAGATCAATCGTCCCGCAGTTGTTGACCAGGATCTCCGAGTCGAGCCCCCTGCGGATGATCTCGAGTCGAAGGCGGCCGGCAACGTCCATCGCCCCCTTCTGGTTGCAGTGGACGGCCGTGCACACCATCACATGCTTCTTGGTCCAGTACATGTCAGCCGTCGCACCCTTCGTCGATAGGCGTCTTTGTCACGCCGCGTAGTCGAAAACGGTCGCCGATGCCTGGCTGGAAACCCACGTTCGCCATTCCCGATCAAGGTCGTCCATCGTCATGCCGAGAGCCTGCTCGATGGCATCCCCATACGGCGCGCCGGTGGCGAAGGCGTTGATGAGGGCGGAGATCGCGGCGTCTCCGTGGACATCGCGGATATAGGCAATCGCGCTCCAGCTCGTGGCGTACGCAAGTGTTGCCTTGTCCGAAAGGTATGGAAAGCTGGCGTCAAGGGAGCCGAGTTCGAAAAGCTCTCCCCGCTCGGACGCCCGGATCACCATCTCGAGAAAGCCGTCCGTGCCGCCGATCTGGTAGTGCGTGGCGAGACCTTCATCAAACCAGAGTGGCGGCAGCGTGAACGGATTGTGAGTCGCCTGGTAGAGGATCTGATGGCTGATCTCGTGCGGAATCACACGGCCGACCTCCCGGTTGTCACCGTTCGGAATGATGGCCGTGATCAGCTGAAAGCCGGGGTACGATGCTCCCGCGACCGCCTCTCGCGAGTTGGGTTGCTGGGCGCCTCGGAATGTCTCGGCGGATGAGTAGGCCCAGATCGTGATGGGTTCGCTGCGTTGGAGCGCAAAGCGGCGCTCGAGATCCGTGACCGTTGACTGGGCCGAATCCAGAATCGACTGCGCGAAGGTGGCATCGATGTCGACGTAACGCAACGTCACCTGGTCGGAGGCAAGCGTCTGCCATTCCCACCGGTTATCGAACCAGGATACGGAAGTTGCAGCAGACTCTGCGTATTTTCCATCCGCTAATGGCACTCGCCAGAACACGCTCAGCTCAACGCCAGCGGGAACGAAGCTGGATTGCATGTCGACCATCGCCTCGATCCGAATTTGCTCCCCCGCAATTACTGGAGTTGAGGTCGCCACCAGGTTGATGGTGTCGTCGCTTCCAATTCGGTAGAGCAGATCGATCGGCTCTGAGCCGGCGACCGTCAGGTGCCCCAAATCCAGCACCCCTGAAACCATTATTCCCTCGGGGAAATCAATGGTCGCACTCGTCGTGGCGGCGAAAGTGGAAACCGGGGCTGGCGTGGAAGGCTGGGCGAGAGACGCCGGCGCCCGGAAACCAGTCGATCCAGCGAGAGCGATCACGAGTGCCATCAGCACCATAATCGCTCGATACGTTTGCTGTCGGGTCACGCGGTCGCCTCTTCGGGCGTGACCTGATACTGGAGATACGCATTGATGAAAGGGTCGAGTCCACCGTCAAGCACGCCGTTCACATCGCTAACGCTCGTTTCGGTTCGGTGATCGGTGACTTGCGTATACGGGTGCACGACATACGATCGGATCCGGCTGCCAAATCCGGCGGCCGTCATCGTGCCCTTCAGCCGCGATCGCTCGGCGGCCTCCTCCTTGAGCCGAAGATCCAGCAGTCGTGATCGCAGGATCTTGAACGCGGTCTCACGATTCTGGGTCTGGCTCCGTTCGTTTTGGCAGGTAACGACGATACCCGTCGCGAGATGCGTCAGGCGGACAGCGGAATCCGTCTTGTTGACGTGCTGCCCACCAGCACCGGAAGAGCGGTACGTATCGACGCGCACGTCGTCCGGCTTGAGATCGATCTCGGCGTCGGACTCGATCTCCGGGATGACCTCGACAAGTGCGAAGGCAGTGTGCCGGCGATGCGCCGAGTCAAACGGTGACAGACGAACGAGCCGGTGAGAGCCGCCCTCTCCCCGGAGCAAACCATAGGCATTTGGGCCGTTGACCTCAACCGTGGCGTTCTTGATCCCCGCCTCGTCACCGTCAGTGGAGTCCAGGAGATCGGTCTTGAAACCCTTGCGTTCACCCCATCGGAGGTACATCCGGCTGAGCATCGATGCCCAATCCTGCGCATCGACCCCGCCTTCACCAGAGTGGATGATCAGGATAGCGTTGGACCGATCGTGCGGCCCGCTCAGTGCTGATTGGAGCTCGAGCGCATCGACCTGAGCCTTCAGCTCATCGTGCTCCGCATCGATCTCCTCGATCATCTCCGGCTCACCGGCAGCCATTTCGATCAGATCCTGAAGATCCCTGGTGGACTTTGCAACGCCGTTCCACATGTCCAAACGTGTCTTCAGTTCACCAAGACGCCGCATTTCCCTTTGGGCCGTATCCTGGTCATCCCAGTAGTTCGGTTCGGCACTGCGGCGTTCGAGGTCCTCGATTTCTCGCTCGTCGTTGGCGAGGTCAAAGACGCCCCCGGAGTTGATCGACACGCTCGCTGATGTTCTGAAGCGACCGGGTGATGTCCTCACGAGTTGCCATGGTTGCTTCCTTTCCTTTAGTGCGGTCCGAGGCTGAATACGCTTCCGGCATGGACGACAGCAGATCCGCTGCGAAGAGTATATCTTGCCGTATCGCTGCTCCAGAACTTCCTCGCGCCCGTCACCAGAGCTCTTCGCCGACGAGCCGGTCATAGATCGCCTGGAGTTGCTCGTCCGAGAAGAACTGGATCGTCAGTGAACCTCCCGTGCCCTGCGGAGACTTGCGGAAAGCGACGCGGGTTCCCAGAGCGCTGCGAAGGCGGTCCTCGACGCGGACCTCTTCGGGATCACGCGGTCCCTCTGGCCGCCTGGTTTGCGAGCTCCCGGACATCCAGCGGCGGACGAGCTCTTCTGTCTGGCGCACGCTCAGACCGCGTTCCTGGACCTGATCGAGTACCGCGATCTGGTTGGCTGCCGATCCCAGACCAAGCAGCGCTCGAGCGTGCCCCTCCGTTATCTGATTCGCCGCCAGGGCGTCGCGGATCCGTTCAGGAGCGTTGAGGAGCCGAAGGGTATTGGTCACGCTCACCCGGGATCGGCCGACCCTCTCGGCCACGTCCGCCTGCGACAGACCGAATTCCTCGATCAGCTGGCGATATGCGACCGCCTCTTCAAGCGGACTGAGATCGGCCCGAACGACATTCTCGATGATGGCCAGTTCGAGCATCTGCTGTGGGGCCGCGTCCTTGACGATCGCGGGCACCGTCGAGAGACCGGCCATTCTGGCGGCGCGCCACCGCCGCTCGCCGGCGATCAGGACGAAGCGCTCCCCCTCACGGGCGACGAGCAGCGGCTGGACGAGTCCGTGAAGCCGAATGGAGTCGGCAAGCTCTTCGAGCCGCTGGCGGTCCATGTGTGTCCGTGGCTGGTAGGGATTGGGCGAGATATCGTCGATCGACAACTCGAGCAGGGCTGACCCTTCGCCGGGCGAGGAGGCCGCTGTCTCATCCGGGCGCGTTGGAATCAGGGAGTCCAAGCCTCGACCGAGGCCACCGCGGCGGGCGCGGCCTGCCCCTGTCTCCTTGGGTTGTCGCCGGGATCCGCTATCCGTCACGTCGCTGCAACTCCCGCAAAGCATGGTGCCCACTGTCAGTCGATCGGAGTGTGTCACCGATCCAGCGGCGTTGCACACAGGAACATCCGTATGGAACTGGCTGTCATCGAGAGGGGAGGATCGACTTCGTGAAGAACGTCAACAGTCTAGCATCGGCATCGACATTTCCCGCGTCCTGATCGCACGAGTGACTGCGTATACTTCGACTCGGGAAGCGACGCTTCCAGGCGCCGACGACGTGCCGGGATCGTCCCTGTTGACTCAACTTCAGACGTACGACGCACGAGGCACCAACGCGCACATGCTTGACGCCATCCTTTCGGTCCTCTCTTCCGTAATCCTGGTTGCGGTCGTCTATGGACTCGTATTTTGGTCTAATCGCGCCCGGACCGATCGGTCCGCCAACGTCGGTATCTACCTCCTCTTTGGATTGCCGGGAGGTTTGCTGTCCGTTGCCGGGCTCGCACTGACGACCAACGGCATGCAAGGCGGGCCGCTGATCCTGGCCCTCGGGCTCGCGTTCGCGCTCCCACTGATCAAGCCGTTTCGAAAGCTGGTCGCGTCGTTCACACCCATGGATCCTGAGTCGCCAATCGATCTCTCCGGATTGGCGATGATTCTCGCGGTCGTCGCGTTCCTCGTGATTCAGGCGACGCTCACTGGACCGGCCGACGACACCGAAACCTCAGCATTGACTGGCAATATCATCTGGCTCGTGCTGAATGCATTGACCTTCGTCCTGGTTGCCTATGCCGCGGTGGGATACCGGATCCACCGCACGGGGCGCGAGGCGACGGAGCGGCTCGGACTCCGCATTCCGGACCTGAAGACGACCGGCATCGGTCTCGCCTTTGTCATCCCAAGCTTTGTGGCAAGCACGATCGGCTCGATCCTGACGACGATCTTCCAGCCGGACCTGGTGAACAATTTGGAAGAAACGATGGAACAGCTGACCAGCGGGCTCCAGAATCCCCTCGGTGCGCTGTTCATCGGCCTGTCCGCGGGCATTGGCGAAGAGGTGCTTTTCCGGGGAGCGGTTCAGCCGCGATACGGCATTGTGCTTGCGGCGCTGGTCTGGACGGCACTGCACGTGCAATATGACATATCGTTCGTCCTACTTGGCCTGTTCGGTGTAGGCATCATGCTTGGCCTGGAACGCCGCTACTATGGCACGACAGCCGCGATCATCACGCATGCGGTGTACAACATGATTGCCGTTGGGATCCAAATTGCCGTGGGTTGACGGTCATTCCGTCACGGCATGCGAGTCGATGAGATCTACAGGCATACCGTCCAGACTGTTGAACCGGCCCGAGGAACGCGAGGCACGCAATGAAGATCGTTGAGATCCGCGATCTCGATGGCCCGAACCTGTTCATGTTGCGTCCGGCGATCAAGCTCGAGATCGACACCGGAGGCGAAGGGGTTCAGGTCCATGAGCACCGGGCGATGGATGTCAATGTCGGCGCCGACCACAACTCTCCGGGTGCGGACTCTCTCGCTCCGATAAGCCTGGAACGGCTCTCTACCCTGTTTGTGGAAGTGATCCATGTGCTGCACGATCGGGTGGGCGCGGTCCGCCCGGAAGTCATCATTCGCCCTATGGAAGAGGAGCACCACATCGCGGTCGCCTTTTCCTGGTCGCACCGGCGGCTTGGCAGGGCGGTCGCGCAGGCGGCCTTCGAAATCCTGACTGCCGATTCTGTCGATGTCGCCGTTTGCCTGCGTGACCTCAAGAGCATCCACGAAAGTGTCCCTCAGCCCGACGACGCTCCGGCAATGCATCGGGACGATAATCGATCGATGCCGGTCATCGGTATCACGGGGACCAATGGCAAGACAACGACGACTCGCCTGATCGCCTCGATCCTGATGGAAGCGGGGCAAAAGGTCGGTTGGACGTCCTCATCAGGTGTGTACATCCAGAAGGATCGCGTGCTCGAAGGGGACTACACCGGGCCCGCCGGGGCCGCGCGGGTGCTCGAGGATCCTGGTGTCGATGTGGCTGTCCTCGAGACCGCGCGGGGAGGCATCCTGCTGCGCGGCCTCGGGTACGAGAGCAACGACGTCAGCGTGGTGACCAACATCTCTCCTGACCATCTTGGCCTCCATGGCGTGCACACGGTCGATGGCCTGGCCGAGGTCAAACGGGTGGTGCCGGCAGTGACCAGAAAGAGCGGATTCGCGGTCCTCAACGCGGATGATCCGCTGGTGCTCGCGATGAGCGAGCACATCGTTGCACAGCCCTTTCTCGTGACACGGAGATTCGATCATCCCGAGGTCCAGAGACACGTGACCCATGGGGGCTGGGCGCTCCGGGTCCATGACGGTCAGGTGAAATGGAGCCATGACGGAGTCGAGGGTGTCCTGATCGTGCTCAGCGACATCCCGATCACGTTCGGTGGCCGGGCAACCCACATGGTCGAGAATGCGCTTTGCGCCGCCGCCGCCTGCCTGGCAATCGGCCTGGATGTCGACAAGCTCCGTGCCGGACTGGCCGCCTTCCGGAACAAGTCCGACCAGAATCGTGGCCGTCTCAACGTCTATGATGTGGACGGCACGGTCGTGATCGTGGATTTTGCGCACAACGAACTTGGCTTGAAGCATCTCCTTCAGTTTGGCCGCAGTTTCGTGCAAGGCGACGGACGGTTGATCTCGGTTATTGGCACCGCCGGCGATCGCGGTGACGACGTGCTCGTCGCGTTGGGCAGGATCGCCGGAACGAGCTCGGATCTGGTGATCGCCAAGGATACCGTCAAGTATCTCCGGGGCAGGGCATCGGGCGAAATCCTGGCCCTTATTGCATCGGGGCTCCAGGGGACGTCCAACAGCGGTCATCTCACTGCGGAATCCGAACTGGCGGGATTCGAACAGGCGCTGGGCATGGCCTCGCCGGGTGATGTGGTCGCCATCATGTGCATCGAGGACTACGACACGATCATTCCCCGGCTCGACACTATTGGTAAGTCACTTTCCTGATGAACCGCCCAACGTGATGTAACCGGTCAAGTTGGCTCCATTGACGGTGCAGATGACGTACGGTAGGGTTGTGGTATGCCATAGTCAATAGTTGACTATTCCACCGTCCGTCTTGACGGTTTCTCGATCCAGACGAAAGCGGGATAGCCGTGGTCGCCCCAGTCAGCATCCTCCCACAATCGAACACGGGCACCGGACCTCGTGATGCGTTCGGCCGTCGGATGAATTACCTCCGTATCTCCCTCACCGATCGGTGCAACTTCCGATGTCTCTACTGCATGCCGGCGATCGGGATGAAGTTCCAGCCTCGGGACGAGATGCTCACGGACGACGAGTTGATCCGGGTCGTCGGTCTCTGTGCGCAGTTGGGATTCACCAAGCTGCGCCTCACCGGTGGGGAGCCAACAATCCGGCCGCACCTGGTCGACATCGTCCGCGAGATGAAGGCATTCCCCGGTATCGAAGAGCTCTCGATGACCACCAATGCCTTGCTGCTCGGTCGCATCGCGGGAGACCTGAAGAACGCCGGTTTGGACCGGGTGAACATCAGCATCGACACCCTGGATCCGGTGAAGTTCAAGATGATGACTCGCGGGGGACGTTTCGACCTGGTCTGGCAGGGCATCGAAGCGGCGGAGGCCGTCGGCATGACGCCGATCAAGCTGAACACCGTTGTCGTCCGGGATCAGAATGACGCCGAGGTCGCGGAGATGGCACGGCTGACGATCGAGCGTGACTGGCAGGTCCGATTCCTTGAGATCATGCCGATGGAAGGCGTTGGAGTTGTCTACGATGCGGGCCTCGTGACGTCGGACGAGACAAAGGCGAGGCTGGAGGCGGAGTTCGGCGAGCTCGAACCCGTGTCCGCCGATCCATCAGACCCGGCGCGAACCTGGCGCATACCCGGCGCTCGTGGAACGATCGGGTTCATCTCGCCGATCTCTGCCCCCTTCTGTGAATCGTGCAACCGGGTTCGGTTGACCGCTGACGGCAACCTGCGGCTTTGCCTTTTGCGTCCCGACGAGGTCAACCTGCGCGACATGATGCGTGACGGCGCCACGGACGACGAGATGCTGCAGCGTGTTCGTTCCGGTGTCTGGCGCAAGCCGTGGGGACACCGGGTTGCTGAAGGTGAGCGCAACACCATTCGCGGGATGTCCCAGATCGGCGGCTGACCCGGTATCCTGTTCCGGAAGCCGCGCACCGCCAAGCGGGCGCGAGGCTCCTTCACGTCTGTCGCTCGTCCCGAGCGGTCCGGAGAGAGGAATGACATTGGGAACCAGTCGCCCATCGGTCAGCCGTGTCGTCATTGCCGTCGACGCCGATGACGCGCGGAAGGAATCGCTCCGCTCGGAGTTTGCCGACATCGAGTTCATTTTCACGAGATCGGAACATGTCGGGGACGTGATACCGGGCGCTCAGGTGCTCCTCGGTTGGTCCCGCATGGATGACATCCTGGCCAACGCTGACGACCTTGCATGGGTCCAGAATGTCGGGGCAGGAGTCGAGCGGGTCGTCACCGATGAGTTCCGTGCTAGAAAGCTGATTCTCACCAACGGAAGCGGCATTATGGCCCCAAACATGGCCGAGCACGCCATCGGGATGATGCTGTCCCTGGCTCGACGCTTCCCTGACTTGTATCGAGCGCAACTGAACCAGCGGTGGAAGGATGACGTCGATACCACGAGCGTGACCGAGTTGGGTGGGCAGACAGTGCTGCTGGTCGGGCTAGGCGAAATCGGACGTCAGATCGCCCGCAGATTGTCCGCCTTTGACATGACGGTGCTCGGGGTGCGTCGGTCCGCCGGCGAACCTTCGGAGCACGTGGCTGAAGTTGGGAGCTTCACCGATCTGCCTCAGATGGTAGGCCGGGCCGATCATGTAATTACTAGCGTGCCGCATACCCCGGAGACCGTCGGGATGTTCGATGCCGAACTCTTCCAGCGATTCAAGCATGGTGCCCGCTTCTACAACATGGGAAGGGGAACGAGCGTCGTTCAGCCGGATCTGATCGTGGCCCTGGAGTCGGGGAAGCTCTCCGGAGCCGGTCTCGATGTCACCGATCCGGAACCACTCCCGCGGGAAGATCCACTCTGGAAGGCGCCGAACGTCATCATCACCGCCCACACGTCCGGAGCGACGCCGAGATTCCAGGAGCGCCTGTTCGAGCTCTTTACGGATAACCTGCGGCGCTACATCGCGGGGGAGGAGCTTCGAAACGTCGTCGACCAGGAGCGCGGTTACTAATCCTCGGGGGCCTGTAATGGGCTGCACCCGATCGGCCATGGACCGCCATGGCAACGCACCGGTATTCGCTCCGTAGGACCAGCCGAACTCGATGGATCGATTAGCGTTTTCGCGCGCCCACGCCGAACACACAGACCTGGAATCGATCCGCCACGGAGTCCGACGCGTACCGGCTGAAATAGCCCTTGCCGAGCGCCGTGGCGACATCATCCACGGCATCCCGGCGGAGCAGCGCGAGGGCTGGTCCCCCCTCTCCCCCTCCCATCATCCTCGCTCCCAGGACGCCGGGCAGCGCGCGAAGATCGCCAACGAGTTCTTCCACGCGTGAATGGCTGATGTCGTAATCCGTTGCGGAAGAGCGCCCGGATGCTGTCATCAACGCCCCGAACCGCTCCCAATCTTCACTTTCCAGCGCTCCGATGCCCACTCGAACGCGCTCCACTTCCGAGACGACATGCTCTACTCGACGGGTCAAGACATCATCGAGAAGGTCCGGATGGTCGTTCTCGATCATCTTCCACTCCTCGGGAGAGAGTGCTCCGAGGTTCTTGAGACCTGGATGGACGTTCTCCTGAAGGAGTTTCAGGGCGCGCTGGGATTCTTTGACGCGTACCGGGTAGGCAGAGGTCCGGATTGCATGGTGGATCCCCGAGTCGGCGACCGCGAACGCGTAATCCCCGAGTTCGGGATCGAGTCGACGAAATGACGTGTCGCTCCCATCGAAGAGGATCACGCCACCGGCAACCGAAGCTGATTGGTCCATGGCGCCGACTGGGGATCCTGCCCGGTGCTCGGCATCCTGGGCGATCGCGACGATGTCTGCTTCGCTCAAGTCCGACTCCGCAAGCGTGAGCGTGAGAGCGACGCACAGTGCGGCGGACGAGCTCATCCCGAACCCCAGCGGGACGTTACCGGCGATCGAGAGCTGACCGCTGGTGATCGAAGGCACGCTCCGTTGGTCCAAAGCGGCAAGAATGCCGAGAGCGTACTCTCGCGGGCCGGACTCCGATCCAGTGTTGTGCCAACCCCTCGCAAGCACGGGATCGATCTCGAATGGAGTGGGCGACACATCTCCCGCGACGATCGATAACCCGTGGACCTCTGCCCCCTGACCGATACCGATCGCAACCACACGGTTTACTGCGCCCGCGAGAACGAGCCCACCGTTGTAATCGACATGGTTGCCAAGAAGCTCAAGACGCCCGGGCGCGCTCGACCACCGCCGCGGCAGCCAGTCCGGTCCAAACGCGGCATGACCCCGATCGAGAATCCGGAGCTGGAGATCCTGATCGATATCGGCGACATCCGTCATGGCGAGTCACTCCTCTGCTCGGCACGCCCCCGGCATCACCGACGCATCTGGATCGTCTTGAAGCTTTCCGCCATCTCGAACGGCTGATCCTTGGCCAGTTCCGCCGCCCGTTCACGGAGGCGATCGGCCAGCTCTTCCGCCTCGCCGACCTGGCTTTTGTGCGCCTTGAGCGCGTCGATCTTGTTCTCGAACGTCTCGCTGATGTCAATGTATCTGTCCGGAACCTCTGAGCCGAAATACCAGATCTCGGCGGTCTTGTGTGGTTCCAGGCCAGAAGCCAGATGCTCCGGAAAGTAGAGGTGATCACGCGCCGTGGGGTAGACGGCGTCGTGGGTGGCCATTCCGACTGCGCGATGATCGGGATGAAGGGCATACGGTCGGAACGGATCGTGGGTGATGATCACATCCGGGCGATGCGTGCGGATCATGCGAGTGATCGTCTCGCGCAGACGAAGATCCGGCACCACGGATCCGTCCGGCTCGCGGAGAAACACGAGTTCGGCCACACCAAGCCGCTTGCTCGCCTCGCGCTCCTCCGCTTCACGGGTCGCGGCCGTCGCTTCGGGTGTCGTGTCGCGATCGGTCGACCCACGATCTCCGGAGGTCACCTGGATGATTACGACGTGCTTGCCCTCATTCGCGAATTTCCTGATGGTGCCGGCGGACGAGAACTCGGCGTCGTCAGGATGGGCGACGACCCACATGTACGTTTGGTACTCCACTCCCGATGCGGATTCCGACATATCTCTCCCCGATTGGTGGTTGCGAGCGGCCCCATGGAGCCGTGGACGGTTCTAGCGTGAGTCACGAAGTTCGTTCCGTCATGGCATGAAGGATCGTCTCGCCAAGAAGGGTGAGGTTGACTTCCCGCTGGTCGCCGGAACGCAGGTCTCTCACGGTGGCGACCTGGCGTTCGATCTCCGAGGTCCCGATGACGACAGCCAGGGGGATATTGCGGCGGGTAGCGTACTTCAGCTGCTCGCCGACGTGACGATTCTGCAGCATCGATTGGTCGACATTGACGCCTTCCGCGCGCAATTGCCGGGCGATGTGGGCCGTGTCGGCAAGCGTATCGGGAAACCCGACAAGGAAGACATCGGGGACCGACGAACGGGTGGCAAGAAGGTCGAACTCGCCGACGACCTCGATGATCCGTTCGAAGCCCAATGACATGCCGGTGGCCGGAATGTCGCGCCCGAGGAACTGACCAATCAGACCGTCGTAGCGCCCCGCTCCCGCCACCGAACCGACCTTTGGCTCCTCGACTATCGCTTCGTATACGGGACCGGTGTAGTAGTCTATGCCCCGAGCCAAGGACAGATCGATCTTCCAGGCACTGCGTACCACGCCCAGACTCTCGATGTAATCGACCAATTCGCGAAGCTCCTGGACCGCCGCGCCACCCTCAACACCTTCAAGACGGCGCTCCGCTTCGTCCAGCAGCTCGTCGGGCGTGCCCTGCATGGTCACCAGCTCGAGCACCTGGGACGCCGGCTCCTCCCCGATCCCCACACTGACCAGCTCGCGACGAACACCGTCAGGACCGATCTTTCCGAGCTTGTCTATCGCGCGAAAGATTGTTGGCGCCTGGTCGTCCGGGACGCCGGCGAGGCGTCCAAGGGCTTCCAGCAACTTGCGGTGGTTGATTGCGACCACGGCCGAGCGGAGATTGACCGCGTGCAGCGCATCGACAAGGACGCTGATCGACTCCGCATCGGCGAGCATCGAGGACGAACCGATGATGTCGGCGTCACACTGCCAGAACTCGCGGAAGCGCCCTCGCTGCGGCTTTTCGGCCCGCCAGACCGGTCCGATGTGATAGCGCTTGAATGGCAAGACAATGTCGTTTTGGTGCATGGTGACGTAGCGGGCAAGGGGCACCGTCAGATCGTAGCGAAGCCCGACCTCCCGCTCCCCATGGTCCAGAAAACGGTACATCAGCTTTTCATTCTCGCCCGCCTTGCCGGTAAGGGTCTCCATATACTCGATGGCCGGAGTATCGACCGGCTCGTATCCGTGGCGCTCGAACACCTGGCGAAAGCGGGAGATCACCTCTTGGCGGAGGAGCATCTGGTCGGACGTATAGTCCCGGAATCCCTTGAGGATCTGAGGTTTTCGTGAATTCAATGAAATGTTCTCCAAACTTCGACGTATGACAGTTAAACACTTTGCGATTTGGTCAGCTCATGGACGACATGGCCGAGCTCTGGTCCGATCAACTTCTCCATCGCCAGCTTGACCGCATTACTCGAACCAGGGGTGCTGAAGATCACGGTCTGATTGGCGATTCCCGCCACTGCTCGTGACAGCATCGCGGCAGCCCCGATCTCCGCATACGAAAGCATCCGGAAGATCTCTCCGAAGCCGGGCAACTGCTTTGCCAGGAGTGACTCGATGGTCTCGTAGGTGGTGTCGCGCGCGGAGATGCCAGTACCCCCATTCGTGATCACCGCCTGGATCCCCTCGCGTTCGATCCAGCTTTGGAGGATGTGCGTGATCGCGGCCGGGTCGTCCGGCACGATCTCATAGGCGACCACCTGATGACCACGCCATAACAGATTCTGGCGAATGAGCTCCCCGCTGTGATCAGTGTCTTTGGTGCGCGTGTCGCTGATCGTGAGGACGGCGCAGGCAACAGCCGCCGGCGACTCCCGCCGATGTTCCTCGACAGAAGGAGACGATGCGGTGTTGGGACCTGGCTCGTCGAACAGGAACGTCATCGCCTACCTCCGGTGCGCGTAGCGGAGAACGGTCGTCTCCTTGAGATGTTGAGAACGATCGTCGCATGAGTCAGCCGACTTTGTCACCGTTGGCGTGATGATCGGCGGATTGGCGATCGAGCGTTTCGGCGATCGCTCTCGCCATGGCGATCTCGACGTCGCTCAATGGCAGGTTCAGCGGACGATTGCTGGCACTGGAGAGCCGAAAGGCGTAAACGATCGCACATATGATCGAAGCGGTGATTCCGATCCACCCACCAATGGCGAGAATGGGCGATGTGCCGGTGGCCGTGGAGCTCCCGGCGATGACAAGTGCGGTGGCAATGCCGCCGAATACTATACCCAGCAGGAGGATGCGGTAGGCGACGCGGCGCTGGTACCGGTCGCGATCCTGCTGTCCCGCCGATGTGCCTGACGCGCTGATCACCCACCGCACTCGCTGTTCCCGCGCGGACTTCTCTACCGGAGACAGGCCTGCATATCCGTCCACCCAATGGGCGACGGCTGCTTGCCACTGGCCGTCGCGGGCCAGGGCATCACCTTCCGCAATCGGATCCGGTGACAATTGACGCGGCGTGAGAAGTCCTGTATTCGTCATAATCCTTTCGTATCCGATGATGAGAGAGCGCCCGGGCGGTGACTATCCTGTCACGATCGCGTTGACGACATGGAGGATCTTTGGCTGTTGAGTCGACCCGGACATCGTGATGGCGACAAGATCGCAGCGCCAGACACGTTCCTGGTGCTCGGTGTGCTGTGCGATGTACCACTCGGCGGAACCAAGGAGTCTCGCGGTCTTCTTCGACGAGACACTTTCTCCGGCTCTGCCTGACCCTTCACCGCGCCTGGTCTTGACCTCAACGAAGACGAGTTCGTCGCCGTCGAGCATGATTAAGTCGAGCTCTCCCTGTGTGCAGTGCCAGTTGCGGCCGACGAAGCGGTATCCGAGATCCTCGAGGAACGCCTGAGCCAGCCGCTCGCCGGTCTGCCCCAGCCGGGCCGATTCTGGTCTACTGTTCACGACATCGTTCCAGCGCGCGGCGCACGGGCGCGAAACTGGTCCGATGGTGAGCGCATAGACCATGGTCGGCGATCGCCCGGAGGTGTGATGGAACACCGTAGCCCTTGTGCCGGGCGAACCCGTATCGCTCATCAGGCAGGTCGAGCGTCGCCATCAGATTATCGCGGTACACCTTGGCGATGATCGAGGCAGCTGCAATGGACATGCTCAATGCATCACCATCGATCACGCCGACTTGGACGAGGCCGGTGTCGATGGTCATCGCGTCGATCAGCAAAACGTCTGGTGCAGGATTCAGGTTGGCGACCGCAAACTCCATCGCGAGCCGGTTGGCGGGTCCAACTCCGATCGCGTCGAGATCGCTGACCGGGACGACGCCGATTCCGACCGCCAGTGCCTCCTCGAAAATCTTGCGGGACAACCAGGCCCGCTGTTCTCGGGATACCTTTTTGGAGTCCTCGACGCTGTTCCAGAATGCCGATTCTTGGAGCGGGCCACGCGCCTCTGGGGGAAGGATGACCGCGGCAGCGACAAGTGGACCGGCAAGCGCTCCACGACCGACCTCATCGACGCCCGCAATGCACCGGTATCCGGCATCCCACAGGTTCCGCTCGTATGCGAGCCTGCTTCCTTCCGCGTCCGTCATGTGGGCGTCCCTGTTGCAAAAACGGCCGGAAGCAGCCTCTGCTTCCGGCCGATATAGACGATGTTGTCCCGATGTCCTACTTGGCGGCCGAATTACGGTTAAGGTCGCGGCGGCGCTCGGGGATCCGGGCGGCCCGCCCCGTCAGTCCCCGAAGATAATAGAGCTTGGCCCTGCGAACGCGACCGTGCCGCGTCACTTCGATGCGGTCGATCCGCGGTGAATGAAGGAGGAACGTGCGCTCGACACCGACGCTATGAGATGCGATCCGGCGAACAGTGAAGTTCTCGTTGATTCCCCCGCCACGGCGGCGGATGACGACACCTTCGAACACCTGGATGCGTTCCCGGGTTCCTTCAACGACCTTCGCATGCACGCGAACGGTGTCACCCGGCCCAAATTCCGGCACGTCCTTGAATTGCTCGGTCTCGATCGAGCGGATCAGCTGCGCAACCATAATGTGCATGGTCCTTATCGTGTGGAGGCCATAGTACGAAAGATCATCAGGAAAGGTTCATGAATTGCGAAGCCGCGCAGACCTCGCTTCCCGAGGTTTCGGGCGCAGCGCAGTGTACCATGTCACAGGTAATCACACCAAGCCCGTGCTTCTATCGACGACTCTATTGAAAGGCCGCCAAGTCCAGCCACCTGAACGGTTCGAGCATCGACGATACATGGATCAGCGCCAGCTTCGTGTGCGAGTATCCCGATCCGGCAGGGCATTGGCCGTTGACGCGACCGTGCGATCCGCGTTACATTCCCGCCGCAGAAGCGCCTGCCCCGGCGTCGGTTTCGTCACCGCGACATCGCCAATGTGGCACTTCCACGCCGTCCCAACGTCAGCCTTGCCACGAAGACAGGACCATTCACTCATGTCCGCCATTGAAGCTTCGACGCCGGCCGGCCAGGAGGCGACCGACCCACCTGCTGTTGGCCGCCGAGGTGTCCTTATGCCAATCGGGGGTGCCGAGGACAAGATGGATGACAAGATCATCCTGTCGACCTTCGCCCAGCTCGCGGGCGGCAAGAGCGCACGCATCGCGATCGTACCGACGGCTTCCTCGATCGAGACGGCGGGACTTCGTTACAAGGCTCTCTTCCTCGGTATGGGGGTTGAGCAGGCGGAGGTTGTCTACATTGGAAGTCGTGAGGATGCTAACAGCCCTGACGTGATCGACCATGTCAAGGACGCGACGGGGATCTTCCTGACCGGCGGCAATCAGATGCGCCTCTCCGCCATGATCGGCGGCACGCGCTTCGAACAGGTGGTGCGGCAGGCGAACGAGCGTGGCGTCGTGGTTGCGGGCACGAGTGCTGGTGCCTCGATCCTCTCCGCGCACATGGTGGCGCTCGGTGCGAGTGGCGGGACACCGAAGTTGCGGATGGCGCAGATGGTCGCGGGCTTCGGGCTCATCTCCAACGTCATCATCGATCAGCACTTTCGTCAGCGTGACCGGATCGGCCGTTTGCTGGCGCTGGTTTCGTCCAATCCGGGCCTGCTCGGCATCGGGATAGATGAAGACACTGCTGCGATCATCGACAGCAACGGCACGATCGAGGTTATCGGCCGCCACAGCTTGACGATCGTGGATGGGTCGGAGATGTTCAGCGACATCTTCCAGGTCAAGGCGTATGGCGAGATCACGATCAGCAACGCCAAGCTGCACGTCCTGACCCCGGGCCGCCGGTTCGACATGGCCACGCGGACGCTCATCACCGGCTAACACGCAACGTCGGGATCAAACTGGAACCGCATCAGTCTTGCCGGGATGGTGTCCCGTGCCGCACCATGCATGCGTCGCGCGTGCATGGTGCGGTCTGTATGTGCGCTGTCCCTTGCGTTCCGGAGACCTGCGGAGGGGCGCTCTCGGGGTCGGATACCTGAGCAACATGTGCTGAAGTCTTCGCAGGAGGTGGTTCTGTGTTGGAAATTCGCAAGAAGACGATCTATCGAGGCCCCAACGTCTGGGCCCGGATGCCGGTCATCCATTACGTTCTGGATATCGGGGATCTCGAGGATCGCCCCTCCAACAAGATCCCTGGCTTCTACGAGGACCTGATCGAGCTCATTCCGTCGCTCTATAATCACGGTTGCTCGATCGGCAAACCCGGGGGATTCCTGAAGCGCCTTCGCGAAGGAACGTGGATGGGCCACGTGTTGGAGCACATCGCGCTCGAGGTCCAGAATCTGGCCGGGGCCGAAGTCGCTCGCGGCAAGACCCGCAGCACCGGTGAGCGTGGCGTATACAACGTCACCTTCCAGTACGACCAGGAAGACGTCGGGTTGGCGGCGGGCGAGCTGGCGCTGCGCCTGCTGAACCACCTGGTTTATGAGTCCGAGCCTGGCTTCGACTACGTTGTCGAGCTCGAGCGAGTGATCAAGATCGCCGAGCGGCTGGCTTATGGCCCGTCTACCGGCGCGATCGTCCAGGAAGCCAACCGGCGCGGGATCCCTGTTCTGCGCCTGGATCCGCAGCGCTCGCTGGTGCAGCTGGGTCACGGGATGTACCAGCGCCGGATATGGGCCACTGTTACCTCCGACACACCCAATATCGCGGTCGAGATCGCGGGAAACAAGGAGCTGACGAATCGCCTGTTGCACGAGGTCGGCATACCCGTACCCCGAGCCCAGGTGGTCTCTACGCTGGACGAGGCGATTCGGGCGTCTCGCCGGATCGGCTACCCCGTCGTCCTGAAGCCCGGTGACGGCAACCATGGTCGCGGGGTTTTCATCAATCTGGCTGATGACGGTGAAGTCACCGAGTTCTACCCACACGCGAAGCGCGAGAGCCGGGCGGGCTCCGTCATCGTCGAAAGCTTTATTACAGGCAAGGATTACCGCATCCTCGTCGTGAACAATGAAATCGTCGCGGTCGCCGAGCGGGTGCCGGCGCACGTCGTCGGAGACGGACGGCACACGATCGGTGAGCTGATCGAGGCGACCAACGTGGATCCTCGCCGCGGGGTCGGGCATGAAAAGATCCTGACGAGGATCGTGGTCGATGGGCAAACGGCAGAGGTGCTGGAACGAGCTGGGCAGACGCTCGATGACATCCCCGAAGAGGGGGCATTCGTCCAGCTCAAGCTGACCGGAAACATGAGCACCGGCGGGACGTCGATCGACCGCACCGATGATATTCACCCGGACAACGTCGAGATCGCGCGTCAGGCCGCGATGGTCGTCGGATTAGATATCGCGGGCATCGATTTCATCGCCGAAGATATCGCGCAGTCCGTGCGACAGACCGGTGGAGCGATCTGCGAGGTCAACGCCGGTCCGGGCTTCCGGATGCATACGCACCCGACTGAAGGTCACCCGCGCCATGTTGGACGAGCCGTGGTCGACATGCTGTTTCCGCGGGGCCGCCCCTCGCGGGTGCCGATCGTCGCGGTCACCGGGACCAATGGCAAGACCACGACATCGCGCATGATCGCGCACATCATGAAGACATCCGGGCGGCGCGTTGGGTTGACGACGACGGATGGCATCTCGATCGATGGCACACCGATCATGACCGGTGACATGAGCGGTCCGACGAGCGCCAGGATGGTGCTCAAGAACCCAACGATCGACTATGCCGTGCTGGAAACGGCTCGCGGCGGCATCCTCCGCTCCGGGCTCGGCTATGACCGTTGCAACATCGCGGTGGTCACGAATATCTCGAGTGATCATCTGGGGCTGAAAGGCGTTGATACCCTCGGTGAGCTGGCACGGGTCAAGGCGGTCGTTCCGGCAAGCGTGCTCCGTGACGGCGCGAGCGTACTCAACGCGGACAATGAGTGGACCGTCGAGATGACGCGCGTCGCTCGCGGCGAGATCATCTTCTTCAGCATGAACGAGGACAATCCCGTGATCCGGGAACACCTTCGCGAACGGGGACGTGCCGTAGTCCTGCGTGAGACGCGGCAAGGCGACATGATCACGATCATCGAGCACCGCCGCGAAACGTCGTTGCTGCTCGCGAACCAGATTCCCGCGACGTTCCAGGGGCGGGCACGGGTCAATATCGCCAATGCCATGGCGGCGGCCAGTGCCGCGCTCGCCGATGATGTGTCGCTCGACTACATTCGCCAGGCGCTTCGCACGTTCACCAGCAGCTTCTACCAGACTCCGGGGCGGTTCAATCTTCTCGATCTCCGTGGAAAGCGCGTAGTCGTCGACTATTGCCACAACCTGGCCGGCCTTGAAGCGATGGCCGACTTCGTGAAGCGGATGGAGGCGGAATCGACCGTAGCGGTGATAAGTGTTCCGGGCGATCGGTCGGACGGCGACATGACTGCGTTCGGCGAACTGTCCGGCAAGACCTTCGACCGGATCGTGATCCGGGAGGACGACAACACGCGGGGCCGACCACGTGGTGAGATCTCGTCTATCCTGAGAGAGTCTGCGATCCGTGCGGGTATCCAGGAGGAGTCTGTGTCGGTCGTGCTCGATGAGCTGGAAGCGGTCCAGTCGGCGGTGAACATGGCCGACAAGTCGGATCTCGTTGTCTTGATGGTGGACAAGCCCGCCAAGGTTTGGGAGCTTCTCAGCGAGCGTGGAGCCGTCGCGATTTAGTGCTGAATACCGCGATGGTTAGACGCGAATCTGCTCTGGTGCAGGGGCTGTTCGACTGGCGGGGGATTCAGTTCCCTCCGGTTCCATGTCGCGCCCAGGCAACTCGCGGTATTGATGAAGCTGCGGAATGGTCCGGGCCAGGACCAGGCATGCAATAACCGTCGCCAAGCCGCCCAGGGCGACGGAGGCTTGCACGCCCAGCAAGCTGGCCATGACACCTGACCGCACTTCACCTAGCTGCGGGCCCCCACGCGCGAACGTGGAGTGGGCCGCGGCGATACGTCCCCGGAAGTCGTCGGGTGTGACCAGGTTCCGGATCGTGTGCCGCATCGCCATGCTGACCGCGTCAGCGGCCCCGCTGCCCGCGAGAAACGCGAGCGACAGCCACAGCATGGAACTCAACCCAAACCCGATGATGCAGAGTCCGTAGACGAGAATCGCGAGCACGATACCCAATCCGGGGCGTTGCGGCATCGGCATCGCACTCATCACGATGCTGCCGAGCACGGCTCCAACAGCCGGAGCGCTGAGCAGCAGGCCAAGGCCATCCGGACCCATCGACAGGATGTCCTCAGCGAAGATTGGCATAAGTGTGGTGCTGGCGGCGAAGAACGTTGCGACAAAATCCAGCGACATCACCGCGAGCAGGATCGGCGTTGCCCAGAGGAACGCGAGTCCTTCCCGGACCGCGGTGATCCCGTTCGATGCTCCCGCCACGATCGTCTGTCGGGTCCGGATCATGAACGCGGCGATGATGACCGCGACGAAGGTGATGGTGCCGAACGCATAGGCGGCGGTCAGTCCCAGTGACCCGATGATGATGCCGCCGAGGGCGGGACCACCGATTTGCGCGGTCTGCATGGCGAGATTCGTGACCGTGGCGGCACCAGCGATTTCATGTCGTGGAACAAGGTTGGGAATGATCGCCTGACGTGCCGGCCCGGCGAAGGCGTTAAGCCCTGACGCAACCAGGGTAATCCCGTAGATCAGTGGCATACTGACCGCGTCGAGCCCGGTCATCACTGTCAGGACCGCCGTCGTCGCCATGAGCAGGATGTGAGTGACAACGAGGATGCTGCGGCGATCGCGACGGTCAGCGATCACCCCGCCGTAGAGACCGAAGACGAGCACCGGCACGAAGCGGAACAAACCGAGCAGACCCAACTGCAGCGGATCTCCGGTAAGCTCGTATACCTGCCACGAAACGGCGACCGTCTGGATCTGCGCTCCAAGGATCGCCACCGCATCGGCCGTCCAGAGAAGGCGGAAGTCGCGATGCCGGAAGGTCTGGAAGGCACGTGAGCGGCGAGTTGGCAACGATCAGGATCCTGGTCTGACATAGCGCAACGACGGAGTCGATCAGCCGACAGTTTATCGCAGGGACTCCTCGAGGGGTATCCGGCGCACTTCCACAACGAGGAGGACGAATGCAGCCGAGCGCGCAAGAGATTCGACCAGGAGCGCTGAGCCGCGAGCAATTGCGTGCTTCGATCGACAGCGATCGCCCGTTGCTGTCGGACTTCATCGATCTCGAGTCACAGCTCCAGCCGAACGGGTTCGATCTGACCTTGCGTGAAATCTTCCGATTCAGCGGTCCCGGAACGATTGGGGAGCACGCTGAGGATCGTATGCTTCCGGATCTGGACGCGTTGCCGTTCGACCAGGATGGTTGGATCGTTCTCGACCCGGGCGCTTACCACATTGTCTACAACGAGGTGGTCGATATTCCGCCGTCCCTGATGGCGCTGGGCCGGCCAAGGTCCAGTCTTGGCCGGAGCGGGGTGACGATTCACACATCGGTCTGGGATGCGGGGTACCGAGGACGGTCAACGTCTCTGCTCGCGGTCCTCAATCAGGACGGATTTCGAGTGCAACGCAATGCGCGCGTGATGCAGCTCGTTTTCTTCGGCCTGGCCGCCATGACGACGACTGGCTATGCCGGTAGGTATCTCAACGAGAATGTGTGAGAAATGCGGAGGTTTCTGAGGCACCTCATGTCACGCCGGCTGCTCTCGCCCCATGCTGGGTCCCGCTCAGGGCGACAGCCGCTACCGTTCGTTGAGACGGGCGAACGCCGGACGTGCGGGGGGCTCCCCGGCAACCGGGATCTCCCGCCGGAACTGCGGCCGCTCAGCTGTGTGATTGCATCCTTCTTCCGGACAGTAGTAGATAAGGGTGTATTCCTCTTCCGCCTGATTGCTGAAGCGCGACGGCCGGCCCAGCTTGCCGCGGAGCCACATGTCAACGTGGTGATCGGGACAGACAGGAATATCGGGCTCATCCACATTTCGGCGAAAAACGATGTCCAGCAAGTTCGGCATGTTTGCTTCTCCGAGATGCAATTCACCCACGCACGCACGACGCTTGGTAGTATACGGGATCGTCGCGGTGATTCCCGCTCGGCCGAATACCAGCGAGATGCACGCGGCAAGCCAGGTGTTTGGGAGGATCGCAAAGGTGGAAGCACGTTCGTCCCTGACGGAACAGGCATTCGATGACCTCGTGACCGTTTTGCTGGAGCGGTTCGGGCAGGCATGGATCGCGGACATCCGGGCGAATTCGGCATTCGCCGCGGGTGCCGTCGCACTGTTGCATGACACGGACGGCATTCATCTCATCGGTGAGCCAGAAAAGGATAAGCACGCGCTGCACTTCAATGTCTGGATCGATTTCCCCGTCGATGACCTGATCGTTGCGGACAATGTGGCCTTTGGCGTCTTTGGCCGGTTCGCCGAAGACATCTTTCTTTCCACGCGCGTGCTCGAGGACTCGGGCCTCCGGTACCGATTCCTGACCGGGACAGGACTCGACGGACACTTGGGCAGCATCCATTTCACCGGACCACATGCAGCCGATTTCGTAACGATGCACCGGCTCAGGATGGTCAAGGGGATGCGGTACAACGCATGACGTGAAATTTTGAACGCATGGGATCCGCGTATGCTCATTCCTGACTCCGGGCGGCTCAGGAATGACGACCCGCGAGCAGATGCCTGAAACCGATCCACAAGCGTATAGCGAGGGAGAGTGCATTTCGCATGCCTACCGTAACGGTCATTGGAGTCGGCGACATCTCTTGCGAGGAAGGACGCCGCCTCGTGCTTGGAATCGAGGATGCCGGCATCGACATCCTGCACCGTTGTGGGGGAAACGCGCGCTGCGCGACGTGCCGGGTCGAGATCGCCGAAGGCACGCCCAGTCCCGTCACCGAAGCCGAAGAACTTCGTCTCGCGCAGATCAGCGATCGTTCGGATTCCACCCGGCTTTCCTGCCAGGTCCAGGTGCGGTCGGATTTGACGGTGGAGATCAGGCGACGGCTTTCGGACAACCCCGAGCTGGGAGACGCTGGACCCCGGCCGATCGAGTGGCCAGGCGACCGGCCGCTACCGCCGGAGTGAGGCAAGGCGGCGGTTCGAGCAGCACCTATCCGTTCATGAGACGGTCATTGATGCGACTCCCCGCTTGAGGAGGATGAAGCGAGGTGCCCACACGCGGTATACTCCTCCGCAGTCGTGCTAGATGGGGAGCTGGCGGTGCCCTGTACCCGCAACCCGCCTTAGCGGGGTTGAACTCCCTCTCGAGGTTTGGCTTTGTGGGACTGATGGTGCCACGTGGTGTTGAAGGTCGGGTCCCGCAACGGCGGGGAACTGTGAACCGGGTCAGGATCGGAAGATAGCAGCCCTAAGCAGCCATCCTCGGGTGATGTGGGGTCTCCCTGCCGGAGCTAACGAACACCGTAAAGCCGGAAGGTTCAAATCGACAGAGGGTGCACGGCTATTTTCGCCTACAGAGAAACGCGGCTGTCCGCTTGGGCAGCCGCGTTTTCGTGCTCGGTCGGGTGCTAAGTAGGCTACCGGGCATGGGTACGTCGCCTCACGGGCCGGCGAACGGGCTTGACGAGCGGCGCCCGGCGCCGATCATTCGCCTGAGCGCGCAGAACGTTCAAGCGTTCTTCCCTGGCCTGCCTGAAGCGGGCGGCGAACAGGGACGCCATGCCGAGGAAAGCGAGAAAACAGAGGTAGATCCAGATGCGCTGCCCGAATGTGAACGGATTGATCTGAAGCAGCCGTATCAGGAAGAAGAACAGACCGGTTCCAAATACCCAAAGGGCAATTGTCGACGCCTTTCGGACTGTCTTCCGGCGAAAATACGTTCCAACCGGCCTGGTCCACGGTCGGTAGTACAGGTACGCAGCGGCGATGAAGCCCGCTGCGAAAAGCAGCAGGAAAAGCGCCGAGAAGGGCCCGAAGATCTCCCCCGCCACGGGCGTGCTCGTCAGATAATCCCAGTCAAACGGATTCCTCACGGATCCTCCCTGCCTTCTTTCCGGCCCACCTCTAGAGATAAACGCACCTCGACGTGTGCTCCCCTGCGGCGTGCCCGGAACCTTCTTGTAGACGAGTGGCCTAGTGCTCTGTCACGTCTCCATTGTCATCCCGGCAGCTGCATCGGGCAGCTGCATCGAGCACGGGGAGCAAGCCGCCGCATCGGACCGCAGCGCAACGATCTTTCGTTGGCGATCGGGACAATACAGATCGTCACGGTCCCGCCACTTCTGCCCGACCAGCGACGCGCTGCATCGGGACGGACCGTCCCGATGGAATCACGGGTCATACGGGACAGGCCACTAAACCTGTTCGTAGATCAGCGCTCGTTTGACCTGCTCGATCGCGTCGGTCACCTTGATGTCGCGCGGGCAGGCGTCCGTGCAGTTGAAAATCGTGCGGCATCGCCAGACGCCTGATCCGGAGTTCAGTATTCGCAGACGCTGAGTGGCTCCCCGATCCCGGCTGTCGAAGATGAAGCGGTGGGCATTGACGATCGCCGCCGGCCCCACGAAATCATCGTTGACCCATGAGACAGGACAGGCCGTGGTGCATGCCGCGCAGAGGATACACTTGGTGGTGTCATCGAATCGGGCACGATCTTCGGGTGACTGCCGCCGTTCGCCGGAGATCGGAGCGTCATCAGCGATCAGGTACGGCTGGACCGACTTGTAGGCGTCGAAGAAACCCTCCATGTCGACCAGCAGGTCTTTCTCGACCTTGAATCCAATCAGGGGCTCGATCGTGACCTTCTTGCCAAGGTCCTTCATCAGGATCTTGCAGGCGAGCCGGTTGCGGCCGTTGATCCGCATTGCGTCAGAACCGCAGATACCGTGTCCGCACGAACGGCGGTAGGTCAGCGTGCCGTCGTGGTACCACTTGATGTAGTTGAGGGCGTCTAAAACGCGGTCGGTCGGTTCGATATTGACCGGATACTCCCTGAATTCCGGCTTTGCGTCTATTTCCGGATTGAATCGCTTGATACGAAGCGTGACCTCCAATGGTCTGCCTTTCCCTTGCTTTCGAAACCGCGAGCGGAAGATCTAGTACTTGCGCTCCTTGGGCTGAAACTTCGTAATCGTGATCGGCTTCTTCTCGAGCCGCAGGCCAGAAGACGTACGGCTGACCATGCTGTGGGCGAGCCACTCCTGGTCGTCCCGTGCTTCGTAATCCTCCCGGTAATGCGCACCCCGGCTTTCACGTCGTTCAAGCGAGCCATAGACGATTGTCTCGGCACAATCGAGCATGCAGCCGAGTTCGAGGGCTTCGGTGAGCTCGGTATTGTAGCGCTTGCCCTTGTCCTGCAAGGCGACACAGCGGAACGCCGCCTGCAGATCCTTGATGTCTTGTTGCGCCTCGAGCAGCACTGGCTCCGATCGGACGACAGATGCCTTGTCCATCATCACTTCCTGCATGCGCTTGCGGATGTCCGCCACCCGCTCGCCCTTGTCGCGCGCAAGGAGGGAGCCGATCTCCTCGACCGCCCGTGCTTCCGGATTCTTCGGCAGTGGCAGGAGTTCAAGCTCGTCGATCTGGGCCAGCATGTGCCTTCCCGCCCGCCGTCCGAACACGACGAGGTCGACCAGGGAGTTCGTCCCCAAACGATTTGCGCCATGCACCGAGACGCAGGCGGCTTCGCCCGCCGAGTAGAAGCCTGGCACCGGTGTACCGCGCGCATCGCTGATCACCTGGGCATCGATGTTGGTCGGCAATCCACCCATCGCATAGTGTGCTGTCGGCTGGATGGGAATGCCCTCGTTCTTGGGCTCGACACCAAGGTAGACGCGAGCGAAGTCCGTCACGTCAGGAAGCTTCTGGTCGATCACCTCGGGAGGGAGATGGGAGACATCGAGCAGGACATAATCCTTGCCATCGATCCCCCGCCCTTCCTTGACCTCCTGGTAGATGAACCGGGACATCATGTCGCGCGGTGCGAGATCCTTGAGCGTCGGTGCGTATCGAGCCGCGAATGCTTCGCCCTCGCCATTGACGACGATGCCGCCTTCTCCGCGTGCCGCCTCGGAGACCAGGATCCCCAGTTTGTACAAGCCGGTCGGGTGAAACTGATAGAACTCCATATCCATCAGCGGGACACCATGCCGGTACGCAAGCGCGACTCCGTCACCCGTCCCGGCGGCGGCATTCGATGTGATCTTGAAGACGCGGCCGAACCCCCCGGAGGCGATCAGGACGGTCTTGGCATGGATCACGTGAATCTCGCCCGTCTTGATCTCGTACGTGACGACGCCGCAGCATTGCCCATCATCGGTGAAGATGATATCGACGAGATGGTGTTCGTCGAAGAAGTTGACTGCGTGCTTGATTCCCTGTTGATAGAGCGTCTGGATGATCATGTGACCGGTGCGGTCAGCCGCATAACAGGCACGCCGCACGGGGCTGGCACCGTAATCACGGGTGTGCCCGCCAAAACGGCGCTGGTCGATCCGGCCGTCCGGTGTGCGGTTGAACGGCAGGCCCATGTGCTCCAGCTCGTACACCGCTTCGATGGCTTCCCGCGAGAGGACCTCGGCAGCGTCCTGGTCTACGAGGTAATCACCGCCCTTGACGGTGTCGAACATGTGCCATTCCCAGTGGTCTTCCTCGGTGTTGCCCAGTGCGGCGCTGATGCCTCCCTGGGCCGCTCCGGTGTGGGACCGCGGGGGATAGAGTTTGCTGACGACGGCGATGTTGGCCTTCCCGGCAAGCTGGATGGCGGCCATCAACCCTGCGCCGCCGGCTCCAACGATGACTGCGTCGTACCGGTGGTACGCCATCTGAAACTCCTTCAAGCGAATGTGCCCGCCTCGAGTCCGGCAAGGATCTCCCACCGGCCGGCAGATACGCCGGTGGATGGAAAGAAGGTGCCGGTTACGCGCGGATGTTCCTGTGCAAAGTATCCCACTTTTTCGGACGGCTCGGTGCGCTTTCCGTGGTTCGATCGCGCAGGTGTCGGCGAACAATGCCCAACCTGACCGATTGATATCGATCAGCGATCGACCGGAAAGGAACCGCTGCTCCGGTATACTTCCCTGACAGTGAAGTCAATGCCCCCGAGTGCTCCACCTGGAATACACAAGGCGGCCCTCCCCTGGTCCGTCCAGGGTAGACACCACGTTGTCAGGAGTTCAGATTGTCGTTGCCGAGTTCAGAACTCGTCGCCCGTGTCAGCGCGCTCTCGACGCAGTTCGTCGAACCGATCGCCGGGCTGGCGGCGGAGATCGCCGCTGTACCCGCTCCTACCAACGATGAAGCCGAGCGAGCGGAGTTCGTCGCCGGCAAGCTAACGGCGCTGGGACATGTGGATGTAGAGATTGATCACCTGTCGGATGTCGTCGGCAGGTTACGGGGCAAGGATTCGTCGAAGGCCCTGCTCCTGGCTGCCCACATCGACACGGTGTTCCCGCGCGACACCCCTGTCGTGGTGTCCCGGGATCGGGACGTGATGGCCGCACCGGGGATTGGCGACAACAGCCTCAGCGTCGCCGCGGTCGCATTGGTCGGCAAGGCACTGGAACAGCTCGATCACGTGCTTGCGGTTGATGTGTTCGTGACTGGCAATGTAGGAGAGGAAGGTCTCGGCGACCTGCGGGGCATGCGGGCTGTCATGGATGCCTTGCCCCATGTCGGCGGTGCGATCGCCGTCGAGGGCCACAGTCTGGGTCGGATCACGAACCGCGCCGTCGGAAGCCGGAGGCTCCGCGTGACCGTGACGGGTCCCGGTGGACATAGCTGGGGAGACGCGGGCCGGCCGAGCGCGATCCACGCGCTGGCGAGACTCGTGTCTCGGCTGGATGGGATCGAGCTATCTCGCGATCCGAAGACGACGCTGAACGTCGGACTGGTCAGTGGTGGCATAAGTGTCAATACGATTGCACCCGACGCATCGATCGTTATCGACATGCGGTCGACCAGCGCGGATCATCTTGGACAGTTGGTCCGTCGGGTGGAGCATGAGATCGCCCAGATCGATGGTGACCAGATCTCGGTCATTATCGACGTGGTCGGCGACCGGCCGGCTGGCGAGCTTCCCCAGGATCGCGGGCTCGTCCCCATCGGGATCGGCGTGCTTCGGGCCCTGGGCATCGAAGCCAGCTGCGATGCGTCGAGCACCGACGCCAACATTCCGATCAGCCGGGGCATCCCGTCCATGTGTATCGGTTTGACGAGCGGCGGCAACGTGCATCGCGTCGATGAATACATCCGGCTGCGGCCGCTGGCGACCGGCTTCGCCCAGCTCGTGCTCGACACCATCCTGGCGACCGAGGCGATCGCGGCCGATTCTCTCGGCTGACCGTTCTCCCTCAACGCTGGCTCAGCCAGCCTGGAAAGCTCGACCTTCGTGACAGCATCTCTTCCCCGACATTCTCCCAGCGCCGAACGCTATGCCGCCGTGGATGTCGAAACGACAGGCATCAACCCGGAGCGGGACGTCATCATCGAGGTCGGCATCGTGGTGTTCGGCCGGGAAGGAGTGATCGAGCGGTACTCCCAACTGGTTAATCCGAAGCGCCCGGTTCCGCGCGATATCCAGACGCTGACCGGTATCGACGAGGAGGACCTGGGCAGAAGCCCCACGATCGATGCCGTGATCCCGGAGATCCGGCGTCTGATCGGTCACCTCCCGATCGTGGGCCACAATATCGATTTCGATGTCTCGATGCTTCGTGGTGCGGGAATCGAGGTCACGAATCGACAGTTCGATACCTACACGCTCGCGACACTCGTGTTACCCAACATCCCGAACTACACCCTCAGCCAGGTTGCGATCTCTCTTGGCGTCGAGGTCGATGTCGTGCACCGGGGCCTTCCTGATGCTCAACGGGCCGCTGACGTTTTCACGAGGTTGCTGGATCGGGTTGATGCCTACGATGAGCGGACCCTGAACCAGGCCGCGAGGCTCGCGCAGCAGGCTGGTTGGCCCGAAGCCCACATTTTCCGAATGGCGGCCGATCGACAATTGAGCGGCCCGATCTTCGGCATCAGCGAGCAGGGACGGGAGCTGACACCAGAGCTTCGCTTCATGGAGCCGCGTGAGCGTCCGGAAGTGCTATCAAAGACCGGCTCGGCGGATGATGTCGATCCTGATGCCATCGCCTTCCTCCTCTCCGACGCCGGGCCATTGCCGCAGGTCCTCCAGCGATACGAGTCGCGGCCGCTCCAGATCACCATGGCCGAGGCGGTCGCCAGGGTGCTCAACAGCGAAGGGGAGTTGCTCGTCGAAGCGGGAACCGGAACGGGCAAGAGCCTCGCATACCTGCTTCCCTCGGCCATGTTCGCGATCGAGCGGGGCGAGCGAGTGGTGATCACGACCGACACCCTGGCGCTGCAAGATCAGCTCTATCAGAAGGACTTGCCGGATGTTCGCACCGCACTCCACGAGGCGGGCATCACCGAGGACCTTCGCGTCTCGGTGATGAAGGGTCGCGCGAACTACCTGTGTCTGAGCCGCTGGTTCGAGCACATGGACGATCCGATAGAATCTCCTGCGGATGCATCTCTGCGCGCGAAGATCCTGCTCTGGGTCGGTTCGACGCAGACTGGCGACAAGGCCGAGCTCCGGATCACCCGTGAAGAAGATGTCCACTGGCGCAGGTTCGCTTCCGAACGGGGGCGATGCTCAGCCAAGCGCTGCGCATTCGCGCGGGTCAACCAGTGTTTCCTCTATCGCGCGCGACACATGGCGGCAAACGCGCATATCGTCATCGCCAATCATTCACTGATGCTGTCGAACTCTTCGCAGGGATACGTGCTACCACCGTTCGACCGCCTGGTGATCGATGAAGCGCATCATCTTGAAGAGGAAGCGACCTCACAGTTCAGCTGGTCGGTCAACCGGAATGCCATCGAGGACCCCGTTCGGGCACTTATCCACCCTGAGGGCGTGATCCAGGGCGGTGCCTTCGCCACCACCGCGACATTCCTGGGCCGGTCACGAGATACCAACGCGATCAAGGCCGCGAACGATGCCCAGGAGCGGGCCGGCGCATCGGTGCAGAGATCGGCTGCCATCTCCGCACTGGCCGGCGAGCTGATGACCCGACTTGGGAGTTTGTTGCCACCGCCCCGTGGCAATCGGCAATCGTGGTCTGACCAGCTACGGCTCACCGAGGCCATTCGTCAGCGTGGATTCTGGGGAGAAGTCTCACTGGTCTGGAGTCAGCTGGACGCCGAGCTGCTGCGGGTGCTGGAAGATGGCCGATGGTTCTTGAAGACCCTGGACTCGCTCAACCTGCCGGATGATGACGATCACCCTGAGTCGGCCTACCGCGACGAACTCACGCTCGAGATGCAAAATTCGCTCGAGGAAGTCACGACCGTCCGACTGCAATTGCTCAGTGCGTTTGAACAGGACGACGGGACCAGGGTGTTCTGGGTGGAACGTTCTCCCCAGCAAGCGATCGTTTCCCTGGGCGGAGCACCACTTGATGTCAGCGGGTTGCTGCGCGCTGAAGTATTCGATCAGGTGCGGACAACCGTCCTGACCTCGGCGACATTGACCATCGATGGCTCGTTTGACTACATTGTCGACCGCCTCGGCCTGGAAAGTGCGATCTGCCTGCCATTGGGGTCACCGTTCGATCATGAACGGTCGACGCTGGTGTACCTGGCGGATGACATGCCGGAGCCAAACAGCCAGAATTACCAGTCGGCCGTGAATTCGACATTGATCGATCTGCTCACGGCGACTGGCGGCCGGGCGCTCGTGCTCTTCACGTCGCACGGAGCATTGCAGGCCACGCACAAGGCGATCAAGGGGCCATTGGAGCGTCATAACATCTCGGTGCTCGGTCAGCACATCGACGGGAGCTTCCGCCAGCTGGTCGAGCGATTGCGCGCAAACACCGGTACCGTGCTGCTGGGAACATCATCGTTCTGGGAGGGCGTCGATGTTGTTGGCTCCGCGCTCAGTCTTGTCGTAATCGTCAAGTTGCCGTTCCCGGTGCCGAGCGATCCAGTGTTCGAGGCTAGAAGCGAAATGAGTCCCGATCCTTTCAATGAGCTATCCGTGCCGCAAGCCGTCCTCAAGTTCAAGCAGGGGTTCGGTCGGTTGATTCGGAGCTCGAGCGACCGGGGGGTGTGCGTCGTGCTGGATCGGCGGATCGTGACCCGTCGATACGGCCAGTCATTCATCCATTCCTTGCCCTCGACCCGGGTTGTCGTTGGATCGACCTATGACCTTCCCGTATCCGCTGAGAACTGGCTGGCGCTGTCAGCCGTCCACGGTGACTGATTCTCGTAGTTTCCGGAGAGGACATTCCATGTCGGATCATCAGGATTTCAGCCGCAACCTTTCGCTGGAGTTGGTGCGCGTGACGGAGGCGGCAGCGCTGATGTCTGGTCGATGGATGGGACGGGGCCAGAAGGAAGCGGCGGACCAGGCCGCGGTCGACGCGATGCGCCAGGTGCTCGGCACGATCGAGATGGAAGGCGAGGTCGTCATTGGCGAGGGGGAGAAGGACCAGGCGCCGATGCTCTATTACGGGGAGCGTGTTGGTCGGGCGGACTTCCCGAAGGTGGACATCGCCGTCGATCCAGTCGACGGCACCCGCCTTGTTGCGAACGGCATGCCAAACTCGATTTGCGTTCTGGCGATCGCCGAACGCGGCGCCCTCTACAAGTGGGAACACATCTCCTACATGGACAAGATCGCCGTCGGACCTGACGCCAAGGGGGTGATCGATCTCAACAGCAGCGTGGCGGAAAACCTTCAGCGAGTGGCGGAAGCCAAGAAGCGCAGGGTCAATGACCTGACGGTCGTGATTCTGGATCGGCCACGGCACGAACAGTTGATCCGGGACGTCCGGGACGCTGGAGCACGGCTCAAGCTGATCGTTGACGGAGATGTGGCGGGAGCCCTGATGGCTGCCATGCATGGCACGGGAATCGATGTGCTGATGGGCACCGGCGGTTCACCCGAAGCGGTGATCGGTGCCTGTGCGCTGAAGTGCGTGGGTGGAGACATGCAGTGCCGGCTCTATCCGCGGAACGACGACGAGCGTGCGATCTCGGAGAAAAACGACATCGATCTTACCCGCATCTACGGAATCGATGATCTGGTCGGCGGCGACGATGTCTTCTTTGCCGCCACGGGAATCACGGATGGAGAGCTGCTGGACGGTGTGCACTACGGTTCGGATGGCGCCACGACGCATTCGCTCGTCATGCGAGCGGTCACGGGAACCGTCCGTTACATTCACTCGACACATCGACTGGAGAAGCTCCAGGCGCTCCGGCATATGCCGTTCGATTGAGCGAGGCGGCTGCGAAAGTACCATTGCCTCTCCGATCCATTCCGGCTATTCTTGACGCATACGCCCGGCGATGCTAATCTAGCTTTACGTACGGTCCGATGAGCCGTAGTGCCCCTTCCCCTATCCCACCTCAACGTTCAAGTACGCTCGCTTTCCGGTGGTGGTTGTCGGGACCTCTTCTCCGCAGAGTCTTTCCGCTGCCCTTGACGATGTGTGGTCCTGTTCGGATCGATCTTTCGAGTCCGAAATGTGCAATGCATTCGATCGGTACGGTGGCGAGCTGGACACATCGCTCCCTTCGAAAACCCGCTCAGTGGGCCTGACCGCCGTGCCAGATCGGCCATGGACCTTGAGCCGAAATCTCCCCACCCAGATCTACCTTGCAACCCTTGATGGCAACACATTCTCGCCGTACACCCTCCCGGAGGCATTCGATTGACTGTCGAAGAAGAAACGAAAACCGACCAGTTGGTCGCTGATACAGTTGACCAGAAACCCGCGCGCAAGACCCGGACACCACGCCCTCGGAAGAAGGTCAAGGATGTCGACTTGTCCACGGCTGTCGATGGTAGCAGCGACGGATCCAGCGGCGCTGAGCTCGATGGTGTCTCGCTTGATCCCGTGCCGCGCGAAGTCGCCGCGGTCGCCGAACAGGCGGCATCAAATGGCCACCTTTCCGCCGCGGCTGAGATCCAGGCGTCTCCAGTCGTCACGACAGCCGATGGTGCCGTCGATTCCGGCACCCCGCAGGCACAGCAGCGGCGGCAGCGTCCGGTCCGGTCCGAGAATGGCAGGGATCGTCGGAATCGGCGCAACGATCGGGGAGAGCGTCCCGGCCAGAACGGTCGGTCCCCACGCAACGGCCAGGATGTCGAGCAGCGAGCCGAGCAGAACGGCGCTGTCTCGCACAACGGTCACGACGACCGGCAAAACGGATCCGGGCATCGTGACGGCCAGTCCAACCGGGAACCTCAGCCCAATCGCTTGACGGTTGCGGAGCTCGACGGCCGGACGGACGAAGCCCTCAACGACCTGGCGAAGGAGCTTGGCGTCTCCGGGTATCTTCGGATGCGCCGGCCAGACCTGATCACCAGGCTGCTGCAGGCGCAGACCGAGCACGATGGCCATATCTTTGGCGACGGCGTGCTCGAGATCATCGAGGATGGTTTCGGATTCCTCCGTGGCCAAAGATTCCTCCCCGGGCCAGATGACATCTATGTATCGCAGTCCCAGATCCGCCGTTTCGGCTTGCGGACTGGAGACCGCGTAAGTGGACAGGTGCGTCCCCCAAAGGACAACGAGAAGTTCTTCAGCCTGCTCCGTGTCGAGGTTGTCAATGGAATCGATCCGGAGGTTGCCCGGCGACGACCGACCTTCGACACTCTGACGCCGATCTTCCCGTTGGAGCGGATCGACCTCGAGACGCAGCCGAATATCCTCTCGACGCGACTGCTCGATCTCGTTGCGCCGATCGGACGCGGGCAGCGCGGACTGATCGTCTCCCCACCTAAAGCCGGCAAGACGTTGTTGCTCAAGGCCATCGCGAACGGCATCACGGCGAACAACCCGGATATGCACCTCATGGTCTGCCTTATTGGCGAGCGACCGGAAGAGGTGACCGATATGCGACGGACCGTCGATGGCGAAGTCATCTCGTCGACGTTCGATGAGCCGGTCGAGGATCACACGAAGGTCGCCGAGATGGCTCTCGAGCGGGCCAAGCGACTCGTGGAGTCCGGGCGGGACGTGACGATCCTGCTCGACTCAATCACGCGGCTGGCGCGCGCCTACAACCTCGCGGTGCCGCCGAGTGGTCGAACACTCTCGGGTGGTATCGATCCTGTCGCACTGTACCCACCCAAGCGATTCTTCGGCGCCGCCCGCAACATCGAAGGCGGCGGGAGCCTGACGATCATCGCGACCTGCCTTGTCGACACCGGCAGCCGGCAGGACGATGTGATCTACGAAGAGTTCAAGGGAACGGGCAACATGGAGTTGCACCTCGATCGCAAGTTGGCCGAGCGCCGGATCTACCCGGCAATCGACATCCAGCGATCGTCCACCCGCCGGGAAGAGCTACTGCTCGACGACTACACGCTGCGCCAGGTGTGGATGATGCGCCGGATGGTTTCGATGCTGGGTGGCAGCGAAGGTACGGAGTTGCTCCTGAGCCGGTTGTCGAAGACCCAGAAGAACACCGAGTTTCTGGAGACGCTGACCAAGGACGTCTGATCCTGGCCTGCATGAAGAGGTACGGATTCCAGCCCGGTTCGGTCGGACACACGGGACCACTCTGGTTGAAAAACGATTCGCCTTCGACGGCTGGTGGCGAGGGTATTCGCCCACGACGCGTCTTCGACACCCTCGATCTACAGTGATACACAGCAAAAGCCCGCGTTGCACCAGGCAACGCGGGCTTTTGCGCGACACGCTCCAGGAAAACCTCAGGATGAGACAGCGAGTGGCACATGCAGACGCGGGCGTTCGTCTGGAACAGACATGTCTTCCGACATGACAACGAACGTCTTCCCTGCTCGAGTCGAGGCCGCGCTGGGAGTACCGTTGCGGTCCATCGCGACGATGTTCATGTCGCTGGCGTAGGGATCATCGAGTGCGGCCAGATCCTCCATCGCCGTCGTCACCGCGTCCTCGAGTGACATGCCGAATCGAAGGAACATAACGACGCTGTGGGCGGTACAGGCACGCTGTGCCATCTCTCCACGGCCCGTACACGCCGCTGCTCCCCATCGGTTGTCAGCATAGTTGCCGGCACCGATGATCGGAGAGTCTCCCATGCGGCCGGGATACTTCCATGCCCAACCGGAGGTGCTGACCGCGCAGGCGATATCACCGTTCCGGTCTCGCGCGATGAAGTTGACGGTGCCGTGCGGGGGCTCTCCCGTGCTGGCCAGCTCGGCATCGGACGCGGTCTGTTTGACAAGGTTCCGCATGCGGTCGTAGTACTGCGAGCCCGCCACGCCGCTTTCCGGCTCCAGCCTGGAACGCCAGATTTCCTCCGCCTCGGGAGTAAGCAGCTCCTTGCGAGGCAAACCGATCTCTTCGGCGAAGCGGGCGGCGCCATTTCCTCCCAAAAGCACATGGGGAAGATCATCCATGACGCGTCGCGCAAGATCGGTGACATCCTGATACCCGATCACTGCCCCGACACTTCCGGCTCGAAGCCCCTTGCCGTCCATGACGCTCGCATCGAGCTCGACTTCACCGAGCAGGTTCGGCAGCCCGGAGAACCCAACCGAGTGATCGTCGGGATTGGCCTCGACCACCCGTGCGCCAGCGATCACGGAATCGAGCGCCGACCCGTTGGAACGGAGCACCTCGATTGCCGCCTCGATTCCGACCACACCATTCGCCGATGCGGCGACAATGCCGTTCACGATTGACGTTCGCTCTGCGCAGGCACGCTGAAGCCGGCGGCGACCAAAGATTCATCCAATTCGCTGTTGGAAGGCTCGACGAGAACCCGATCACCGACCACCACGGTGGGGACGCTGCTCCGACCACTGAGCCGTTGCATCTCCGCGGCGGCCGCTTCGTCAGCCTCGACATCGCGTTCGGTCCACGCGATGCCAAGTTCGGTGAGACGCTGCCGGGTGCGTGCGACGTCCGGGCAGTACCGTTCACGAGCGAACATGAGAATGGGGGCGTCTGGTGGTGTGGTCATGTCTTCTCCTGTATATCACCGGGACGTCAGTCGATGGAAGCCTGAAGGACCCGAGCGACTTCGTCGGTGTCAAATCGGGGGAGCTCTAGACGCTCCCCGTCGTGGATCATGGTAAACCCTTCATCCGCCGAAACAAGCCTGCCGATATGGGCCACAGGGATTCCGGCCCGACGACACTCCGCCTCGACCGCCACGCGACGATTCGGTGAGACGGACATGAGCAGTGCCCCGGAGCTCAGAAGGCCGAGCGGATCCAAGCCGAGATGGTCGCAAAGTGTACGGGTTTCAGGCAGGATCGGAATCGCTTCAGCGATCACTTCTGCGCCACATTCTGATGCGCGAGCGAGTTCGTGGATTGCCGTCGCGATCCCGCCCTCGGTCGGGTCGTGAAGCCCGGTGACGCCAGGAACGGCAAGCGCGGCTCGAGCATCTTCCGCGACCGAGATGCCGGGATGGCGGAGCAGCTTGGCGGCACGAACCAGTACCGCTTCTCCGACGGCGGTTCCGAAAAGGTCCTTCCGTTCACGAGCAAGCAGGGCTGTGCCCTCGATGCCAATCCACTTGGAGACCAGCACATCGTCCCCTTCCTGACCACCGCCCGGTTCGAGAATCCCTTGAGGGCCGGGAACGCCGAGCATGGTGCCGATCAAAAGAGGGCGGTCCACGCCAACGGTTATCTCCGTATGCCCACCAATGATGGAGATCCCTGAAGCGTCACAGGCTTGTCTCAAGTCGGCGAAGAGTTGCTCTACCAGCGGCTCCGTCGTCGATCTCTCCGGGAGCAGCGCGACGACCGAGAGCCACCGGGGTACGCCCCCCAGGCAGGCGATGTCATTGGCATTCACCGCAATGAGGTAGTGCGCCGCGGCATCGGTCGCGAACGTGATGGGATCGCTCTTGACGATGACTTGACTGCCAGTTTCGAGTTGCACCGCGGCGGCGTCTCGTCCATACCCCGGCTGAACCAGCACGGACGGATCCGAACGCGTCCGGTATGTGGCGATCAGGCGGTCGAGCAACGGTCCTGGAAGCTTGCCAGGGGACAGCGAACGATCCGTATTGGCGGACTCGTCACCCATGGTCAGGAGACGTGCTCACCGGTGAGAGCTCGCTCACCTTCAGCTCGGCGGCATCGATGACCCGAAGGCAACGTTGGGCGAGCGCGGAGCCTTCCTGGAACCTGGCGATGCTGTCGTCGAGCGTCAGGTCCCCTGCTTCAAGCTGGGTGACGATCTCAAGAAGCCTCTCAAGCGATGCTTCAAACGAGTCGTTGTCTGTATCCGACGATCCGTTCCTGGCCGAAAGTGTGTCGTTATCCATGATCTCCTCGATCGGTCGCCGCGGTGCTATCAGCGGCCGTGGTCGAAAGGACTTGCGCGAGTGCTGATCCGTCGCTGAATGTGGCCCGGATGTGCTGGCCCTGCCCAAGCAGTGCAATGCTCCTTACCGGCGCCGGACTGTCGTCGATCGCCACGAACGCGAACCCACGGCGAAAGAGCGCGGCGGGATCGAGCGCCCGCAGAACCGTACGCTGGAGCTCGAGATCATGCCGTTTCTGCTCGACCAAGCGGCTCATGCCCGACATGAGTCTCGCTCGGGCCTCGGTCAGTTCCAGACGCTGCCGCACGATCTGCCGCGCTGGAGAAACACGTGCGAGCCGTTGCTGCAGGAGCACGGTCGTGTGGCGGAGGTCCGCCAGCTCGTCGGCCATTGCCCGGCCCGCACGGCGCTGGAGCTCAACGGCGAACGCCCGAAGTTCCTCGATATCCGGAACGATCATCTCCGCGGCGGCGGAAGGCGTCGGTGCTCGAAGGTCAGCGACGAAGTCCACGAGCGTTGTATCGGTCTCATGCCCCACCGCTGATACGACAGGCAGTTTCGACGAGAAGACGGCACGAACGAGCTGCTCATCGTTGAACGACCAAAGGTCCTCGACCGAGCCTCCTCCACGGGCAATGACGACGATGTCGACATCACCGACCTCGTTGATCGCTCGCAGTGCCGCGATCAGGGATGCCGGCGCCGCGGCACCTTGGACGGTCGCTGGAGAGAGAATCAGCTCCGCCAGCGGATAGCGGCGGGCGATGACATTTTGGATGTCGTGCCAGACGGCACCTGTGGGCGATGTAACTACCCCTATGCGACGAGGAAAGAGCGGGATAGGACGTTTTCGGGAGAGGTCGAACAGTCCTTCCGCTTCGAGCCGCAACCTCAGCTGCTCAAGCTGGAGCTGCAGGATGCCGACGCCAGCCGGCTGCACCACATCGGCCTTGAGCTGATACTTGCTCGACCGGTCATAGATCGTGACGGAGCCATGGGCGACGATCTGGTCCCCCACCTTCGGAACATACCTCTGATGGGCGCGTGTCGTCTTCCACATGACGCCGTCGATCACCGACTGGCTGTCCTTGAGAGTGAAGTACGCATGACCGGACGCGGCAACCGTAAAACTTGAGACCTCGCCCTCAATCCACACATCCTGGAGCAGATCGTCCGCCTCGATGACCTCACGCAGGTATGAGGTCAGCAACGAAACCATGAGGATCCGGCTGATCACCCGACAAAGTCCGTCTGTTCCCCGAGGCGTAGCAGGGGAGATCCGTATTCCACGGGCTGGGCATTCTGAACGAGGATATCGATGACGATCCCGGGTCGATCGGCGATGATTTCGTTCATGATCTTCATCGCTTCCACGATTCCGATCACCTGGCCAACCTCGACTTCATCACCGATCTGCACGAATGGCGCTTCGCCCGGGCCAGGGGCAGCGTAGAAGGTGCCGATCATCGGTGCCGTGACCACATGACCGGTTGGCTCATCAGCATCCGTGCCAGTCTCCCCGCTCTCGCCATCAGCGACAGACTGCCGCGACGATACGGCGGGAGCTGTACTACTTGCGCCGCGCAACCGGATGCTGACGTCTCCGGTCGAGAGATCGAGCTCCGTGATTCCTCCCTTCCCCATCAGGGAGATCAGCTCGCGAACGGCGCCGATGATTTCGTCGGATGTAGCGTTGCTGTGCATCTCGTGCTCGGACACCCCGATCGGTCCTTCCCTGTCAAAAGCGGCGTCCATCACCGGCCCGGCGAACGTGTGGCTCCCGCCAGCTCTCCGGCAGGCATCTGCGACACACCAGCCTGTGTCGAAAACGGATTTGCCTGATACCACGGCAAGGCAGGAACCCTAGCCGACGCGCTCGATGTACTCGCCGGTTCGAGTGTCTATCTTGACCCGGTCGCCCTCGCTCAGGAACAACGGAACGTTCACGACGAGTCCTGTCTCCAATGTCGCTGGCTTGTTGCCGCCGGTCGCGGTGTCTCCCTTGTACCCGGGATCCGTCTGGGTGATGGTCAGTGTGACCGATGTCGGAAGCTCGATGTCAATCGGCTCTCCATTGTAGGTAAGCAGATCGATCACGTCCTGCTCCTTGAAGAATCTGGCCGCGTCCCCGACGGTGACTTCATCAAGGATGATCTGTTCAAAGCTGTCCGTATCCATGAAGTGGAAATGGGAGCCATCGGCATACAAGAACTGGACATGCTGCCGTTCCAGTCGCACAAGAGCGAACTTGGTTCCGGCCATCACCGTGTGTTGCGTATTGGAGCCGGTCCGGAGATCTCGGAGCGTCATCCGAAGTTGCGCCGAACCGCGACCCTGCTTGTTGTGGGAAAAATCGATCACTTTGACGAGCCGGCCGTCCAGCTCGATCGTACTTCCCTTTCGAATCTCTCCAGTATCGATCATGCAAACCGCTCCTTCTTTCCTCTCACACTGACTTGCCGATGATGTCGTCTCAGGTGTCGAGCGTCTGTTCCACGGACGGTCTTCCTCAACACGGAAATGCGGTCATGGGCTTCGCTTTGACGCACCGGTGAGGTTACGTGACCCGTTGGGTTCGACGATAACTACATCCTCGATGCGGACCCCGCCCCATTCAGGGAGATACAATCCCGGCTCGATCGTGATGACATTGCCGGATTCCAGTGTGTCAGTGGAAGCCTGGCTGAGCGACGGAGCTTCATGGATCCGGAGGCCGACGCCGTGTCCGACGCTGTGCAGGACGCCATGGTCCACCCCTGCCTCCGAGAACACTGTTCTAGCGGCGGAATCGACAGATCGGGCCTCGACGCCTTCCCGGACGGCCGCAACGGCTGCACGTTGTGCTTCAAGAACCACCCGATACATGGTAACAACTTGTTGAGATGGCTGTCCTACCCAGACGGTTCGCGTCAGATCACCGCGGTAGCCATTCACGCAGCCACCCATATCGATGATGATTGGCTCACCATCGACGATCGTTCGGGGTCCGGGGGCATGGTGTGGTTTCGCGGCGTTGGGGCCGGACGCCACGATGGTGGGGAAAGCCTCACCTTCGCTGCCCAGCTCCCGGAGGGCGTGGCGGATTGCCTCCGCCACCGCGATCTCGGTCATTCCCGATCGAACTTCCAAATTCACCCGTTCGAATGCTAGATCGGTAATCCGCAGGGCTTCTGTCAGCGACACCACCTCGTCCGGAGTCTTCACTCGTCGCGCCGCATCGATTCGGTCACCCACAGGAACGAGGACGACATCGGGTATTTCCTGGTGCAGCGCTGCGTAGTCCGCGAACGTCGTGGTCGCGTCCTCGAAGCCAAGGCGTTTGATGTTGTTGGCCCGCACGCGCTCGCCAACGGCCGCGGCCCACCGCTTTGCGGCTGGACGAACGTCGACGGTGGCGCGGACTTCCGCTCTGGCCCATGGAAGGTTTGTTGGTGACGTGAAGAGGGTTGTGGATTCTTTGGTTGCCAGCACCACGCCGGACGACTCATCCGGTGCATGGTCCTCGGCGGAGAACCCCGTCAGGTAGCGCCGGTTCGTGCCGCTGGTGATGAGGACCGCATCGAGTCCCAGCTCCTCAATGACCCGCATGGATGTCTGCCTCGCGATCCTCACCGCGACCGGATGACACTCGACGGCGGTGCCATTCCAGGGCCAGGCGATACCCGTCGGTGCCCAGTCCGGCGATCTGTCCGATCACAACGGGCGAGATCACCGACGTGTGGCGGAACTCCTCCCGGGCGTGAATATTGGTGATATGGACCTCGATGGCTGGGGCTCTCACTGCGGCAAGGGCGTCGCGGAGCGCGTAGCTATAGTGCGTGAGTGCCCCGGCGTTGATGATGATCCCAGCGGCGGAAAATCCGTGCTCGTGCAGGAAGTCGAGGATGGCACCCTCGTGATTCGACTGGAATGCCACCAGCTCCAACGCGGAATCACCGGCAGCAGCCACGGTTGTGAGTTCCTCAACGATCGACATCAGTGAGGTGGATCCGTACATGCCGGGTTCCCGCTTGCCAAGCAGATTCAGGTTTGGCCCATTGATCAGAAGAATGACCGGCATCTGGTCCATGAGCTGTTTCTCTGCCCTCCCCGGGTGTGCACGGCCACCCTCGAAGATGGCCGCCGTAAAACCAAGTATCACGACCTACCGCCGCCTGGGGTGTCGCGCCTCGATTCGGGAGCGATAGCGGTTGACGCACTATCCGACCGGCTCCTCGCTGTTGACGAGCGCCGGCACGTATGCCGTGATGGGATAGGCCTGGTCCGACCCAGCCGCAGACAACCGACCGGTGAAGACGAACACAGGTTGCAGGTATTGTGCTTCACCGGGAACGCCGGAGGTGGTGTACGAGACGCTCACTGCCGAGTAGTCGGCGCTTCCGGTAACGGCGGATCCTTGCGGAAAGACATCGGCTGGAACGGCGGCCTGGAGATAGGCTCGTCGCTCAGCCACTTCCAGCCATGCGGCCTCCGCGTCGCGCAGTTGGTACACATCGGCGGCACGAAGGTCTGCCCAGCGAAACGACGCTTCGAGAATGGCTCCGTTCGGGCCCATCACGACCGCAATGCCGGGGCTTGACGACAACAAGTCCTCCGGTTCGATGGGCTTGAACGTGACGATCACCCGCGCCGGGGACTCCACTCGTGTCTCGATCGCGCCCTCGCCGACGTTGGTTGGCAGGAGTTGCGTCTGTCGAAGCCACTCGCGTGCGTAGGCGATCGCTTCCTCGTCGGATGGGAGCTCGCCCTCCGGCAATTCGGCTGCGGAGATGTACTGCGCAAGGCCGGGCGTCACGTAGAGACTGCCATTCCCTTCGACGGCGAAGGTGCTTCCACCCTGATCAGTCACTTCGCCCTCGATGCCGAGCCTGGTCGCGATGGCCTCGACCGAAGCCCGATCCTGTTGCCGCACGGTCATCTCGTAGACAGGTGCCTCGGTCGGCACACCCGCCAATGATCCCGTGAACGTCGACTCCAGCTCGAAGACGAATCCCTGCTCGTTCATCGTCGGCAAGTCAGCCGGGGGAAGCTGAGCGGAGAGTTCGGGATCCGGAGTCGACTCCTGCGCCAGGGAGGGGCTCATGACTCCGAGGGCACACAGAAGTGCCAGCATGCTCGTCAGAAGTCGCCGGGCGATCGCCGGATTTCGTTGTGTCATACCAAAATGTCCCCTCAGTCGACGATCCCGCCGACGTACGCCGTACCTACACGTGGACCACGGGATCCGCTTCAATGATTCTCCGCAGCTCAACGATCTGGTCACGAATGAGCGCCGCCTTCTCGAACTCGAGATCTCTGGCAGCCGTCTTCATCTGTGATTCCAGATCCTTGATCATCCGGGTCAGCTCGTCTCTCGGGATCTGGGAGATGACCCCCGTGCCAACGTCACCCGTCTGATACTCGACAGTCTCTTCAGCCACGGCACGGACGCGCTCGGTGAGATCCCGGATCTCTTTGACGATGCCGCGAGGTTCGATTCCATGCCGTTCGTTGTGCTCGAGCTGAATCTTGCGTCGACGATACGTCTCGTCGATCGCCGCCTTCATCGAACGGGTCATAGTGTCGGCGTACATGATGACCTGGCCATCCACGTGCCGCGCGGCTCGCCCGACCGTCTGGATCAAGGCTCCCTCGGAGCGGAGATATCCTTCCTTGTCCGCATCGAGGATTGCAACCAATGAGACTTCGGGCAGGTCGAGGCCCTCCCTGAGCAGGTTGATTCCCACGACGACATCGTGAATGCCAAGCCGCAGATCGCGAAGGATCTCGATACGCTCGAAAGTGTCGATCTCGCTGTGCAGGTAGTGCGTGCGGACGCCCATTTCCTTGAGGTAATCTGAGAGGTCTTCCGCCATGCGTTTGGTGAGGGTCGTGACAAGCGTCCGTTCTCCTCGAGCGACCCGGGTGTTGATCTCGGCGAGCAGATCATCGATCTGGCCCTTCGTGGGGCGAACGGAGATAGCTGGGTCCAGCAGACCGGTCGGACGAATCACTTGCTCGACGATCTGCGACGAATGCTCATGTTCGTACGGCCCGGGAGTCGCCGAGACGAAGATCGCCTGGTGGATCATTCCCTCAAATTCCTGGAACGTCAGGGGGCGATTTTCACGAGCGGAAGGAAGGCGAAACCCGTGCTCGACCAGCACGTCCTTGCGAGACCGGTCGCCGCCGAACATGCCGCGAACCTGCGGGAGCGTGATGTGTGACTCATCGACGATCAGCAGAAAATCATCGGGGAAGTAGTCGATCAGGGTGGAGGGCTGCTCGCCCAGCCGCCGCCGTGAAAGATGCATCGAGTAATTCTCGATGCCGGCGCAATAACCCGCTTCCTGCATCATCTCCAGGTCGTACATCGTGCGCTGACGCAGGCGAGCCGCTTCAAGCACCTTACCCTGGCCTTCGAGCTCCTTGAGCCGGTCTTCCAGTTCCTGCTCGATGTCGGCGATGGCGGCCTTCATCTTCTCGGCATTGGTCACGAAGTGCTTTGCCGGATAGATCGTGACTTCCGGGCGCTCGACGAGAATCTCGCCGGTGAGTGGATCCACATCGACGATTCGCTCGATCTCGTCACCGAAGAACTCGACCCGGACAGCGATCTCTTCGTATGCGGGGTAGACCTCGAGCGTGTCACCGCGGACTCGGAACGTGCCGCGCGTCAGTGTCATGTCGTTGCGGTCGTACTGAATGTCTATGAGATGCCGGATGACCTTGTCACGCCTCAACTGGCTTCCACGACGAAGATTGACGGTCGTCTTGGCGTATTCTTCGGGCGTTCCGAGGCCGAAGATGCAGGACACCGAGGACACGATCAGCGTGTCCGGCCTGGTCAACAGCGAGCGAGTCGCCGCGTGGCGCAGCTTGTCGATTTCCTCGTTGATGTCAGCGTCCTTCTCGATAAACGTATCCGTTCGAGCAACATACGCCTCCGGCTGATAGTAGTCATAGTATGAGACGAAGTACTCCACGCCGTTCTTCGGGAAAAACTCCTTGAATTCGCTGTAGAGTTGCGCCGCGAGAGTCTTGTTGTGAGCGAGGATCAGGGTCGGCCGATTGACGTGTGCGATCACGTTCGCCATCGTGAACGTTTTTCCAGAGCCGGTTACGCCGAGCAGCGTCTGGAGGCGTTCCCCCGCGTCGAGGCCCGCGCTCAACTGCTCTATCGCAAGCGGCTGATCGCCCGTCGGTCTGAGCTCCGAGACAATTTCGAACTTGGGCATGATTCCCCCTGATGGGTGTCGGGACTATGAGCCACAATAGGGTTGCACACGATGATCACCGTAGGGCCAGCGTGTCGTTCGGTGGGGACTCGAAGGCTAGCCCTCAAGTATAAAAGCTATTCGGACACAGTGCGAACATCTGTACGAATCGTCGGGCTGGTTGCCTGAGTATCTCCGTCATGCTCCGGTCCGTGAACGGTGCTTTTCACGCCCTCTGCCTCGTCATGGATGTCGTGAGCTTGCTCCCGGTGCTCCAAGGGCGGGGTGGTGATCCAGCCGCCGTCATCTCCAGACGGTGCGGCATTCTCCGGAACCGGTGCTTCCCGTTCGTTCTCGGATGTCGTTATGTGCCGACCGGAAGCGGGGGGATCAGAGACGGTCAGGCGATAAAGCTCAGACTCGACATGGCCGATGCTCATGATTTCGTCGATGTGTCGAACTGCCCAACGCTGCCCCGAGAATGGCAGTCGGACTGTCGCCTCGTCACGATCGAGCCAGGCGCAGTCACGCAGATCCGGGTCGAGCCGCACTGGCGCCTGCGGGTTCACGTTGACGGCGAGGACTGGCGCCAGGACCAGGACATCACGAGTATCGTCGAAGAACTGGTTGACGTAATCTGCGGAATACACGGCGCTCACGTGAAGCCCGGCAAGTTCTTCAACGGCGCGGTAGGCTGCGTCGATCGTGGTTTCGTTGCGCTCGAGCCTGGTGTGGAACGACTGCCATGTTTGACCGAGCGCCACGTCGGGCCTGCGTTGCAGGAGCAGGAACTGGATACGAGCGTTGAGCCGGCGAAACACGTAGACATCGACAATGTCAGAGACAACCTGGGGCATGCAGTCTTCCTCGATCAGGCCAGTACGGACAGCCTCGCCTCATTGCCTGAAGCGGAGCCTCGCCATCAGCCTCGCTGCGATGACCACCACCGCCTGATCTGAGAGATAGGTGACGACTCTCCTGCGCGCGGGTCGATGACCTGTCCACGCCACATCTTGGCTTCAGGCGCGGATCCTGGACTTCGGAAGCGCTGCACTATCGGCAGCAGGACAAGGACGACTGCGGCGAAGGCAAACAGGTTCGCGAGCAAGGGCGAGCTTCCCGAGATGATGAACGCAAGTATCGCGGCGAACAGTCCAAGAAGGAGGGGCGCGGCAAGAATCTGCGTGCGCCATTGGGCCGCGGTGTTTGAAAGCGAAGAAGGTGACGGTCCAGCCACCGGCCGCTGAATGGACGGCCGCGTGCGTCGAGAATCCCGCGGAGGAAGCGGAAGCACGTTGTCGCTACGCGAAAGGATCTCCTCTATTTCCCGGTCTATGCGGGACTTTTTCGATGAAGCAGGATCTTCAGGCGTCTGTGTGGGATCGGAGTCATTCACGGTGTCATCCTGGAGAGCTGTTTCGCGCCGGTCAACCATGCACATATGGTACAGTACGCCGCCGATGAGACTGTGGAGATGGCGCAGGCACTCTGTCTCCTGAACACGCGCCATCGGTTCACGGGTCCACTGCCGGAGCGATCATGTCAGCCAACGTGTTTCGATTCAATGTTGTCGATGCGACCGGTGCGGTGAGTTTTGTCGGGCCCGGGCATGGTCTTAAAGTCATCGCCGCAGCCTGCAGTCATGGCCCGCAACGCATACAGGATCTCCTGCTTGATGCCCGCCGTTATGATCCGGAATGGGCGAGCATGGTCCTCGGTGGCCTCAGTATATTCGACGAGCATAATGTCGAAGGAGTCACCAGCGGCTACGAGGAAGCGATCATTTCCGAGGACGACGTTCGCCACCAACCTTTCCGGGTGGTTGACGGGTTGACCAGGAGCCGAAGCATGGTCCCTGCGCGTTTAGGGCTGGTAGTCATCAACCTCAAGGAAAAGCGGATTATCCAGATTCACAATAGCTACGCTGATCTCGCGCGTCGCGGCCGTGGACGGATCCGGAGGGAAGGACGACCGACGCGCTCACTCTTCCACTACGAGCTCCCCGAAAGCTGGCGGATCGTCCCCTGATCACCGTCAGCTCTTGGGGTTGCGTGGGGCACGCCGCCGTCCCAGCCCTCCCAGGAACATCCGTCCCATCTGCTCGGAGACGTTTTCCTTCGACATCTCGGCGGCGCTCAGCGTCGCTTGTTCCGATACACGGCTGGTCACGACTTCCAGGCTTGCCCGGTCGTCCTGGGCCTTGGTGAAAAATGCGAGCAAGGAATCGGCCGCCTCCTCATTGCCCGCCTCCAGCTCCGTCTTTAGGTTCTGCAGCGTCGCCGTAAAGGAATCGATCCAGCGGGAGATAGCAGCGCTGTTGCTGTGCAGAATGTCGCGATGCATTTGCGGATTTCCAAGTGCCAGCCGCGTCGTGTCGCGGAGGCCGGTGGCCGAAAGGGTCTTCATGTCCCGCCATGCCTGGTCGTTGGCGACGGTCTCCATGAGTGAGGCAGCAACGACGAAAGGCAGGTGGCTGATTCCCGCTACATAGCTGTCATGCTCTGTCGGATCGACGAAGAACGCGTCGGCCCCGACCGCGGCGATGATTCCCAGGACTGTGCGAACGGAACTCTCGGCTGCCGTCACGGACGGGCAGACTACCCATGTTGCGCCCGTGAAAAGATCGGCATCAGCGGCTTCCAGACTCTCCGATCTGCCCGCCATTGGGTGGCCGCCGATGAAATCGACATGGGACGGCAGGGTCCTCGCCCAGTCGAGGACATCCGCCTTGGTCGAACCGGTATCGGTGACAACCGCGCCCTGCTTCAAGTGGGGACCGATGTCTTCGAAGATCGTGGACATCGCCCCGACCGGGGTCGCGACGATCACGACGTCGGCGTTCGACAGCGATTTGGCCAACGACCATTCGACTGCGTCAACGGCGCCGATTGCCTTGGCCCTGGACTGCTTGTCGATGTTTTCATCGAAGCCGACAATGCGAAGCGCATCACCGTTCGCAGAGGACCAGCGACGCAGGCCGAGCCCGATCGACCCGCCAATCAGGCCCAGTCCGATGATCGTTACGCTCTGCATCGAAATGCCCTTCCCGCGCTGTCCGTACTGTCATCGCCAACGTTGAACAATGCCGTGCGAAAGATGTCAGGGTTGATAGGGTTCGACATCGATCTCCCGGATCCAGCCTTCATCACCGTCTTCCGTTACGAACCGCATCCAGCGATTCCCGTCCTGTGCCGGATTATCCGTCGGGGCGTCTTCGTTGAGGTACTGGAGAGGAGAGGCGGGCGGCATCACGGCGACAACGGTTGCGTCCCCGCCTTCACTGGAGGGTCCGGAGCGGAGGTTCAGCGTGTTGTTGCTGGATGTCTGATAGTCCGGCGTAAAAGCCGTGTCAGGTGGCGTAGCCGGTGGCTCGGTTGGCGGTGCTGTCGGTTCAGGAGCAACGGTGGGAGCTGCCGTCGGCTGCACCTGTTCCGCCGGGGCTTGTGTCGCGACTGGTTCCTGAGCAGCGACCTGCGTGTCGTCGGGTGGTGGCTCGACATTCGCCGCCGCCTGCTCCCTGGAGACGAAGTCCCCTAGAACATCGTCGAGCGACGCATAGATGACGGAAAACCCGGCCAGGCAAAGGGCGATCGTGAGTGCCATGGATACGCCGATCATGGCCCCGGCACGTCGCGAGCGTTGCCTGAGCCGGTGATTCAAACCCGAATGAGTCATGGGGCCTTTCTCGTCTTGACACTAGTCACGGAATCCTGGACGGTATGAACGGTGGCTTTCGTGGGAGCGTGTTTCATGTACGAGGCGGGATAGCGGTTGACCATCGCGAAGGCTGGTGAAACACTTCGGACGGGTGACGGGAGAAACTCGGCCAACCCGCCATGGTGGAGTGCGACAAAGGTCCTCGCACCCGAAAGCCGCCTATTTATAGCATGTGAGCCTCGGTCACGGGCCTACGATTGATTGACAGAACCCGAAATGATATACTACACAAGCGTAAATGATCTCGGTGGGATCAAAACGTGGGCCAATGCCCACGTTTCTTGCTGTTCAAGGCTGCCTTTCGGGAAAGGTCTCCACCAGTCAGAATCGCTACCGCATGGTGCTCTTTCGTGTCTATGTGAGAGGAGGTGCGCGGAATGAAGAGTGATCTCTACACCGCGATCGCCCAGATCGCCGCAGAGCGCGGAATCCCTCGGGATGCCGTGCTTCTCTCGGTTCAGCAAGCTTTGACATCGGTTTACAAGAAGGCGACCGGTTCCGACGAAGAAGTCGTCGTCGAGCTCGACCAGGCAACCGGCGAGATGCAGGTTGTGGTCCTCAAGACTGTCGCCAATCCGGTTCGCGATCCTGATGTGGAAATCAGCATTGAAGATGCCGCGGAACACGCAGTTGCGCCGCAGCTCGGTGATGTGGTCAAGATTCGCAAAACCCCCGACAATTTCGGTCGCATCGCGGCACAGACGGTCAAGCAGGTTGTGCATACCCGTATTCGTGACTATGAGCGGGAATCTGTATACAAGGAGTATGAGGATAAGGAAGGCGAGGTCCTGAGCGGTGTGGTACAGCGTGCGGATAACCGTGCGGTGATCATCGAGCTGGGCAAGGCGGAAGCGGTCATGCCGGCTCGTGAACAGGTCCCGAACGAGCGGTATCGTCCGAACCAACGCATCAAGGTCTTGCTGACCGAGGTGAACAGCCATGCGCGCGGCCCACAGCTCATCGTGTCGCGGTCTGATCCGAGACTGATCCGGCGCCTGTTCGAACAGGAAGTGCCTGAGATCCAGACCGGGGCCGTCGAGCTGATGGAAATCGCCCGCGAGCCTGGCCTGCGCTCCAAGGTGGCGGTTGCCGCTCGTCAGGAAAAGGTCGATCCCGTCGGATCCTGCGTCGGTGTGCGCGGTGTGCGTATCCAGAATATCGTCAATGAGCTGTACGGCGAAAAGATCGACGTCATCGAATGGTCATCGGATACCGCGACGTTCATCGCCAACGCGCTCAGCCCGGCGAAGCCGACGAATGTGTCGCTCGACGAGTCCGGGGACCAGCGCATCGCGACGGTGATCGTTCCAAGCGATCAGATGTCGCTGGCGATCGGCAAGGAAGGCCAGAATGCGCGACTTGCCTACAAGCTGACCGGCTGGAGAATCGACATCAAGGGCCCGGAATCGTTGCTCGAAGCGGGCGGCGAGTTCTTCCGGAGTGCTCGCGAGTCCGCGAGCGACATGATGCCGGACTTTGGCTGGCAAGGCAGACAGCCGCGTGCCGTCCAGGCCGACGGCATGATCAACGTGAGTGGCATCAACTATGGTCCGCTTTCCGATGATCTCCTCCGGAGACAGGTGGATGTCGATATCGCCTCTGGCGTGATCGAGGTCTACTATGAACGGGAGCTGCGTGCGCGATTCGACCAGGCAACGGCGGAACCGTTGCCACTCGATGACGACGCGGTCGAGACCGAGGCCGAAACCACCAGTGCCACCCATGATTAGCGGCTCACGTCACTAACGTGAAAAGGAGGTGATGCGATGAGCATGCCTCAAGGAACCACACAGAAGCGCAAGAAGCCGGTACGCCAGAAGCACGTGCCGATCCGGACGTGCGTCGCGTGTCGTGAAACGGGTGCAAAGCGCGGGCTGACGAGAATCGTTCGCGGCCCGGAGGGTGATGTCGCGATCGATCCAACCGGCAAGAGGAACGGGCGAGGCGCCTATCTCTGTGACAAGGCCGCTTGCTGGGATCGAGCGGTATCCACTCCGCTCCTTGCGAGAGCCTTGAACACCGACATCGCTCCCGAAACAACACAATCCATGAAAGCATTCGCGGCCTCGCTGCATGCGCCAACAGATGTGCAGTCCGGGGTGGCGAACATAGAGGAGCCTGCACAATGACCGACACGATAGGACGCGATGGAGCCCGCCGCGGCGGTGGCCGAGCAGGCGGAGGACGCCGTGGACGCCGCGGTGGAAGCGCGGCGAGGACCGTAGCGGTGAAACGGACGGCGCCAGTCATCCGGGAACCGGTAACGCTTCCCTCTGTGCTGTCCGTAGCCGAGCTGGCTGACAAGATACAGACATCAGGCATCGAGGTGATTCGCGAGCTCATGAAGCTCGGAATCATGGCGAACCTGAACCAGCAGGTGGATTACGATACCGCGGCAAAGGTCGCGACCGAACTTGGCTGGGAGACCAATCCGCAGGACGGCGCGGTTGTGTCCAGAGTTGCGGATTTCGAATCTCGGCGGCTCGAAAACGATGCCGATCCGGATTCGAGCACGAGGCCCCCGGTGATCACGATCATGGGGCACGTCGACCACGGCAAGACCAAGTTGCTCGATTCGATCCGATCAGCGAATGTCGCTGAAGGGGAGGCCGGGGGGATCACGCAGCACATCGGCGCGTACCAGGTCGAAACCCAGGGCCGAAAGCTGACGTTCTTGGATACCCCAGGACATGAGGCGTTCACCGCCATGCGTGCCCGGGGTGCCCAGGCGACCGATATCGCGGTGCTTGTTGTTGCGGCCGACGACGGGGTGATGCCGACGACCCGGGAAGCGATCGCCCACATCAAGTCGGCGAACGTGCCGCTTGTCGTAGCAGTCAATAAGATGGATCTTCCTTCCGCGAATCCCGACCGGGTGAAACAGCAACTCTCTGACGCGGCAGTCATGCCCGAGGAATGGGGCGGTGACGTGCCGTTCGTCGAGGTGTCGGCCCGGGATGGAAGCGGTCTCGACGACCTGCTCGAAGTCCTGCTTTTGGTCGCCGACGTCAACGAGTTGAAAGCCAACGCGAACAAGCCGGCTACTGGAGTTGTCGTCGAAGCCCAGGTCGATAGCAGCCGTGGCCCGGTCGCCACGCTCCTGGTTCAGAGCGGTACGCTCAATCTCCGGGACGTGGTCGTAGCCGGGTCGACATGGGGTCGCGTCAAGGCGATGTTCGATGACCATGGGAAGCGCGTGCGCCGGGCCGGGCCAAGTACACCGGTCGAGATCCTCGGCCTGATGGAAGTGCCGCAGGCAGGCGACTCGTTTGTGGTGTTCGACGACGAGAAGTCGGCTCGCCAACTCGCGGAACAGCGGAACGCGCGACAGCGAGTCGAGTCCTTGAGCACGAACCGTCCGGTGAAGTTGACCGAACTTTATGACCAGGTTCAGGAAGGCAAGACGGAAGAGCTGCGGGTCATTCTCAAGGCCGACGTCCAGGGGTCACTCGGTGCGATCCAGAACGCACTGCTGAAACTCAACGAATCGATGGAGCAGGGAGTGCAGCTGTCGATCCAGCTGGCGGCGACTGGTGCGATCTCGGAATCCGACATCAACCTGGCGGCAACCACGCGCAGCATCGTCATCGGGTTCAACGTTCGACCGGATGTCGCGGCCAAGCGCGCTGCCGATGCCGCTGGCATCGACGTTCGTTTCTACACCATCATCTATAACCTTCTCGATGAGGTAAAGGCGGCCATGACCGGCTTGCTCGCACCCATCTTCGAAGATGTGACCGATGGTTATGCCGAAGTACGGAACACGTTCAAGCTGCCCAACAATGACGTGGTCGCTGGACTCTATGTTCTTGACGGCAAGGTGATCCGCAACTCGCGGGCACGCGTTCTCCGGAGTGGTACGGTTGTCTTTGAAGGTGGCATCAAGTCGCTGAAGCGGTTCAAGGACGATGTTCGCGAGGTGGCGGCGGGATACGAATGCGGTCTGGGCCTCGAAGGGTTCAACGATATCCAGGTCGGCGATCAGATGGAATTCCTTCATCGTCAAGAGATCGCCCGGACCTGATCGATTGCCGGCGAGGCTCGTCGACTGGCGGAACGGTCGCGATGTATTCGTTCGTTTTCGCTCGCGGGCCAGGGCCTTCAAACAGAAACGTGCAGGGTTGTCGTGACTAGACGCACCAGGCAAGTCGGTGAGCTCCTTCGGGAGGAGCTCACCGATATCATCCGGCGCGATGTCAAAGATCCTCGAATCGGGTTCATGAGCATCACGACGGTGGATGTGACGCCCGACCTGCGTGCGGCCCGGGTGTACGTCAGTGTGCTGGGAACCGACGATGAGCGTTCAGCCACTCTGGATGCGCTGCGGTCCGCCGCCAAGTTCATCCGGTTCCACCTCAAGCCGCGACTTCGAATGCGGCAGATCCCGGAGCTGGACTTCCGTGATGATCGCTCCATGGAATATGCGCAGAGCATCTCCGCGACCTTACGGGAAATCCAGGCTGCGTCACCACCATCCAGGACGTCCGACTCCAACGAACAGCCTGGCCCCAGGGAGACGGAATGAGCCAGCCAAGCTGGAAGCTCGACGCCGCCACCGCGGCTGAAGCCCTGCGGTTACTGGCAAAGGCGAGGCTGGTGCTCATGCCAATGCACCAGAACGTCGATGCGGATGGCCTTTCGTCACCCTTGGCCGTCATGCATGCATTGCGTCAGCAGGGAGTGGATGCGGTGCCGCTCATCAGCGATGGGGTGTTCCCGGCGAACCTTGCGTTTCTTCCCGGGATCGAAGATGTCCTTGTCTATGGCAAGGATGAGCTCCCCGATTACGATGTCCTTTGCCTGGTCGATTGTGCAGACCGAAAACGTCTCGGATCGTTCTATACGGACGATCCGGATCGGGTGAATGGAGCGGTGCCGATCGTCAACATCGATCACCACGTCACGAACGACCGCTTCGGCGTGGTGAACATCGTGGAAGCCGGTGCGGCTTCGGCCTCTGAAGTCGTCACCGATATCCTCGCTGCCTGGGGTACAGAGCTGACGGCCGAGATTGCGCAATGCCTTCTTGCGGGAATCTATGGTGACACCCTGGGCTTGCGGACCGAATCAACTACATCGCGGACCATGCGCACGGCGGCTGACCTGGTTGATGCCGGGGCGAATACGGTCCCGATCGTCGATGCGTTGTTCCGGCTCAAACCGAAGTCTTCCGTATGCCTCTGGGAACGGGGGCTTCAGAAGGTGAAATGGACCGGATCAGTAATCTGGACGGAGTTGACCACCCAGGAGTTCGACGCCTGCGGTGCCGCTCCAGTCGAAGCCGAGGGCATGGTGAACTTCCTTGTTGGAACGGAGGGGTCCCGTGTCGCGGCGATCCTCTATGCCAACGACCGGGGATGGCGTGTCAGCATGCGAAGCATGGCAACTGATGTGGATGTCTCCGCGATCGCAGCCCAGTTCGGCGGCGGCGGGCATCCGCGGGCCGCTGGGTGCACGATCGAAGGCGACGAGTCTGCCAGGAATGCATTCCTGGAGCGCGTCGCTGAGTTGGCGGGTTCCGTTGCGTTCAACGATTCCGCGTTATCACCCAGCTGATGCAACAGGGACGCAAAGGCCGGCGGCAGGCGACCAAGCATGGTTATGTAGTCATTGACAAGCCCGCCGGGTGGACCAGCCACGATGTCGTCGCGAGGGTGCGGCGCATCCTCGGTGAACGTCGTGTCGGTCATGCCGGCACGCTTGATCCAGCGGCGGTCGGTGTGCTTCCGATTGCCGTGGGTTTGGCAACTCGGACCGTCGAGTATCTGAGCGATTCCACCAAGTCCTATCGTGCCGATGTCACGTTCGGGGTGGAGACCGATACATGGGACGTGGACGGTACCGTGACCAGTGTTACGGATGTCACGCACCTCGCCAGGTCACACATTGACCGGTTGCTCGAAGCATTCGGGGGTCCGCAATTGCAGACGCCCCCGATGCATTCAGCGATCAAGATCGACGGAAAGCGCCTGTACAGCCTGGCCCGAGACGGGTCCAGTGTCGATGTACCCCCCCGGGAGATTGTGATCTACTCGCTTGCGCTCGTGCATTGGCGTCCACCGACAATTACGATCGACGTGACGTGCTCAAAGGGAACATACATCCGCGCGTTGGCGCGCGACCTCGGCGAGCGGATCGGCACAGGCGCCTATCTGGCCCATCTGATCCGTACCCGGACTGGCCCCTTTACCCTGGAGGATGCCGTCTCCATCGACGAACTCGGTAAACTCCAGGAAACTCTGGGCTGGGCTGGGCTGGCGTTTCACCCCGACTGGCCCGTTCAGGACAGGACCGCAGTTGTCCTTGGCGAGGATGAAGTGCGGTTGTGGGTGACGGGTCAAGTGTTGGAACACGGTTCAGGCCTTGAGGGTACGGTGCGCGTCTACGACTCCGGCGGTACATGGTTAGGCGTCGGTGAGGGCAGTGACACGGTCCTCCGGTCGACAAAGGTGATACTTCCCCAATGGTCGAGCACACCCGGATGAAAACGTACCGCAGGTTCGAAGAGGTTCCACAAGGGCGCCACGTCGTGTCGATCGGGACGTTCGATGGTATGCATCTCGGCCATCAATTTCTGCTGAAGAGTGCGAAGGAACGAGCGATCGAGCTCGGCATGCCATTCCTCGTCGTGACGTTCGAACCATCCCCGGCAAAAGTAATCCGCCCAGAGTCGTATCCCGGACGTCTCGTGACGGCCGCACGCAAACTGGACCTGCTTGAGGCACATGGTGTCCCTGCGACGCTCGCCATTGATTTCACCTCTGACGTGATGATGATGACACCGGAGGCCTTCCTCAGAGAATTGCATGATGCCGTACACCCGGTCGAGCTGTGGGTCGGGGAAGAATTCGCGCTCGGGCACAACCGAAGTGGCACTGTCGAGCGCCTGGCCGAGATCGGCGCGGAGCTCGGGTTGCGGCTCCATGCGGTTCCACGGATTTCTCATAACGGGGAGGTGGTGAGCAGTAGCCGTATCCGAAAGCATGTGCTGGCGGGTGAGGCACAGGCGGCGAACGACCTGCTTGGTCACCCGTTCCAGATCGCGGGCGTAGTGATCGAAGGGGCCAAGATAGGTCGCACAATCGGATACCCCACCGCCAATGTCGAGCCCTCGCCGGACCTTGTCGCGCTGCCGGACGGGATCTACGTATCGCTCGCCGGCCTTCCCGGCGAACCGGTGCACCGGCCGGCGATGACCTACATCGGGATGCGCCCGGCGCTCAATACGGGAAACCGGCTGATCGAAACGCATCTGCTCGATTTTGCCGGCGACCTCTACGGCATGACGCTCACGGTAGACATTCTCGAGCGGCTCCGGCCCGACGCAACGTTCACCAGCGTCGATGCCCTTGTTCACCAGCTTCAGGAGGATGAGCGTAACACTCGTAGCATGCTCGCGAAGTTGGGGAGGCTCGAGGTCGAAGTCATGTCGCACAACAATCGGTGGAAATCATCGATTGCATCCGATTGAAGACTCATACCGCCACATGGTACCTTTGTCTTGTGTCGCCGCTGGCGCGTTGTCGGTTGATAGTACCGGCTTTTTCGTGTGTCCAGCGTCAAACGTTCGCAGTTCAGGAGGCGAGCTATTTCCAGACCAGTACAGACCCGTGTGAACGAGCGAATTCGTATCCGCGAAGTTCGATTGATCGATGACGAAGGAACGCAGGTCGGGATCATTCCGACCCGTCAAGCGCTTGAGATGGCCAGGGAACGGGGCATGGACCTCGTTGAGGTTGCTCCAAACGCCTCACCGCCCGTATGTCGATTAATGGATTACGGAAAATTCAGATACGAGCAGAGTCGCAAGGAGCGGGATTCTCGGCGCAATCAGCATGTGACCAAGCTGAAAGAAGTTCGCGTCGAGCCGAAGATCGGCGACCACGACCTGGAGACCAAGGGCCGGCAGGCCGCGCGGTTTCTTGATGGTGGCGACAAGGTGAAACTGACAGTGCTCTTCCGGGGGCGCTCCATCACGCATCCAGAGCTTGGCCGTGATCTGCTCGACCAGCTGGCGGTCCAGCTCCGCGAGCATGGGTCGATCGAGCAGCCTGCGCGAATGGAAGGGCGAACCATGACGATGTACATGGCCCCGCTCCGCCAGCGTGCGGGTTCGCCAGACAGAGAGGAGCTCAGCGACAATGGGCAACAAGGTCAAACTCAAAACGCATAAGGGCGCAAAGCGGCGTTTCAAGATCACCGCCACAGGCAAGATCATGCATGCCAAAGGCATGAAGAGTCACCTTCGGCGGAAGAAGGCTCCGCGGGTCAAGCGGCAGTTTGACAGAATGCTGGTCATGAACGAAACCACGACCAAGCGTGTGAGACGATTGCTTCCAAACGGGTAAGGCGGTCAGCACGAGACCTCCGCGACCTGGCCTCCAGAAGCGACTTCGACCGTGTTGCCGGGCTCGTTCCTGGGCAGAGCGAGCATCGTCACGTGACATGTGGAACGTAGCGGATTTCGAGAATTTCAGGAACGAGGGTAGGGAACAGGGATGGCTCGAGTCAAGCGTGGTGTCGCTGCACACCGTCGGCACCGGAAAGTTCTGTTACAGGTCAAGGGGCATCGCGGCACCCGCAATCGCCTCTACAAGCGAGCGCATGAATCGCTCATGCATTCGCTCAAGTACGCCTATCGCGATCGCCGCACCCGGAAGCGGGATATGCGACGACTCTGGATCCAACGCATCAATGCCGCAAGCCGGCTCAATGGTCTGTCATATAGCCGGTTGATCCAGGGCCTTTCCATCGCTGGTGTGGCCGTTGATCGAAAGATGCTGGCCGATCTGGCTGTTCGGGACGAAGAAGCATTCACTGCGGTGGTTGATGTCGCGAGGAAGTCTCTTCCTGCAGCCTGACGTGTTGCATCCCGGGAAGAGTGCTGATCGATAATGGATCGAGAAGCCCCCATCATCACCAGCTCAGGCAACTCCATCATCAAGAGAACACGCTCGCTTCTCCGCCGTAAAGGGCGATACGAGGAGCGGGCGTTCCTCATTGAAGGGGTACGGGCCGTCTTCGACGCCTTGGCATCACAGTGCCCCGTCGATCTCGTTCTGCTCCGGATGGACGTGGCAACGCCTGACATGCGCGCGCGGATTCCAGCTCACGTACCGGTTCGGGTCGTCGAAGCCAACGTTTTCGATGCCGTTTCAGATGTCGCTCAATCCCAGGGGATCATGGCCCTGATATCGATGGATTCGCTTCCAAGAGCCCGGAGAGAACTGTCCGAAACTGCCCCACTTATCGTAATCGCTGACGGTGTCCGGGATCCCGGCAATCTCGGGACGCTGCTTCGGTCGGCCGCGGGTGGCGGGGCGACTCTGGTTCTCCTGACTCCCCAGACGGTCGACCCCTTCAACCCCAAGACCGTACGAGCCGCGATGGGTGCGCATTTCCGGGTATCCCTCGCGTCGTGCGGCGCGGATGATCTTGGTTCCCGGTTGCGTTCGGTTCCGACGATCGCGCTGGCGGACGCCATGGGGACCGACGTCTACACCGACATCGACTGGACCGGCGGCTGCGCGCTCATTGTGGGTGGGGAGGCTGATGGAGCCTCCGCTCCGGTACGAAAGCTCGCGACCACCAGTGTGCGGATACCGCTTTCGGCACACATTGAGAGCCTGAATGCAGGCGTGGCAGGATCATTGCTAATCTTTGAGGCAGCGCGGCAACGGCGACATGCGTGATTATCACGATACTGTAGTCTGACTGGATCACCATTGCGGGATGTATCCACGCTATGGAAGCAGTGTCCGTGGGTTGGATCGCAGGTGATATGCTCCGGTTGCCAAAGCGTCATTCATGGAGGAGAAAAGCGTGCGCAAGCAGGATCTGGTACGAGTCGTGGCCGAGGAGTCGGGTCAAAGCGAATCGGCAAGTGGAAACGCCGTCAATGCGGTATTTTCCGCGATAGAGGATGCCCTCGCCAAAGGTGACGAGGTGACGATCAGTGGATTCGGCTCCTTCAAGGTCGTGGAGCGGTCGTCCCGGCAGGGACGCAATCCGCAGACCGGCGAACCGATGACCATCGCGGCTCGGAAGAGTCCGGTCTTTCGGCCTGGCACGCAATTGAAGCGCGCGGTCGAATAGTATCAACGTTATCCAAAGAGCAACAAGCCGGCTCGGGTCACACCCGAGCCGGCTTGTTGCTCATCCATATCGTTTTGCGCTGTTTCGGCGCGACCTCGAAAGCGCTTTCAGACCGTCGTGAATCGCTTGGCGATCGCGCCCCCCAGGTCCTGGCTCGCGGTCCGGACCGCTACGCCGACCGCGTTTTCGATGGCCTTTGGTGAAGAGCGGCCATGGGAAATGATGACCGCGCCATCAACGCCGAGGAGCGGTGCCCCTCCAATTTCTGCGTAGTCGAGCTTGGAACGCAGGGCGCGAAACGCAGGTCTGAGCAGGAGCCCTCCCAGCTTGCGGGGAATGGTAGCGGTGATCTCCGCTCGCAGGACATCGACGAGCATGGTGGCGACACCTTCCGCGGTCTTGAGGGCAACATTGCCGGTGAAGCCATCGGTGACGACGATGTCGACGGTTCCCATCACGAGATCCTTGCCCTCGATGTTACCGACGAAGTTCAGATCGTGGGCAGCGGTCAGAAGGGGGTGGACGGCCTGCACAAGGGCATTGCCTTTCGACGGCTCCTCCCCGTTGCTCAGGAGGCCGATCGTGGGATTCTGGACGTTGAGGATGCGTTCGGCATAGACCTGACCCATAACCGCGAACTGAACGATGACCGACGGCTTGGGGTCCGTGACGGCACCCAGGTCGAGAAGCAGTGTGTTGCTCGAAGCCGTGGGCAGGTACGACGCGATCGCCGGGCGTTCGACTCCCTTGATCCTGCCAAGAAGCATCAGCGATCCCGCCATGACCGCACCACTGTTCCCGGCGGACACCACCGCATCGGCGCGACCGTCCCGTACCAGACGCGTGGCGACGTTGATACTGCTCTCCGGCTTCCGCCGGACCGCCTGGGCCGGATGTTCATCCATCGCGATCACGTCGGTGGCTTCTATGATCTCGACATGGACACCTGTAGAGCCGTGACGATTCATCGATGTCGCTATCTCGGATGGAGTGCCCACCAGGAGGAGAGAAGCGTCAAACCGACGGGCTCCAGCCAACGCCCCCTGGACGATTACGTCAGGACCGTGATCGCCTCCCATTGCGTCTATCGCGACCCGCGTCACCATGCACGTTCTCCGTCGAGCGCCCCATGTATGCGTCGTGCGGACGACACGCCGCTCTAGAGGTCCAGGTCCTGAACGTCACGCGCATGCGTCTGGATGTACTTCTTGCGTGGCGGAACAGCCGCTCCCATGAGCATGTCGAATGTCTCGTCGGCCCGTACACCATCCTCGATGGTCACTTGCATGAGGGTTCGATGGGCCGGGTCCATCGTCGTATCCCAGAGCTGAATCGGGTTCATTTCGCCGAGGCCCTTGTAGCGCTGGATGTCGGCCTTGTCCTTGTCGACCTTGAGGTCCTCGTGCAGTTCCTGGTCGGAGTAGACCCACCGCTCGTCCTTGCCGCGTTTGATCCGGTAGAGTGGCGGCTGCGCGATGTAGACTCGCCCATCGATGATGAGCTGCTCGAGGTATCGGTAGAAGAACGTCAGCAACAACGTTCGGATGTGAGCGCCGTCGACATCGGCATCGGTCATGATGATGATCCGGTGATACCGCAGCTTTGAAGCGTCGAACTGCTCCCCGATCGAGGTGCCGAGCGCGGTCACGAGTGTCCGGATCTCGTTGTTCTGGAGCATCTTGTCGAGCCGGGCCTTCTCGACGTTCAGAATCTTGCCCCGGAGCGGCAAGATCGCCTGGAAGCGCCGGTCACGACCCTGTTTGGCGGAACCACCGGCGGAGTCGCCCTCAACGATATAAAGCTCGGAGCGGGCGGGATCGCGCTCGGAGCAATCGGCCAGCTTGCCGGGAAGGCTGAAATTGTCGAGCCCACCCTTGCGCTGGACGAGCTCGCGAGCCTTCCGGGCCGCTTCTCGCGCTCTCGCCGCGTTCAGGCACTTCTCGATAACCCGACGGGCGACCTGCGGATGTTCCTCCAGGAACGCCCCAAGAGCTTCGTTGACGACGGACTGTACGGCACCGGCCATTTCGGGACTGCCTAGCTTGCCCTTCGTCTGTCCCTCGAACTGCGGATCTTCAAGCTTGACCGATACGATTGCGGTCAGGCCCTCCCGCACATCCTCGCCTGAAAGCGTCTCTTCTCCCTTGAGGAAACCGTTCTTGCGCGCGTAGTCGTTGATCGTGCGTGTCAGAGCCGACTTGAAGCCTGAGAGATGCGTCCCACCATCGATCGTATTGATGTTGTTGACATAGGTGTGCGTTGACTCTCCGAACGTGTCGTTGTACTGGAGAGCGACTTCGACCGCACCGGCGGATGTTTCCCGCTGGACATAGAACGGGCGGTCGTGGACTGCGTTGCGATTCCGGTTGAGGTGGCGAACGTAGGAGACGATCCCACCTTCGAAGTAGAACGTCATCTCCTGATCGATGCGCTCATCGACGATCGTCAGGCTAAGGCCGCGGGTAAGGTACGCCCATTCCCGAAACCACTGGACGATCGCGTCGTAGCTGTAATCGTGACCGCCCTTGAAGATCGTGTCATCGGCGATGAAACGCGTCTTCGTCCCGTGGCGTTCCTTGTCGGTCTGCCCGATAACGGCGACGGGGCCAAGCGGCTTGCCGCGTGAATACTCCTGCTGATAGACATTTGGGTCACCGGCGCGAGTAACCTCGACCGAGCTCCATTCGGAGAGGGCGTTGACGACCGAAGCGCCGACGCCGTGCAGGCCTCCGGACACCTTGTAGCCCCCGCCACCGAACTTGCCGCCCGCGTGAAGCGTGGTCATGATGACCTCAAGCGCGGACTTCTTCATCTTCGGGTGCTTGTCGACCGGGATGCCGCGGCCATTGTCCTCGACCATCACAACATTGTCTTTGCCGATCGTGCACACGATGTGATCGCAGACTCCCGCAAGCGCTTCGTCGACGGAGTTGTCCATCAACTCACGGATCAGGTGGTGCAAGCCGCGCTGGTCCGTGCTGCCGATGTACATGCCCGGGCGCTTTCGGACCGCTTCCAGTCCTTCCAGCACCTGGATCTGATCGGCGTTGTAGGCATTGGCGTTGGCCTCGCCCAAGCCGCGTCGTGGTTTTCGTTGAACTTCAGTTGCCAACAGGTTTCCCCTTCGTATGAAATCAGCGGAGCCAGGCGGGTCGGGCGGTGCGCGGGTTTCGCGACGAGACCGACACTGCAAGTGCTCGCGACCGATCGTGGAAGAACATCATGCTCGCGATCGACAATCCCGTGCCGAGCAACGCATTCCCAATCAGCGCGATGATGATTCCCGGTGCATTTTGTGTAATGACGCTCCAGATCTGAAGTGAGCCGGTAGCGATGACCAGTGACGTAAAGGCGAAGCGAATCGTCGAGCCAAAGTTCGCTTTGACCACGTCGAAGCTGTGAGCGATCGATGCCAGTGGACCGATGCGTTCGAGAAACATCGCATCGAGCGTGAACAACGTGTAGATGGACGCCAGTCCCCCGAAGATCAACAGGGCGAGCAGTAACAGTCCAGCGATATCCAGACCAAGAACGAGAAGAACCGCCGTACCGAGCAATGCCGGCGCAAGCACGGCGGCCATCGCTCCTCCGACGATGACCAAGAGCGCCACGAGTCGCAGCCATGCGAGCAGACACTCAACCACCACGCTGCCTCGTGCACGGTCTTGCTCACGAACCGAGCGGGCAAGTGGCACCCGATAGATCACGAGCAGCACGGTGGCGATCGCGAATGCCACTGCCATGGTCCCTAGCACACCCCACGATGCAGCGGGCTCCCGAAGCGAGAAGAACCCATTCCTCCAACTCTCGTACATGTCGGCGCGGTCCACGCCGCCCGAGATAGGTGGGATGAGGAAGGACACGAGCACGTTCAGCAATGAATCGCTTGGCAGGCCCGCGAAGATCGACGGCGTGAAGAAGGCCGCCAGGTCATTGACGCGGAAACGCTCGCTCACCACCGAAAGTTGCTCGGCCGCCGCCGGCCCATTCTCACCACCCTGCTCCAGCATGAGTCGCCGGAGCGAGGCAAGCAGCGATCCCGCGGAGACCTGAACGCCGAGCCAGATTGCCATGTCGATGAGCAGAGGCACAATGAGCAGGTACGGTCGTGCCACCGCGAGCGACAGCCCGGCCGCGATCGTTTCGACCACGCCTGACAGCGAGCCGGATTTTGCGGTCTGTTTCCGGCCCGACTTCTCGTTCATGTCAACCCTAACGATTCCAGACCTGCTTCGTCGTATCCCAAGTGATGCCCGACCTCGTGCAACACGGTTACCCGAATCTGCTCCTCGAATTCACGCCGAGTAGAGTACGCCCGTTCGAGCGGACCCGCGAAAATCGTGATCCGGTCCGGGGTCACCATCGAGTAGGCAGAGTTTCGTTCCGTTCGGGGAACACCTTGGTACAGACCGAAGAGTTCGTCATCATGCCCGAGTTCCGCGTCCTCCCGGTGGTCAGACGAAGGCTCCTCTTCGATGATGATTGCCACGTTGTCGAGGAAGGCCTGTACTTCGGGCGGGAGCCCGGCAATGACACGCGACACCGAGTGATGAATGCGCAGGCGGCGGGCCTTTTTCGCCAATCGGTGTATGTCACGAGCCATACCTTATTTTACCAGATTTGGCCGATTTTTCCCATGAAATCGGTTGGCTTCCCGGCGCGTACGTATGCCCGAATGTGTGCCCTCGTCGTCATCAGCGGGGAGTGGTCTCACTACTCGACTCCATCGTTGCGACGAGCATGTCACGACCAATCGCGACGGCGTCCGACAGTTCGCCGCCGCCCTCTTCGAGGACCACGGCGACGGCGTAGCGTGGCTCGTCATCGCCGATGAAACCGATGAACCAGGAGTGCGCTGATCCGCTTCCCGTTTCGGCCGTTCCGGTCTTCCCGCCGATCCGGTAATCTTCGGTCGCCGCTCCGCTGACCGAGCCGTTGGTAACCGCCCCCACCATCATCGTCTCGACGGCCGACGCGGTCTCGGCCGACACGGCCCGCCGCCAGACCTGTGGCTGGGTTCGACTCACGACATCACCGTCCTGATCGATCATCCTGTCGATCAAATATGGCTGGGCCATCTGCCCACCATTGACATACATCGAGGTGATCATCGCCATGTGCAGTGGCGAGGCAAGCAGCTCGCCCTGTCCGAATGCGGTATCTGCGAGCGCGTTGTTGTCCGAAAGAAACTCCCGCGAGCCGGCGATCTGGCTCTGGGCGACAGGGAGGTCGAACGGGATTGATGTCCCGAAGCCGAAGTTCCGTGAGTACTCCCAAAAATCCGTCGCCCCGATCTCGAGTCCCATCTGGGCAAACACCACGTTCAGCGACCAGGCCAGACCTTCGGACACAGTCCACTGGTCACGCGATTCATCGGGCCGATTGTTCTCGACGAGGACGCGGCCGTCGATCGTGATCTCGCCATTGTCCTCATAGAGATCGTCGGGCTCGATGTACCCGGCTTCGATCCCGATTGCCGCGGTAACGGTCTTGAAGGTCGAACCCGGAGTATAGCGACCCTGCGTCGAGCGCTGAACGAGCGGGGCGTCGGGGGACGCTCCAAGCTGCTCCCAGTAGGCTGTCGCCGCCTCGTTTTCCCCACCCGACGCTGTGAACAACTGGTTGGGATCATAGGCGGGCGAGCTGGCAAGGACCATCACCGCGCCCGTATTCACCTCCATCACCACGACCGAACCACGGTTATCGCCAAGCATCGCCTGGGCGTTCGCCTGGAGCTCGGCATCGATCGTCAGTCCGACGGTCATGCCTTGCTGCGGGCGGTTCAGCAGGTTGTTGACCGAGCGCGCGATCGGATTGTTGCCCCGTTGCCCGGTCAACTGCGCGCTGGCGGCGGCTTCGATGCCGCTCGCACCAAATAGAAGCGGTGAATAGTAACCGGCAACGTACGCCGTGGAGGGATCGGGATAGGTGCGGACGTATACATCTCCACTCCGCTCGGACTGAGCGATCACCGCGCCGTTACGATCGACGATGTCTCCGCGGTCCACCGCCAGCTCGGCGTTGCCGATGCGTGGATTGCCAATGATCTCCCCGTTTGACGCCTGGGCCGTACGGTAGTACGTGTCGTCCGAGCGGACCACCTGGATGCGGACGAGCTGCGCGCTGATCACGATGAACACGGTCGCGAGCACGAGCGCGGTACGGATCAGGGAACGATTGAATGCCGGCATGCTGCGGGCGAGAGGGATCCGGGACGCAATGAGAAGGAGAAGCCAGGAGACCGCGAGCACCGCGAGCCAGCGCCGATCGGATATCTCCCCTCGAAGAACGAGACCGACCGCGATGAGGGCGAAGGCCGCTGTCGCGCTGAGGCCGGAAAGAATCGTGCGCAACGGAATCACTCCAGACGTGGAACAGGTTCAGGCGTGTCGCGGGAGGCTGGACAGGTGAAGGAGCAGACCCACGATCGCGAAGTTGCTCAACAAAGAGCTCCCACCGTACGAGATGAACGGCAAGGTGATCCCGGTGAGCGGGATAAGCCGGATCACACCGCCGATGATGATGATCGTCTGCACGGCGAGGATCGTTGAAAGTCCCGCGGCCATGAGCTGAACGAATCCGTCACGCGCCCGGATCGCGATCAGGAAGCCGCGCATCGCCAGCAGGAAGAAGAGGGTGAGGACGGCGAGCGTCCCAAGCAATCCCAACTCTTCGCCGATCGCCGAAAGGATGTAATCCGTGTGGACCGCCGGGATGTTCCAGGGCTGGCCCTGCGCGAAGCCCGTTCCGAGCAGGCCTCCACTTGAGAGCGCGTAATCCGACTGTACCTGCTGGTACCCGAGGTCGAATGGGTCGGCCCAGGGATTGAGCCAGTTCTGGACCCGGACCTCGACCCGGGAGAAAGCTTTCCAGGCAGCGAAGCATGCAGCCGCAAAGGTGACCAAGCCGATGACAACGTACACCATCCGACCGCTGGCAACGTACAGCATGGTCAGGAACACCCCGAAGAACAGCAGCGCCGCGCCGAGATCGCTGAGGACCACGAGTGTCATCAGGGAGGCCGCCCACATCAGTCCCATCGGCAGCAAGTAGGGGATCGGTGGGAGCGCGACCGGTCCGACGTGCCAGCTGGAACCGAGCAAGTCCCGTTTGTCATCCAGATAGGCGGCGAGGAAGATCACCAGCGTGATCTTGACGATTTCCGAGGGCTGAATCTGGATCGGACCGACGTTGATCCAAAGCTTTGCGCCATCACCCACACCTGACCCGATGAAGTACGTGGCTGCCTGCAAGGCGAGACTTACGACAAGCCACGTGTATTTGTACTTGGGCAACCATTCCATGACCCTGAACGGCCCCGCCAGCACGACGATCAGCCAAAGCACGGCAAGACCGGCGGCGAGATAGAGGAACTGCCGCTGAGCCAGCATCGCGTATCCAGGATCAATCGCCGCCAGGTCGGGGTGCAGGCGCTGAATCATCAGCAGGCCGATGACGGAGAGGGCGGCGGTGAGAGGTAGCACCACCTGATCGCCTCGAAATCCGCGGATGCCGAAGGTGACGCTGATACCGATGACGATTGCCGCAAACGCCAGGCTGACCCAGATGTCACCCCATGACCATTCCACCCGCCCCGTTGGAACGAGGAAGATCATCAGCATTCCCAGTACGGCCAGGAGCACGGGGGGAACAAGCAGGTTGAATTCGGTCAGGCGAAACGTGGGGCGATACCGTGAACGCATCGTGGAAGCACCGATCCAGGGGGCTACTCGGTGAGCAGCGCGATCCGGCGCCGCGATTCTTCAGAGAACGTGCGCTCGTCGGTGATGATGGCATGATCAAGCGCATGCCGGCATCCCGATTCGCATGCCGGAATACCCGTCGCCGCGAGGCGCCGAACGACGGACCGCCCAACGTCGACATTGTCGTGCAGCACCCGCTGCACCGCCTCCACCGTCACATCCTCTTCCGACTCGTGCCAGACATCATAATCGGTGACCATCGCGAGCATCGCGTAGCAAAGTCCCGCTTCCCGGGCGAGACGAGCTTCGGGCATCGCTGTCATTCCGATCACATCCGCACCCCAGGAACGAAAGAGCCGGGATTCGGCCCTGGTCGAGAACTGGGGACCCTCGATACAGAGATACGTGCCCGTCCCGGCGATTATGTAAGAGGTGGATGCTGTGGCCTGCGCATGGACGTGCGCTCGCATGGACGAACAAAACGGATCGGCCATCCCAACATGAGCCACGACACCATCGTCGAAGAACGTTCGCTCGCGGGAAGTCGTGCGGTCGATGATCTGGTCAGGAATCACGGCACTTCGAGGGGCAAGGGATTCTCGCAGACTTCCGACCGCGCTGACGCTCAGGACCTGGCGAACACCCAGGCTCCGAAGGGCGGCGATATTCGCACGGTAAGGAACGTTCGTCGGGGAGTGGACGTGCCCCCGGCCATGCCGGGCAAGGAACGCGAGCTTCGTGGTGCCAAGCGTGCCGGTCACGATCGGTGCACTGGGAGCACCAAAGGGCGTCTCGGGCATGACTTCGTCGACGTGCTCGAGGCCGGGCATGTCATAGAGCCCGCTCCCGCCAATGATCCCCAAAACGCTCATGCCCTGATTCCTCGTATGGAGTCGTCTGCCATGGAATGCGATGCCCGTATCGCATGGTACTGTCGGCGCTGATATGATGACAAACCCACGCATACTACATATGAATGGTGAGAATCCGGGCACGCATGCTATACTTCCGCCGATTCGACGCCGACGCCTCAGGCGATCCTTGTCGCTCAATACCTGTTACACGATGACCATCAACGCCTGAAGCAGGCATGAGGAGGCTCCGCCGGGATGGCGCTGCAACGAGCACAAAAAGAAGAGATCATTACATCGACCCGAGCACATGACACGGACACGGGCTCTCCCGAAGTTCAGATCGCGTTGCTGACGGAGCGCATCAACGGCCTCACGGCTCACCTTCGAGCTCATCGTCAGGATCATCACTCCCGGCGGGGTTTGCTGAAGCTGGTGGGTCGGCGTCGGCGATTGCTTGCCTACCTGAGCTCCAATGACATCGAGCGCTATCGCGCCACGATCGCTCGCCACGGTCTCCGACGCTAAGCTTTGAGCTTATCCGCTCAATCTGGTGCCGCTCACCAAGGCCATGCCGATGTCATCCGACCAGCGCCCAGGATCAGCCGATCCTGGGCGCTGTCTTTGCGGGACCAAAAGTGTCGGCGGAACGAAAGGGGATATCACCTCATCGTTAGCTTTCCCCGGACAGGGGTGGGGTATTGGAGCAAGTCGAGGCTTCTCGATCGGATGCGTCGACTCGCTCCAGTCCCTCCTCCCGCCGGATCAACGAAGAGCGTTGCGGACCGAGAGTTCCGCGACACCTCGCTCATACGTCACATTCAGGTTCGCGGAGGTTTTTCATGATTCCGGAAGCAGTACAGGAACGGATCAAATCGGTATCACTGGAAATCAACGGTCGGACGCTGACGCTCGAGACCGGGAGATTGGCGGAGCAGGCGATGGGCGCCGTCGTCGTCCGGTATGGTGACTCTATGGTCTTGAGCACGGTCGTCGGCGACCGGGAGCCGCGGGAGGATCTCCCGTTCTTCCCGCTCACCGTGGATTACGAGGAGCGGATGTCTGCCGCCGGGAAGATCCCCGGCGGTTTCCCGAAGCGGGAGGGTCGACCGACAGAGAATGCCATTCTCGCCGCTCGCCTGACCGACCGGCCGATCCGGCCGTTGTTCCCAAGGGGATACCGCGCCGAAGTCCAGATCATGACCACGGTGCTCTCGGCCGATCAGGAGAACGATCCGGACATCCTCTCGGTAATCGGGGCGTCGGCCGCGCTGGCGCTGTCGCCGATTCCATGGGATGGCCCGGTCGGCGCAATCCGGATGGGGCTCATCGACGGCGAGCCTGTGCTCAACCCGACGTTCGCCCAGCTGGAGCAGAGCCGGCTCGACATGGTCGTTGCCGGTACCGATGACGCGATCATGATGGTAGAAGGACAGTCGCACGAGGTCTCCGAAGACGAGATGCTCAGCGCGATCGGTATCGCTCACCAGAACATCGCCGACATCGTTGAGCTGCAACGCGAGCTTCAGCGGATGGCCGGCAAGGAGAAGTGGGAGTTCGTCCCGAAGGCGGGTAATCAGCAGCTCCGGGATGATTTGACGGAGTTCCTTGGCGATCGCCTTCGGGAGGCCGTCCGCAACACCGACAAGGTGGTTCGCCTTGAGGCAACCGACGAGCTGCAGACGGCGGCGATCTCGCACTTCACGACGGCTGAAGACGGGCAGGAACCACGCTACCGGGCGTCGGAAGTCAAGGATTACTACGAGGCGTTGCTGAAAAGCGAGGTCCGCAACGGCATTCTGGAAGACGGCATTCGTCCGGACGGTCGCTCGCCCAAGGACATTCGCCCGATCTGGTCGGATGTCGGCTATCTGCCGCGAGCTCATGGCTCGGCAATCTTCACGCGCGGGCAGACGCAGGTGCTGACAACCGTGACGCTGGGCTCGACGTCCGAGGAGCAGCGGCTCGATTCGATCTCGCCCGCCACCAGCAAGCGGTACATCCATCATTACAACTTCCCGCCGTACAGCGTCGGAGAAGTACGGCGGCTGCGTGGGGCTAGCAGGCGAGACATCGGCCACGGCAACCTCGCGGAGCGAGCGCTGTTCATGGTGATTCCGGAAGAAGATCTTTCGGACTACACAATGCGTCTCATCTCCGAGGTCGTGAGCTCGAACGGATCGACGTCGATGGCCAGCGTCTGCGGTTCTTCGCTGGCGCTGATGGACGCCGGGATCAGGCTCAAGAGCCACGTTGCGGGAATTGCGATGGGACTCATCACCGGCGGCGAGAACGGCTCGTTCGCGGTGCTGAGCGATATTCAGGGGGTCGAGGACGCACTCGGCGACATGGACTTCAAGGTCGCGGGGACGGAAAACGGCGTCACCGCGATCCAGATGGACATCAAGGTCAAGGGCATCACGATCGAGATCATGCGGCAGGCGCTGGAACAGGCCAACGAGGGTCGACAGCACATCCTGGCCAGGATGAACGAGACGATCGCGCAGCCACGCGCCGAAAAGTCAGCCTTCGCGCCGCAAGTGATCACGGTCATGATCAGCTCCGACAAGATCGGTGCGGTGATCGGGCCGGGCGGCAAGATGATTCGGGCGATCCAGGAAGAGACCAAGTCCAAGATCGACATCGACGATAGTGGCAAGGTCTCGATCGCGTCGACAGAGCCAGGCGGTGCCCAGGCCGCCCAACAGCGCGTGCTAGCACTCACCCAGGAGTTCAAGGTCGATCGTGGACAGAAGTTCACCGGCAAGGTCGTGAGCATCATGCCTTACGGCGCATTCGTGGAACTCGCCCCCGGCAAGGATGGCCTGGTCCACATCTCCGAATTGTCCGATGACCCGGCGGTTCGCGTCGACAAGGTCGAGGATGTCGTCAACCTGAATGACCAGATCGAAGTCATGGTGACAGAGGTAGCGCCGAACGGAAAGGTGAGCCTCTCGCGACGGGCGGCGGTCACCGGTGAGCTCCCGGAACCGAAGCAGGAGCGACCCCGCGGGCCACGCCCGGGCGGTGACCGCGGACCACGCTCCGAGGGCGAGCGTCGCTTCGAGGAACGTGGTCCGCGACCCGCTGGCGAACGCCGCTTCGACGATCGCGGCCCGCGTCGGCCGCAGGATTAGCCCGCGAATTCCAGGCGAGTCGATAAAACCGTACGGTTTTCCGAGGTCACGGTTTGTACAGTTTGTACGGTTTTATCGCGTCCGATGCACTCCGTCTGGATAGTCGCGGGTGCAGGCGATAGGTCGGCCTTCACGGAGGTATTCTGTCGGGATGGGCATCGCAATCAGCCAGCAGGGGCGGCGAAACGAGCCGCCCCTGCTGGCTGATTTTCGTCCTGCTACCATGTGCCGACGAGCGGGCTCGAATTCCATCACGGTGTTGACGACGAATTGGCCACCGAGAATTCCTGTATCGGTGCCATCCCGAGGAGATCTGATTCCGGAAGGGGTGGGAACCGAATCGCGGCGATGTGTACAGGACCAGCCACATTCGCCAGTAGTGGTCGGCCTCCTACCCGTCGGTGATCAGAGACTTCTGGTCCATGGAAGCGGGCGGCTGGATGCCGAGGAGATCGAGCACCGTGGGCGCGACGGCGCTGAGGACTCCATCCTGGCGCAGGATGCTCCGCCGGAGCGGTGAATCGTCCCGGCTCCAGAGCACGACCGGTACGGGGTTCGTGGTGTGCGCGGTGAACGGTCCGCCTGTGTGCGGATCAATCATCATCTCCGCGTTTCCATGATCGGCGGTAATGAGCGCGACACCGCTGGTCGGTTCGAGTGCCTCAAGAATGCGCCCGAGACAGCGGTCGACCGTCTCGACTGCCGTCACCGTGGCATCGAAGACGCCGGTGTGCCCGACCATGTCACAGTTCGCGAAGTTGACGATGATGAAGTCGTACGCGCCTTCCGCGATCGCTCTGACCACGCCATCGCAGACAGCGGTGGCGCTCATCTGGGGCTGAAGGTCGTAGGTCGCGACCTTGGGCGATGGAACCAACGCACGGTCCTCACCCGGAAACGGTTGTTCGCGACCCCCGTTGAGGAAGAAGGTCACATGCGCGTACTTCTCGGTTTCCGCCGTGTGGAGCTGGGTCATCCCGTCATCGCTGATCGCACGCGCCAACGGAAACTCGACATCGTGCGGCGGAAACGCGACCTCGACCGGCAGTGACGCGTCGTAGGTCGTCATCGTCACGATCGGCGAAAGCGGTTGAAATTCACCGCGATCGAAGACAACGAAGTTGGGCACAGAGAGCGCTTCGGTCAGTTGCCGGCCACGGTCGGAGCGGAAGTTGAAGAGGATCACGGCATCATCCGGCCCCATCTTCTGAGCTGCGCCAGCAGCGTCAAGGATCACGGTTGGCTCGATGAACTCGTCCGTCCGACCTCGCTCGTAGTTGGAATCGATCGCGGCACTGGCGGTCGCGGACGTTTGCCCCTGGCCGTGAACCATTGCGTTGAAGGCAGCGCTCGTTCGCTCCCACCGGTGGTCGCGGTCCATCGCGTAGTAACGGCCGGTTACCGATGCGATGCGGCCGATCCCCGCCCGCGCGAGTTTGGACTCGAGCCGCTGGATCGAGTCGAGGCCACTTGTGGGGGACGTGTCGCGGCCGTCGGTGAAGGCATGGATCAGGACGTCGGTCGCTCCCCTGGCTTGCGCGAGATCGATCAGGGCATCGAGGTGACGAGCATGGCTGTGCACACCTCCGTCACTCACGAGGCCCATGAGGTGAACGCGCCCGCCATTGGCCCTGGCTCTTGCGAACGCCCCGTAGAGCGCTGTGTTTCCGGCAAACGAACCGTCGGCGATCGCCCGGTCGATGCGGGTGATCCATTGGTAGACGATGAAACCGGCTCCGAGGTTGAGATGCCCGACCTCCGAGTTGCCCATCTGCCCGGCAGGAAGTCCGACCTCCTCTCCCGAGCAGTGCAACGTGGCCCGGGGATACGAGGCGAGCAGGCGGTCCATGATGGGCGTGTCGGCGGCGAGGACGGCATTGCCTTCGGCCTCCTGCCGTAAGCCCCAGCCGTCTGCAATGACAAGGACGACCGGTCGAACTGCCGTGGTCATGCGGGTTCTCCTTCCTGGTGAGCGGCCGGTGTTTCCTGTGTCAAGATCATGTCCAACGACACGGCTGTGTGGAAGCGTACGGAGAGGACGCGGTCTCATGCGACAATGCACACCGTAACAGTCACGAGATGGCAACCGTCAAGAGGAGAAAAGATGGCTACCTATCAGGTGTCCCTAATTCCCGGGGATGGGATCGGTCCGGAGGTCGCCGAGGCGACCACGCGAGTCCTCGACGCGACCGGCATCACGTTCGAGTGGGAGCATTGCGATGCCGGGCTCAATGCGCTCGAAACGCATGGTGACGTACTTCCCGAGGCCACGCTGGAAAGCGTGCGACGCAATGGGATCGGGCTGAAGGGTCCGATCACGACGCCGGTAGGGAGCGGATTCCGTAGCGTCAATGTCGGGCTGCGGCAGGCACTCAGCCTCTACGCAAACCTGAGGCCGGGCAAAACCATTCCGGGCGTGCAGGCCGCGTTCGAGAACATCGACCTCGTGATCGTTCGCGAGAACATGGAAGACACGTACGCCGGCGTGGAGTTCGACACCGGAACGCCAGAAGCTGCTGAAGTGATCGCGGCGATCAACGCCAGGAGCGAACGCAAGGTTGCGACTGACGCGGCGATCAGCATCAAGATGATCACCCCGGAAGGATCTCGCCGGATCGTCGAATACGCCTTCGAGTACGCACGGAAGAATCGCCGGCGGAAAGTCACGGCGGTCCACAAGGCCAACATCATGAAGTTCTCCGATGGGCTCTTCTTGAAGGTGGCCCAGGATGTCGCGACATCGTATCCGGACATCGAGTTCGAGGACCGGATCGTCGACAACATGTGCATGCAACTTATGCAGAAGCCCCAGCTGTATGACGTGCTCGTGATGCCGAACCTGTATGGGGATATCGTGAGCGACCTCGTGGCCGGCATGATCGGCGGACTGGGAGTCGCGCCGGGCGGCAATATCGGCAAGAACGCCGCCGTCTTCGAGCCGATCCATGGCTCGGCGCCTTCGCATGCCGGAAAGAACGAGGCCAACCCCGTCGCGATGATCCTCTCCGGCGCGCTGATGCTCCGGCATCTGGGCGAGATTGACGCCGCCGAGTCGGTCGAAGGGGCGGTCGCGGCCGTCATCGCCGAGGGGACGCAGGTCACGTACGACCTGCGTCAGGACCGCGATCCCGCAAAGGCGGCGACGACGTCCGCCATGGCCGACGCTGTCATCGCGAAGCTGTGAGGCGACCGGGGGCAACGCGTGACGACGGCCAATGTTGGGGCGATCACGCCGGTTGCCACGCCAGAGAGGGCTGGCACGGCACGAGCCGAATCCCAGTTTATGGAATGACGTTCAAAGTGATTGACGTTCGCGCATTCGTGGATTAGGCTTCCGCTCAACCCAGGTGGGCAACAATTACATGTCCTTGAGGAGGAGAGTGCCAGTGAGACGGTTTTCCCGTGGCCGATCGTTGCTTGTTGCGTTAATTGCATGCGTCATGCTCATCGCACCTAGCATTCCGTTCCTGAGCGCATCGGCTCAAGAGGGCGGCAAGGTGCTTCGCGTCCATGAGCTTACGGATCCGGATGTCGTCGATCCTCAGCAGAGCTCGTTCTCGAACGAGATCGCCGTGCTCTCTCTCAATTACGAAGGCTTGACCCGTCTCGACGAGAATCTGCAAACCGTTCCCGCCGCTGCTGAGTCCTGGGAGTTCAACGAGGACAGCACCGTTTTGACCTTCCATCTCCGAGAAGGGCTTACCTACAGCGATGGTTCACCGCTGACGGCGGAGCGATTCCGGTATGCGGTCGAGCGCAACTGCGACCCGAACGTCGCGGGTGAATACCAGTCGATTCTCTTCGAGATTGTTGGTTGCGAGGATTTCGCGAATTCATTGACAGCGGCCGAGGGCGTAGTGGCGACCCCTGCCGCCTCTCCCGGGGCGTCGCCGGTGGCCGACGCCTATGAGGCAGCCAGGGCCAACCTCGGCGTCAGGGCTATCGATGATCGAACGCTCGAGTTGACGCTCATGGCTCCAGCGCCGTACTACCCGACGATTGGCGGACTCTGGGTCTTCTTCCCTGCCAAGCAGGAATTGATCGAGCAGGGCGGCGAGGAATGGTGGAAAGACCCAGCACTGCAACTCGGCAACGGCCCGTTCCAGTTCAGTGAATACGTTGAAGAGCAGTTGATCGGCTTCACGGCCAATGAGAACTACTGGGGCGGCCGGCCGAAGCTCGATGGCATCGAGTATGTATACCAGGGCGAATCCTCGGTTGCCTTGGAAGCGTATCGAGCTGGCGACCTGCACATTGCCCAGCTCGACCCGCAACAGTTGCCGGCTATCCAGGCTGATCCGCAGTTGAGCCAGGAACTCGTGTCGTACCCGGTCGCATCCACGTTCAACCTTGCTTTCAACCTGACGCAGGAGCCGTTCACGGACAAGAAGGTGCGTGAAGCCTTCTCCTATGCCTTCGATCGGGAGACCTACTGTACGGCGATTCGCTCGGGCGACTGCGCACCGACAGAAAGCTGGATTCCGGAGGATTTGCCTGGTGCATTCCAGTCAGATGCCTATGCATTCGATCCTGAAGCAGCCGTTCAGGCGCTCGACGAATCCTCGTATGGTGGTCCAGAAGGCCTGCCGCCGATCACGATGTACTACAACAGTGACGACGCGGCGAATACCGCTCGCGCGGAGTGGGTGGCCGGTCAATATCGTGACATCTTGGGAGTAACGATTACGCTCGAGCCAACAGAGGGCACTACGCTGGTCGAACTCCGCAAGGAGCCGTCGACGTTTCCGCAGATGCTGCTCGTCGGCGGATGGATCCAGGACTACCCGGACCCGCAGAATTGGCTGAGCGTCTACTGGAAGTGTGACGCTACCTTCGCCCAGCGGTTCGGCTACTGCAACGAAGAACTGGACGCAATTCTCGAACAGGCGGATGCCGAACCGGACCAGGAAGCCCGTCTTGCGCTCTACCAACAGGCGGGCGAGATCCTGGTCAACGATGTGCCGGGTCCCTTCCTATACAACCTGGCGACCAACGTCCTGGTCAAGCCGGAAGTAACGGGGTACACACCAGCAGCGGGTGATTTCGAGTGGCCCGGCCAGTTCGCGTCACTGCTGACGATCGACATCGAGCAATAAGTTGAGACCCAAAGGCGCGAGCGACATAGTCGCTCGCGCCTTTGGTCGTCAGTCACGGCATTTCTCGCTTTTCGAGCATCGACAACACAATCGCAACGTATCGTTCCAGGCCAGGTGACCCATGTTTGAATATATAGTTCGCCGGGTGTTGTGGATCTTTCCCGTGGTTGTCGTAGTCGCGGCGGTCACCTTCTTCATGATGTACCAGGCACCGGGTGGACCATGGGATCGTGAGAAGCCCTTGCCACCGGCGGCGATCGAGAACCTGAATGCGAAGTTTGGTCTCGACAAGCCCCAGTGGTTCAATACTGAAAAGATGAACGATTTCCAGGATGACGGCGTTTCGAACCCGCTCACCCTTGGCATGGCCCTTTTGGACAGCCAGTTCTTCAACTACATGGCCGGAGTGCTGCGTGGTGACCTTGGTCCAACCTACACCAGCAGAGGCGCGGAAACCGTCCAGCAAGTCATCTTCGAACAATTCCCGGTCTCATTGAAAATCGGCCTGGTTGCGATCGTCTTCGCCGTTATCGTTGGACTCCCCTTGGGGATTATCAGTGCGCTACGGCAAAACACTTGGCTGGATTACTCGGCTCTGATGATGTCCACGGTCGGTGTCTCAGTGCCGACGTTTGTTAGTGGTCTTCTGCTACTGATCTTCCTCAGCCAAAATTTCGGGATCTCTCCGATCAAGCGGCCGGAAGCGTGGGAGGGAACGTTCAGCACCGCCTACATCGTGCCAGGCATCGTCCTTGGCCTCGGTACGACGGCATTTATCGCAAGGCTGACGCGATCGAGCGTGCTGGAGGTCAAGCGGCATGACTATATCCGCACGGCCCGTGCGAAAGGGCTGGCGCAGGGACCGGTCGTGACACGCCATATGCTTCGCAATGCGCTGATTCCGGTGATCACGGTCCTTGGTCCTGCTGCGGCCGACCTCGTTACCGGATCAATCATCATCGAGACGATTTTCAACGCACCAGGTATCGGCCGTGAGTTCGTGACATCGATCGCCCGTCGCGACTACTCCATGATCATGGGTATCACCATCTTTTTCTCGGTTCTGATCGCTGGAGCCAACGTGCTGGTCGATCTCTCATACGGTCTCATCGATCCCCGCATCCGTACCCGCAAATAACCGAGGTCCGACGATCATGTCCGTGCTTACCCCGGCCGCCGCGCCAACGCTCGAATCCGTCGCCGACCTATCGCTCATCAGGACTAAGGCATCGCGAAGCCTGTGGAGCAATGCCTGGCGACGACTGCGAAGAAACAAGATGGCAATGGCCGGCATCGCCTACCTTTCACTCCTGCTTGTGGTCGCCGTGTTCGCCCCGCTTATCGCTCCGCACAACCCGATCAGCTCCGATGTCGCCGAGGCCGGAACCTACCGCAAGGCGGCGTGGCTGGAAGATGCCAACCCGCTCCGGACAGGTTCGTGGGCTTATCCCCTGGGGACGGACTCGATCGGTCGCGATGTGTTCAGCCGACTCGTCTATGGCACCCGCATCTCGCTCGTTGTCGGTTTCATCCCGATGGCGGTGATCATGCTGATCGGTGTCCCTCTTGGCCTGATCGCCGGTTTCGCCGGAGGACGCGTCGACAACCTGTTGATGCGGCTGACCGATGTGGTGTACGCCTTTCCAGCCCTGCTCCTCGCGATCATCATGCAGATCTCCTTCGGGGAGACAGTGGTAGGGAGATGGCTGAATGGACTCGTCCTGCTCTTCCTGAGTCTGTCGATAGTCAACTGGACGGGAGTCGCGCGCCTCGTGCGCGGAGAGACGCTTTCCCTCAAGGAGAAGGAATTTGTTGAGTCGGCAATCACCGTCGGAGCGACCAGGACGCGACTTATCGTTCGGCACATCCTTCCCAATGCACTAGGACCGATCATCGTTGCGGCGGCTTTCATCGTTCCCGGTGCGATCATCTCGGAGGCGGTACTTAGTTATCTCGGCGTCGGTGTGCGGCCGGATGTGGACCTCAACGCGCCGTTCCCGACAAGCTGGGGACAGATGATCCTCGACGGCTCAAAGTCGTACACGGCACAGTCGTGGATGCTGATCGCGCCCGGGATTGCGGTCGCACTGATCACGTTGTCCTTTACGTTTATCGGGGATGGCCTGCGCGACGCGCTGGACCCGAAAGGCGCTGACTGACGTGATCTTGCCCGGCGGCATTCTCAGTCACACGGATGCGTACCGCATATTGCCGGGGGCGATTCCTTGACAGCGCCAAATCCGCGTTCCTATACTTTCAGGCGGCCGAAACATCGGTTTTGTGCTGTGCCGACGTAGCTCAATTGGCAGAGCAGCTGTTTTGTAAACAGCAGGTTGCGGGTTCGAGTCCCATCGTCGGCTCCGCGGATGCGGTGAGACGGAGCAACGGGCCTCTGGGGCAGGTGCCTGAGTGGTTAAAAGGGCCTGGCTGTAAACCAGGTGCGAGAGCTACGGCGGTTCGAATCCGTCCCTGCCCACCGAACAGGCGGCCGCCGACGCGGTGCTGATTCGGGCCCACATAGCTCAGCCGGCAGAGCGCGTTCTTGGTAAGAACGAGGTCCCCGGTTCAAATCCGGGTGTGGGCTCCAGCTTGTTCAGCGATGCGAGAGGCTCCTGGTGGGGCCTCTCTGTTTCGTGCGATTGCCCGCGAATCGCGGGATGTGTTTGAGGAGGATATCTTCGGTGGCGAAGCAGAAGTTCGAGCGCTCGAAGCCGCATGTGAACGTGGGGACGATCGGGCATGTGGATCATGGCAAGACGACGTTGACGGCGGCGATCTCCAAGACGCTGGCGATGCAGGGCGGGGCGA
>CADCWI010000091.1 GCA_902806355.1 uncultured Thermomicrobiales bacterium | reverse complement strand
CAGCGAGGTTCCCTGTGGCACGTTGAAGGCGCGGATGCTGTTGCGCTGCCACCCCCAGGCGAGGAATCGCTCACGGGCGGCGGCGGGGTCGCTGAAGTTGGCGGTAATCTCGTCGAGAGAGCGCTCCCGGTCATCAATGATGATCAGGCCGTTCGGGACCTGATCCTCCGTCAGCAGGACGATACCGGACGCGGCGACAGGTGATGCGATGGGAGTTGCCAAGGGGGTGGCGACGTTCTGGAACCCCGACACGGGTGCATCGCGGGACACGCCCATCATGGCGACGAGCATCAGCACCGGTACGAACAGGACACCTCGGTATCGAGCCATGGAGCACCTCCTCACCGTTCTCGACAGTGTTTCACCTGAATGCTCGCACCTTATCACGGTGGGCACATGGATGGGCATCGTCGCCGAGTGGAAACCCAGCTTCCGAGGACCAGCGCCCAGCCGAGGGGGTGCAGCGAGCACTGAACTAGGGGGCATGTATCAGGGATAAAGGACGCTCCTGTCGTTGCATCTGGAGCGGACGTGGCGACCATGGGCCACAATGGACCGGCCCGGGTGCACCCGCATCCCCGCTGAAAACCTTCGACCAATGGCAGATCGCACGTCAATCTGAAGCCCGCCGCGTCGAGGATGGACATGGGCACGTGTCCCTGGTACCTGCGCTGTTCGCGTTCTCGCTACTGACATGGAGGGCCAGTCCGTATTCCCTGGCTGGAGACCGCAGACGCCCTCGGCGCAGCGGCCGCAGTCATCCTGGCTGTTGGGCAGTGATCTTGCTTGTGCGCATGTTGCAGGCTCGCGATCTCGCCAACCCGTAGGGAACCGGTTAAGCGCGACCGCGTTCGACCAACTGGAGGGGTACACATGCACCCAAAGAGCAACGGTGTTACCGCGGACGTGATCAAAGGCGCCGCGGCTGGCGCGGTTGGTGTTTGGCTGATGGATCGGGTTGGCTGGCTCCTGTATCGACGCGAGGACCGTCGTGCCCTCCAGCGGGAGAAGGTGGCCCGGGTCGAGAGAAAGGACCCTGCGCACGTTGCCGCGGTGAAGCTGGCACGGGTGTTTGGCGCTGACCTCTCGTCCGAGCAACCGAACACGGCAGGGCTGGTGGTGCACTACGCGCTTGGCGTCGTGCCGGGAATGCTCTATGGTCCGCTCCGGCATCGAGTCGGAGGGCTGCGTGCGGGGCGAGGACTCCTGTACGGTGTGGGCTTGTTCCTTGTCAACGATGAAGTGCTCAATCCCCTCCTCGGCCTTGCTTCCGGGCCCACCGCCTACCCATGGCAGGCGCATGCTCGAGGACTGGTTGCCCACGCGGTCCTCGGAGTGGCCACGGACACCGCCCTGGACGCTCTGGACCGGGCCGGGTAGCGGATGCTGGCGCAACCAGGTCGGGTGCCCGGACGGGGCGCCGACGGCTATTCCGGCCGACGCGTTCTTCGCATGTTGGCCACAATGGCGGGGAGACGGGCAGCCTTCGTTGCCGAGCACTGATCTCGTTGATCCTCGGCCGGTTCCTGGCGCCGTTCCCGGCATCAAGGGCCGGATGTCCCGCTGCTTATGGATGCGTCGCCTTGGCTGGAACGCGGTGTCGGTCTGGGTCTGCTCGGGCACTGGCTCGGGGCGAAGCGGCGTCGATCGCGATCGGGCGCATTGATCGCTTGGCGCGGCGAGGCGCAAGCTAGGCTAGTGCTGACGCTTTCAGAGCCAGGTCAGGCGGCCAAGTACCGCAGCAAGGCCACCCCCGCTGATCGAGATCGCGGCAATACCTCGGGCGAGCGGCCGGAGTGGGCTGAACAGCGCTGCCAGGCAGAGCAACGGATAGACCCCGGGAGTTCCTTCCGGACATCGCGCTTGGCTTCCTGCCCGGCGAGATTCAGTACTTCGCGCATCACGCCGACCGCTTTCAACCTGGGAACCATCCGCGGCTCGCGCTCGCCGATTGGAAGCGGATGTCCCGCCACCAACCTGTGCAGTCCCTCGCGAAGCACCCGCTCGTCGTTCGAGGCGAGCGACCGGAACGCGACATTGCCTCGGGTATCGACCAGATAGGCCGCGTTGGGCCTCGGGTCCAACGCGCGGTGCAACTCCCCGTCAGGGCCGTCCACGGCGACGGGCCATGGGAATGGATCGAGGGCCTGATAGGCCCGCGCGTGCGCGAGCTTCTGTTCGAGAGTGTCGGGCTGCGGGTAGCGCTCCCCAGGGTGCGCCTCCCGGACGTACAGCGCGATGAAGGCGATCCGATCACCGAATTCGGAATGCAGCCGTCTCAACTCTGGTCCCATAGTTGCCGCCATCGGACAGGTAATCGATGTGCAGACAAGCACGACTGGTCGCTTGCCGATGAAGTCGCGCAAACGGACCCGGCCGCCGTCGGTCGTCGGCAGGTCGAAGTCCGGCATCGGCAGGCCAGGGGACGGGCCACCCCGAAATGCCATGTCTTTGAACAGGATCCCGCGTGTGAAACGGGCGTAGCGGTAAACCGTTCCGGTTGCGCTGCTCACGGTGGAATGAATGGGTCCTTCTGTTCGTGAACTGGTGCTGCCGCGTGCTCGTGCCGCACGTCCAGTCGCCTGTTGTTGGTGTTTGTGGTGTGACGGCAGGGCCGTGCACCGGCGATTTCTACGAGAGGCGCATCGACCAAGATGCTGCACCGGATAATCAATCCTACCAGCGTCGAACGACGAGTCGATCAGCTCGGGGCCGTCCCCGTTTGGTCGAGCGTAGGGCGATCGCAGGCTTAAAGGACCACTGCTGGCTGATCGGGTCTCAGCCTTGTCGGCGATGGAACGTATACCGGGAGCCTGGCGGGAACGCGCTGTGTTGATGGCGGCACGATCTGAATGGCCTCCTCTCCTTCTTGCTGCCGATGTCAGAGCATCACCGTTGTAGGCGTTCTGTCCATACCGACATACAATGGCCTCCGATTCCGAGAAGGGGCATATCGACCATTGTCTCACCCGTTTCACCAGAAGGCCGCTCGTTGATCGATCGGATGTCCACCGAGGTGGCGGCGCGGATGGTGGCGCCGGTGTTCGTGCTGCTCTGGAGCACCGGGTTCATTGGCGCGCGGTACGGCATGCCGTACGCCGAGCCGGCGACTTTTCTCACGATCCGGTTCGGCGGGACGCTTCTCCTGATGGTGCCTGCGGTCTGGTTGATGCGCGTCCGCATGCCTTCGCGGACCCTCGTGCTGCATCTGGCGGTGGTCGGCTTGCTGCTCCAGGGCGGATACCTGCTGGGCGTGTTCGAGGCCGTGCGGCATGGGATGGGCGCCGCGGTGGCGGCGCTGATCGTCGGCTTGCAGCCGGTGCTGACGGCGATCGCCGGATCGCTGGTTCACGAGCGGGTCGCACCACGCCAATGGGGAGGGCTTGTGCTTGGTTTCCTCGGCGTGGCACTGGTTGTATGGGATCGGCTCTCGCTGACAGGGTTGTCGGCCACGAGCGTCAGCATGGCGGTCGCCGCGTTGCTCGCCATCACCGCGGGAACGCTCTATCAGAAGCGGTTCTGCCCGCGGTTCGACCTCAGGGCCGGCAGCGTAATCCAGTTCGCCGCGGCATTGTTGCTGGTCGTCCCGGTGGCGGCGTTCGGTGAAACGCGGGAGATCGAGCCGGCGCCGTCGTTGATCCTGGCGCTGGTCTGGTCGATCGTCGTGCTCTCGATCGGCGCGATGTCGCTCCTGTTCCTCCTCATCCAGCGGGGTGCCGCCGTCCAGGTCGCAAGCCTGATGTACCTCACACCCCCGGTGACCGCCATCATGGCCTGGGTCCTGTTCGATGAGCGGATTAGTCCGGCGATGGGTCTCGGCATGCTCGTCACCGCGATCGGTGTGGCATCGATGTCGCTTGTGTCGTTCTGGGGGCGTTAGGCAGTTTGCCTTCACCTGTTGGGTCTATCCACGCTGTTCGTTACAGTTCCGACACAGACTTTCCGCAACGGCGTTACGCGCGGCATTCATGATGCATTCATACCAACCCGGATGGAACACATTGCAACTGGCGGTACCCGCCGCGAACCTGTCCATCTCCATCGGCGCATCTACTCCTGGAGAGTCCCATGCATACCACCACCGTTGCCCGCGTTCACGCGGTCGATATTCCCCGGAATGGATCGTCGCCCGGTATCGGCGGGGTTGGTCGCCGCAATCAGGCAACGGGGGAAACGATCCTTGAAACCTCCGACCTGACCAAGCATTTCAAGGGCATTGTCGCTGTCGACAACCTCAGTCTCGTGGTCAGGACCGGGGAGGTGCTCGGATTCCTCGGGCCAAACGGGGCTGGCAAGAGCACAACCGTCGGCATGATCCTCGGCCTGATCGAGCCCACGGGCGGAACGGTCCAGATCGCGGGTCAGGACCTGAGCCAGAACCGCCCGATCGTCGCCGAGAAGGTCGGCGCCATCATCGAGAATCCCGCCTTCTATCCGTATCTCTCGGGGCGTGACAACCTCAAGGCACACGCGTTGATGATCGGCAACATCCCGGAACGACGGATTGACGAGCTGCTGGCTCTGGTCAACCTGACCGAACGGGCCAGGCACACGTACAAGACCTATTCACTCGGCATGAAGCAGCGTCTCGGGATCGCCTCGACCCTCCTCTCCGATCCGGCGCTGGTGATTCTCGACGAACCGACGAATGGGCTGGATCCGGCGGGTCAGCGGGAGATCCGGGAGATCATCCCCCGGCTCGCCGACCAGGGCCACGGTGTCCTTCTCGCGAGCCACATGCTGCACGAGGTCGAGCAGGTCAGCGATCGAGTGCTGATCGTGCGTCGGGGCAAGCTGATCACCGAAGGGAGCGTCGACGACCTCCTGCGACGTGGCGGGTACATCGAGGTGACGGTGCCCGATGATGATCCGGAGGCCGCTCTCCGCGCGATCCGACCGCTTCCCGGTGTCGAGCAGGTAACGATTGATGGCGCGAAGGTGATCGTGGTCGCGCCGCCGGAATCCGGAACGACGATCAACCGGGCGCTTGTCGAGCGTGGCATCTTCGCCGGGACGATCGCGCCCAAGCACAGCACCCTGGAAGACTTGTTCCTGGAAATGACCGAGGAGATCGATGGTCCCGCCGGTCAGGACGATGCGACTTCGGAGCCGCGATCCAGGCGACGTCTCCGGTTTGGCCGGTAATCGCGAGTCCCTTGTTTTCCACCCTGGAGTGTAGCTGTGATTCCGATGTTGCAAAGCGAACTGTTCCGGCTGCGGAAGCGACCGCAGTCGATGATCCTGATGCTGATCACGGTTCTCGTGACCGGTGGTATCTACGCCGCGTTCTACATCGCCTCACAAACGCTGTCGGACAGCGCTGAAGCGGCGGATATCGCACGGGACCTGGCGCTGCCGCGGGTATTCGAGGTCGGCATGCAGGTCAGTGGCCTGTTCGTCGGCATCATGCTGATCGTGATGGCCTCCGGTCTGATCGGCAACGAGTACGGCTGGAACACGGTGCGGCCGCTGATCGCGAGGTCCCGCACCCGGAGCAGCCTGCTGACGGCCAAATGGATCACCATTGGCCTCTACACAGTCTTCCTGTTCCTGGTGGCGCTGTTGTCGTCCGCGGTCTTTTCCGCGATCACGTCGTCGATGGCGGGCGAGTTCGTCGGACCCAGTTCGGGGATGCTGCGCGACTGGGTGATCGCGTTCGCGAGGGTCCTGGTGGCGAACCTTCCTTACATCGCGATTGCCTTCAGCCTGGCCCTGCTGACGCGCTCGAACGCGGTCGGCATCAGCGTGGGGATCGCCCTGGGATTGCTGGAACCGGCATTGTGGGGATTGCTCGGCCTCCTGAGCGACCGCTTCGAGACGGTCCGGCAAGTTGGGATCGAGTTTCATTCGACCCGCCTGCTGAGCATGAACAATGCTCTGGAAGATGCGTCGGCGAGCGAAGCATGGATGTCGGCGGGTGTGCTGGCGCTGTACACCGTCGTCTTCATTGCGTTGTCGTACGCCGTCTTCACCCGACGCGATGTCACCTCGGGATAAGGAGCACGACGTAACGCCTGGAAACGGGTCCCATCCCAGTCGCGATGCGGCTGTGCTGCACCTATCTCCCGGCAGGGTGGTGGTCCGTTGGGAACCGATGGCCGGCATAAAACCGGCCACTACACGGATGCTCCTTCAGGTGTAGTGGCCGGTCCAATAGACGGCTGCTCTGCAACCGAACGGACGTGGTCCATTGTGCCGGCCATCGGTGCCCGGCCATGCACGTGCCGATCAGGGTGATCGTCGGCACCCCCGGCACTCAGGTCGTGACGGCCTTGGTGCCGAAGCGCTGGGCGGACCGGACCTTCGCCCTGGCGGCTTCTTCCTCCCGGTCCTTCGGCGACGAGGTGGTCTGGAGCGAGGCGAGAAGCCGCTCGGAGACGCTAGTGATGTCGTCGACCGCTTGCTGGAAGGCGGCCTCGTTGGCCTTCGACGGCGTATTGAAGCCACTGATTTTCCGCACATACTGCAGGGCGGCAGCGCGAATCTCGTCATCGGTCGCTGGTGGATCGAAGTTGTAGAGTGTCCGGATATTCCTGCACATCGCTTTCGCCTCCGGAGTAGGGGTCATGATTCAGCGGTAGGCTGATATTGTGCCTGGCCATGCGCACGGAACGATTCAGGCGAGTTCAGTCCAGCGCGCACGAGCCGGTGACGATCTCGCCCGCCGGCTCGTACGTCCCCATCATGCCTTCGGTCGGTACGCCAGGTACACCACACCGTTCTCGTACGACTCGGAAGCCGCCAGCGACATGTTGCCCGGTGCCGCTCCCTCGGGGAAGAGCCGCGGTCCGGTCCCGAGGGTAAGCGGGTAGACCAACAGATGCAGCTCGTCAACCAGGCCGTCGGCGAGCATCGCGCGAACGAGCGTGCCGCTGCCGCTGACATAGATATCGCCATCGACGTCATTCTTCAGGCCGCGCAGCCTGTCAGGGTCGTACGGCCCGAGGATCTCCGAGTTCCTCCACGTCGGGTTCGTCAGCGTCGAGGAGACGACGTACTTGGTCGTGTCGTTGAAGAACGGCGCCCCTGGGTCGTCCTCCACGGACCGCGTCGACCACGCCGGCTCGAACATCTCGTAAGTCTTGCGCCCGAGCAGGATGCCCCGGCAGCGCTCCGTGACGGCGCCGATGGCCTCTCCCATTCCGGGAAGGAAACCGTAATCGGCCGTCCACGTCGGCGTGTCGATCACGCCGTCGAGGCTCATGAACTCGTGAACGTGAATTGCTCCCATGTCTGCTCTCCTTGTCGGTGTTGCTGTTGGGCCTCGCCAGCGCGGCGAAGACATTGGTTTCCAGGGAACTCCGGTGGTGAAGATCGGCGTGGTCTGCAACACGGCGAGCAGGAAGAAGGGTGTGGCACACCGATACACAGGTCTCGACAATTCGTCTCGCAGCGCGGCCAGCTCGCGGCGATGGCAAGCCGGACATGCCGCCATTGTCGCGCCCATATCCTGACGATGCTTCTTCTCGCTTGCGCCGACTGGGACGATCCTTGCACGGCAGCCGAGGCCTTCGCCGGTTTTGACCACATCGCGAACCAGGGTCTCGTCGCGTTCTGCCTGCTCGGATCACTGGCCCAGCGGTTGATACGACAGCTTGACGACGCTAGAGCTGTATGGCGTGGCGGTGATCAGCCGCATCCGGATGGGCAGCTGGCCGGCGTGGAATGGCCTGATCCCGTCGCCCCAGACCACCGGGTGGAGCCAGAATCGCACCTCGTCGACGAGTCCCTGGCGGGCCAGGAAGTTGACCAGCGCCCCGCAGCCGTAGGATATCAGCGATGCCGCATGGTCTGCCTTCAGGGTGGCCACCACACCTGCTGTGTCGGGTCCAAGCAGCTGGGCGTTCCAGGTCAATGGTCCGGTCAGAGTCGTGGAGGCGACGTACTTCGGTGTCGCGTTGATGAGCCCGGCGTATGGTCCCTCCCGGACCGCCAGATCTTCGAGAGGTGCTCGTAGGTCTCTCGGCCGAGGAGGATCGCATCGGCCGCACGCAGCTCCTCGACCCCGTGGTGCTCGACATCCCCTCCTCGTCGAACTAGCCTCCGAATTGGTCCATGACGCAGTCCATCGTCATCTGTGCTGACACGATCAGTCTGCCTATCAGGGCCTCTCCTATCCTCGATGAACGCCGAGGCTGGGCGACACGCCGCCGCACCCCCAGAGGCAAGCGTCCGGCGCTGTTCGCCATCAAACACCGTTGCCCGGTTGGGTTACGCGAATCCCTCTCCGGAATACCTTTCACGCTCGCTCAGCACTGATTCCACAGGCGTCGTGAAGTCGTCGCCACGGCCCAGCAGCCCCGGAGACCGCCGCGAGGATGCTGGTGAGCTCCACCGATTCTGTCCTGGTGCCGACCCGGCACGTCTGCGTTTAACCGTATGCAGGCGGATCCGTCATCGGGACACCACATCGACGAGCCGGCGGACTGCTGGCGCAAACGTCCATGACGGGGCGATTTTCGTAGTTTTCGCCCAAAGAACTGCCCGGTGAAGGTGTCCAAGCGCTACAGGCCCAAACATGCTGATCGGCTTTGCCTGCGTCTCCCCCAACGCACAAGATTTTCATTGCCCAACGCGATGGCCTGTTGACGCTCGGAGTCGACTACGAGCCAAACCCGGTTGCCGCCTGATCGCGGTCGAGGTCGACACTGCCGGCGATCAGGATGTCAGTCTCGACTTCCCGAGCCAGCGGGGTTGTGATGGCTGCGCGGTCGACCCCTGGGAAGGGTCACCGTCTGCGTCCGTCCGTCTATGGAGCCCGTTGATAGGTGAGCGCAAGGACACCCGTGGAGAACGTCTTCGAGTCGACGAGTGTGAGCGGTACTTGGTCACCCTCGTCGAAGAGATGTTTCCCGTGACCGACCACAATCGGGTGGATGAGGAGCCGGAGTTCGTCGAGGAGTCCGTCGCGCAGCAACGAGCGGACGAGGGTGCCGCTCCCGGTGATCGAGAGGTTCTTGCCCGGCTGCTGTTTGAGCCTGGTGAGCTCTTCCCCGATCCTGGTGCCGTCGATCAGTGTCGAGTTTTTCCACTCGGCGCTGGTGAGGGTTTTGGAGACGACATACTTGGGCGTGTCGTTCATGAAGTTCGCCATCTCCCCCGCCTCTCCGTCACTGGTCTGGGTCGGCCAGTAGGCCGCGAACTCCTCATAGGTCACTCGTCCCAGCAGCATCGCATCCGAGTCGGCCATCTGCGACTCGATCGCCTCACCCATCTCGTCGTTGAAGTAGGGAAAGTGCCACTGGTCTGGCGACTCGAAGACGCCGTCCAGAGAGATGAACAAACCGGCTACGATCTTTCTCATGGTGATCTCCCAGGTGTATGGGTGGGACCATCTGTGTCACCGATCAATGTGTCGCCAGGTCCCGGTACAAAACAATGCGGTGAGCGTACGTGCCGTGATACTGGTCGGGCGCTTCCCGCTCGTGTCGCCGGCGCCGAGGACGCCGCCAGTCTGGTTTCCTGGTGTAGTGAGGGGGTCAGGCGGCGAGCAGCGCGTCAATCTGGCCGATGGATGCCTTGATGCCTTCCTCAATACCCATGTCCAGTGACCGCTGCATCTGCTCGCCGGAGGCGAACACGGAGCGCATTTGCATGCGGGTGCCGCCGGCGTGCTCGGAGAGTCGTATGTGAACGGTGGTGACGGGCATGTCTTCGATCGGGTTGCCTTCCTGGTCGGCGAAGCCGTCGGTGAACTCCAGGGACGTCGGCGGGGTGACCGCGTCGACCCGCCACCAGCCGCGGTGCCTTTCGCCTTCGGGGCTGGTCATGTAGTAGGTGACCTGGCCGCCGGGGGCGAGGTTGTGCTCTTCGAAGGTGGACGGGTAGCCCGGTGGTCCCCACCACTTCTCCAATTGGCGCGGATCTTCCCAGAGCGTCCACACCCGATCGAGCGGGGCGTTGAACTCAGCGGTCAGGATCAGTGTCAGGTTGTCGAGGTCCTTCTCGACGCTGGTGATGCTCACTGGTGTGGTCCTTCCGGTGTGGTGTGGCGTTCCGAATCCGGGTCCTCTGCAAGCAGGAGGGACATGCGATCGATGCGTCCCTGCCAGGCTGTCTCGAGGTCATCAAGTGCCTGCCGGGCCTGGCGTATGGTGTCCATGTCGGTCCGCACGAGCTGCTCCCGTCCTCGACGTTCCTTGGTGACCAGGCCGGCCCGTTCCAGCACCGCGACGTGCTTCTGCACCGCCGCGAAGCTCATCGGGTAGGCTTCGGCCAGGCGTGAAACCGACGGGTCACCCCGGATGCAGCGGCGGAGGATGTCCCGCCGGGTGGCATCGGCCAGTGCGTGAAATACGAGATCCATGATCCCCTCACTCGCGAAACGTACAATCGATTGGTTGTACGTTAGGACGTGTGCACACCTTTGTCAAGCGCGGGGACGCGACGCGTACAATGCCACACGACGGTAGCATGCACGGATTGATACGCGATCAGGAAGGGATCTGAATGGACAGGGTTGGGCCATGGTGATGTCTCTGGTGGGGCTGTCGGTCGCCGAGCTCGACACGCCCACGCTGCTCATCGACCTCGATGCGCTCGAGGTAAACATCGCCTCCATGGCCGGCACGCTCCAGGACCGTGGCGTCGGGTGGCGACCGCATGCCAAGGCGCACAAGTCGCCCGCGGTGGCTCATCGGTTGATCGCGGCGGGAGCGCATGGGATCACCTGTGCCAAGCTCGGCGAAGCGGAGGTGTACGCGGCGTCCGGGATCCGGGATATCCTCGTCGCGAACCAGGTCGTCGGGCCGATCAAGACGGGACGGCTGGCGTACCTGGCGCTTGACGCAGACGTGATTGTAGCGGTCGACAACATCGAAAACGTACGCGAGATCGATGCGGCGGCGGCTGATGCCGGATCGCGGCCACGGGTGGTGATCGAGGTCGATTCGGGAATGGGGAGAGCAGGGGTGTCGGGCGTCGATTCGGCGGTCGCACTCGCGGGTGATGTCTCCTCCCTGAAGAACGTGCGGTTCGCGGGGGTGATGGCCTGGGAGGGGCACGCCGTGGCGATCGCGAACGCCGCGGATCGCGAACGCGAGATTCGGGCAGCGGTCGGACGCCTGATTGACGCGGCGGACACGATCCGTGCGGCCGGAATCCCGGTCGATATCGTCTCGTGCGGTGGGACCGGGACATTCCTGACGGCGAGCGGCATCGTCGGCGTTACCGAAGTGCAGGCGGGCGGCGGAATCTTCGGTGACGCGTTCTACCGGCGGCTGGACGTACCGGTCCAGCCCGCCTTGTCATTGCAGGTGATCGTGACCAGCAGGCCCGCGCCGGACAGGATCGTGTTCGACGCCGGACGCAAGGCAATCGATCCAAGCAACGTGCCGCCCGAAGTGGTCGGGATCGAAGGAGTGTGCAGTGTCAGCCTGTCGGCCGAGCATGGAACGATCCTGCTGGAGTCGGGATGCGACCGGCCACAGGTGGGCGAGCTGGTGCGGCTGAATGTCGGCTACAGCGATCAGGTGGTGCACCTGCACGAGCACCTGGTCGTGGTTCGTGAGGACAGGGTGGTCGCCGTTTGGCCGACACTCGCCCGGGGAAGGTTGCAGTAGCCTGGCTCGGCACGACAGCGGCTTGTTCGCTCCCGGAACAGGTGAGTGCGTGAAGACGGACGCCACGCCAGCTGAGCGACCCAGCCAGGATCCGCACGACCCACGGCTTTCAACGTCTGGTTCACCACGCATGACCGATTCCCGTCCTGATTCCAAGCGCCCCGGGAAGTTGCGCACATATTCTCTCGGATCGCTGTCAAGGCTAAAGACGGGCCAGCTCGTCAAGGTTCGGAACCTCATCGCAGTGCTTGCGATCCTGGCGCTGGTGGGGATCGCCTATCTCCGCGATCTTGGACGCAACCCGTACGGGTTCTTCTGCGACGAAGCACTGATCGGTGTCCAGGCCAGCCGGTTGCTCGATGGAACCCGCCCGGAAGGAACCTTCTCACTTTTCTACAGCCACTTCGGGACCACTGCCGGGGCGCTGCCGGTCTATGCCACCGCGCCATTCGTCGCGATTTTCGGGCTCAGCGAGTTCTCAGTGCGCCTGGCCTCGGTTGCCTTCATCGCCGCGACGTTCATCGTCCTGTTCCTCACGCTGCGCCGTCTGCAGCTCGCGACACCGTGGCTGCCGGTGGTGATCTTCGCGCTCACGCCGATCGTGATTCACATGTCCCGGATCAACTTCGGGCACACACCCTCTCTCTTCCTGATCGCGCTGGGATATTACCTCTACCTCCGGGGCCGCGAGAGACGGCGAATCTGGCTCGTCGTCACCGGCGGAGTTGCGATCGGCGCAAGCGCGTACGGCTATCCGGGCTTCTACATCGCGACTCCGGTCTTCCTCGGCATCGTCATCGTGACTGAGCTGATCTTCCTGCGGTTCCGGCCGCGACAGGCCGGGACGCTTCTCGCCTTCGCCGGTGCGGCGATCCTCTGTATCGCACCGATCATCTACCGGGGACTGACCGATCCCGTGTTTTCGCAACGTCTCGATGACAAGGACCAGGCAGGGTATGGCCTGATCTCGATCGGGCGCGCAGAAGCGATGATCCAGAATTACCCCAAGTACTACAGTTTCCAGTTCCTGTTCGAGAGCGGTGATTGGGGCCTCCCCGGCTCATTCATCCAGCGTCACTCCGTCGAAGGCGCGGGGCTGCTGAGCTGGGCTGTCCTTCCGCTGCTCCTGCTCGGCCTGCTCGGGTTCGTCACGCTCGGGCGCGGTGGGGGCGTTGGTCCGCGGAGGCGGGCGTTCGCGCCATTCATGGCGTTGGCGTTCCTGGTGCCCTTGCCGGACCTGATCACCACGACCGCGTCGCAACCGCCGTACACGTTCGCGATGTTCACCGGTGCGCTCCTGGTTCCGTTCGTCGCGGCGTATGGGCTCGCGATGCTGGAGCGTCGACGGGACTTGGAGAAGTCCAGGTCCGCCGGGGTGAATGGGGCCTCACGCTCTGGATCGGACGGTCACGCTGACCCACTCTGGGGAATCTGGAGGGAGGTCACGTCGGTGCGCTTCATCACCGGGGTGGTGGTCGTCTCCGCGTTCTTCTTCGCCTTTTCCTCCTATGCCCGGTATCCCCTGGTGTCGTCCGGATACTGGGGCTGGCAGGCTGGCCCGCGCGAGATGATCGGGTACTACGTCGATCACCAGGCGGAATACGACACCTTCTCGATGGAGGGGACGTTCAACGAACCCGAGATCTTACTCGACTTCTACATCGACGACCCGGACGCGCGCGCGAAGGCGTCGATTGGATCGGTCGAAAGCCTGGACCCGGTCCGGCGGCAGCTCTTCGGGATCAGCAGGGCGACGTTCGACGCCAGTCTCACCCCCGGGGACTGGACCATCCTCGAGACTGTTTCGTATCCCAACGACGAGGTCGCGTTCTACCTGATCGAGCGCAAGGGCGTCTGAACGGCTGGAGACAACCGGGAACCGAATGGGCCGCGGTGCAAGGCACAGCATCGCGGTTCTGGCGGACCGGGTGAGCCCTGGATGCTTTCAGGTGATCCCAACCGATGGTCGCGTGCGTTGAAGAGACCAGGGGAAGGTCGTGACATTCGGCGCTGCCTTCCTCGTGCGGTCCAAGTACCGACTTCCGGGTCCGGGTTATGCGGAGTGGACGTGACCGACCATGGCACCGGACTGTCATCGGTGATGAAGTATCCTGATGAGGGGACTGAGCCGGATGTTGGCCTATCCGGTTCGGCGATAGAGATCAATATGCACCGCGATCGTTCGCGGCCTGGGGCAGGCACTCCCGCATCGTGACCTTCCGGAGGAGAGACCGGAATCCCAGGTCTCGTTCGGCTGCTTTCACCGGGGAGAGGGGATCCATGACCAACTACCGACGACAGACCGCCCTTGGGCGGGCGGGACAACGGCGTCCATCATTGCCGCATGTTCTGAGTATCGTTGCGCTCGTCGTGGGGCTTGTGACAACGCAGCTCTGGCCGGCGAGCCTGACCGTCGCTCAGCCGGGAGCGCCGTCCGGCGGTGATGACGCCCTGTACCAGGCCCGAAGGCCGGAAACCCTGCCAAGGGGAGGCCCGGTGATCGTCGTCCTGAAGTCCGGGTCGAGCACGGTACCGCGGACCCCTGGTGGGCCGAGTCAGGGCGCACAGGTCGTCGCGGACTGTCAACGCTCGCCCGACCCAGGTCGTCGGGGCGGTCTTTCCAGGGTTCGCGGCGAACCTGTGACGGGAAGACATCCAGACGTTGTCGCGGAACCCGAATGTCGCCTACATCATGCCCGACCTGCCGGTGCGCGCGGCGGCGCAGTCGACCCCGACCAGCCTCCAGCGGATGGGGATCAACACCAATCCTACGGCCCGCATTGATGGCGTTGACAATCCGATCAACGCGGACATCGCGATCGTCGATTCCGGCGTCAATCGCCATTCCGACTTGCGCATCGCCGGTGGGTACAACTGCACCACGACCAACCGTGGTGACTGGGGAGATCCGAACGGCCATGGCACGCATGTCGCTGGAATCGCCGGTGCGATCGACAACGGTGTAGGTGTCGTCGGCGCGGCGCCGGGCGCGCGGATCTGGTCCGTCAAGGTCCTCGATGCGGACGGCGGCGGCAACATTTCCGATGTCATCTGCGGCCTGGACTGGGTGCTCTCAAACGGCAACACGATCGATGTCGTGAACATGAGCCTGACGGGGATCAACACAACGGCGTCGACCTGCTCGACCGGCGACGCGTTGCACACGGCGGTCTGCCGGGTGGTGGCGCGTGGGATCCCGGTCGTCGCGGCCGCCGGCAACGAAGGTGTCGATGCCGCCAACACGATCCCCGCGAAGTACGCCGAGGTGATCACGGTCGGCGCGATGACTGACTACAACGGACGATACGGTGGCGGCGCGGCGCGGCCATCGAACTGCACGGAAAGCTCGCTCGGCAACGGAGCGGACGACACCCTCGCGAACTACAGCAACCGGGGTCGTGTCGTCGATATCATCGCGCCGGGAACCTGCATCCTCTCCACGACGAGCAACGGCTCCTACGGCTTGATGACCGGCACCAGCATGGCGTCTCCGCCGTGGTCGGGACGATCGCCCTCTACAAGTCGATGAATCCGCAATCGTCGGAGGCTTCCGCCCGTACCTGGCTGCTCAGCTCCTATGGCTCGCAGGCCCAGAGCACGCGCTGGGGATATTCGGGCAGCTCGACTGCGCCCATGCTCTACGCCAACAAGACGGTTACCGGCGCCGCGAACTCCTCGCTTGTCGCCAATCCGTCATTTGGGGGCCAGAACCTGCCGATCGCCTCGGGGCGTGGCGGGAGCGGCACGAGCGGCTCCAACCTGGCCTATGACAAGAATACCGGGACGAGCTGGTATACCACCTCGAGTGGGCCATCGGTCACCTGGTTCGATGTCGATCTTGGCGCAACGCGACAGCTGACGGGCGTGAAGTGGATGTTCAGCCGGGCCGATGGCGCGGACAAGATGCTGGTGCGGACTTCCAATGACCGCGTCAACTGGGAGATCGTCGGCACCTACAGCAACTCCGGGTCGTTGCAGACGTTCTATGGCGCCAACGTGAATCGCACCGCCCGGTACGTCACGTTCGAGATCCGGAACCCGAACAATCGCCCCGTGCTGGGGAACATGTCCGAGATGCAGGTGTGGGGCACGTCGTCCAGTGTCTATACACCTGGAACGTCCAGGGCCGCATTCTCGGGGAGCAAGCTCCAGATCGTCGGCAGTCGAGGCAGCAGCAACGCGAATGACTCGCGCCGGGTCTGGGACAACAACGTCGCATCCAGCTGGGACAGCACTGCCACCACGCCGTCGAATGCCTGGTTCTACGTGGACTTCGGGGTGACCAGGCAGGTGTCCGGGATCAGGTGGATGTTCCGAGGCACCACGGCGACCGACCAGATGCTCGTCCGGACCTCAACCGACCGGACGAACTGGACCACGGTCGGGACGTTCGAGAATGGCGGCTACGACAGCAACTGGTATGGCACCAGCCTGAACCGCAATGCTCGTTACGTCAGCATCACCGTCTACAACCTGAACCGGGACCTTCAGATCGGGCTAATCCGGGAGCTCGAGGTGTGGGGCCAGCCATATACCGCGTCGACGATCACGAGCGCATCGCTCCGGACCGCTCCGACGCCGACCCCAGTGCCCACAGCTGTTCCATCGTTTACGGCGGCCCCAAGTCCGACCCCGAGCCCGACGCCGACACTCGTGCCGTCGCCAACCCCGAGCCCGACGCCAACCGTCACCCCAACGATGACGGTGATCCCCAGCCCGACCGCGGAGGCATCGCTCGGCTTAACGCCGGAAGCGGACGATCTGGGCACGCCGACGCCTGCTGCCTCGCCGGTAGCCGTGTCACCGGACGCACCTCCGGCGGCGACGCCTGCTGCCAACGAAGGCGTTGCCGTGGCGACTCCTGAGGTGACCGCTGAGCCGACCGCCACCGAGGCAGCGACACTCGTGCCAACCGCCACCCCGACACTCGAACCGACGGCAACGCTCACGCCTGAGCCGACTGTCACGATCGCGCCAACGGAAGAGCCATCGCCGACCTCGCTGCCAACCGAGGAGCCGACCGCTACAGCCACACCAACACTGGAACCGACGGCGACTCCGACGGAGGAACCATTACCGACCGAGGAGCCGACTCCAACGCCGACGCCGACGTCCGAACCGGTCAGCATCGTGGAGACCGGCGTGATCAGCAACGCGGAAGGCGGCACGGTTCGCTGCCGGGTCGCGCCATCCACTGAAGCGGAAATCCTCGAAGAGTTCGGGGAAGGCGATCAGGTCGGAATCACCGGCGAGCCCGAGGGTGACTGGGTTCCGGTGATCTGCGGTGACGAGCAAAGCGGCTTCATCAACGATGCCTTCCTGGACCGGCCGGGCGAGGAAGCTCTCGCGACCGAAACGGCGTTCCCAGAGGAAGACATCAGTACCTCGGAGTCAGGCGCCATTGCGGACGAGCCGGACCCGACCGAAGAGCTCGCGCCCACCGAGGACATCGTCCCAACCGAGACGCCCGAAGACCTTACCTACACTGTTGTCGACACGGCGGACAGTGAAGGAACCGGAACCGGGTATATCGCGGTCGACGGTGACTCCGCAACCATCTGGTCCGTCTCACCGTCCATTTCTCCCACTGAGGCATGGCTGGTGCTCGATCTCGGGCAGGTTCAGCCGGTGGATCGCGTGACGTGGGAGCTCGGCTATGGGGGAGCGCTGCCACCGTTCGAGATCTGGCTGTCCGAGGACGGCTCGACCTGGTTCAACCTGAGCGAGGTCAACAGCTATGGCCTTGAAGCCGGTGTGCCGTACGAGGAGACACTAAACGCCTACACTCGGTTCGTTCGGTTCCAGGTCCCCGATGTTGCCGAAAGTGGACTGTCCGGGGTCGGGGGCTTGAGCGAGGTCGAGGTCTGGGCGGCTGATGACGCACAGGCGCTCGGCGCGCTCGCGGCACCGGTTACCCCGGAGCCTGAGCTTGAGCCGGACCCGGCGGATGTTCCGGTCGATGAAGGCGTGACCCAGGAGCCGCCGGCCGAATCGGTGGAGGACGAGACGCCGTCCGGGGAGCCGACCCCGGACGGGTCGCAACCCGATGGTGCGCCGGACAGCACAATCGAGGAGACACCTCCACCCCAGGGCTGATCCGGTTGCCGGATATTCAGATCAACTGATCAAACCTTCCTCATAGTCAACACCCTCCGCGCATTCCACGGAGGGTGTTGTACGTACGCGCTGCGGCGTACACTGATCCATGTCAGAAGTTGCGCCCGTGACGTTGACCCGCGCTTCGATTCAGGGTAAAATTGGACGATAACCCGAACAGATGTTCGCACCTTGTCGCCCCGCCATCTCGGGTGCAGGGTGGCGTCAGGCGAGAGCGTCGTCGAATAGGAAAGGTTGCTCCCATGGCAGAACGCGAACGCGCCGTAGACCTGGCCATTGCCCAGATCGAGCGGCAGTTCGGCAAGGGCTCCATCATGAAGATGAAGCCTGGCGAACCCAACCCGATGCAGATCGATGGCATTCCCACCGGCAGCATCGCGCTCGACCTGGCGCTTGGTATCGGCGGCGTGCCTCGTGGTCGAATCGTCGAGATCTACGGGCCGGAATCGTCGGGCAAGACGACGCTTGCGCTGCACATCATCGCCGAGGCTCAGAAGGCGGGCGGGATGGCGGCGATCGTCGATGCCGAGCACGCGCTCGATCCTATCTATGCCGGCAAGCTGGGCGTCGATCTCGATGAGCTCTTGATCTCGCAGCCGGACACGGGCGAGCAGGCGCTGGAGATCACCGAGACGCTGGTCCGCTCCGGCGCGCTTGATGTGATCGTGGTCGATTCCGTTGCCGCGCTGGTGCCGAAGGCGGAGATCGAAGGCGACATGGGTGACTCCCACGTTGGTCTCCAGGCACGCCTGATGAGCCAGGCGCTGCGCAAGCTGACGGGCGCGATCAGCCGTTCCAACACCTGTGTGATCTTCATCAACCAGCTCCGGATGAAGATCGGCGTCATGTTCGGCTCCCCGGAGACGACCACGGGCGGCAACGCGCTCAAGTTCTACGCTTCGGTCCGGATGGACATCCGGCGGATCGAGACCCTCAAGGATGGACAGGACGCGATCGGCATCCGGGCGAGGGTGAAGGTAATCAAGAACAAGGTCGCCCCGCCGTTCCGCCAGGCCGAGTTCGACATCATGTACAACGAGGGCATCTCCGTCGCCGGCAGCGTGCTCGATGTCGCGACCGATCTCGGCATCGTGCGGAAGAGCGGTGCCTGGTTCTACCTCGAGGAAGACCGGCTTGGCCAAGGTCGCGAGAACGCCAAGCAGTTCCTGAAGCACAATCCGGACATGCTGGAGGCGATCCGGGCGCGGATCACCGCTCAGTCGCCGGAGCTTTCAGGGCGGCTGGAATATGCCACCAACGAGAACGGAGCCGTCGACGAGGACGGCGTCGTGCTCGAGCCGGTCGCCGCGGCCGGAGCCGCCAAGCGGTAGCGGCAAGGGACCATAACCGAGTCCATAGCAGTCAGAGAGCCCGGGTGTCGCCATGACGACACCCGGGCTTTCTGCTGTTCGGAAGCAGGAGGTCCAATACATGGTCCTGATGAATGGTCATCGACGACACGCCGGAGGTCCGCTCAGCATTCGCCAATCCTCTATCCAGATTGCGACCTGGGAGCCGTGCCATGTTCTGTCGCGTAGTGGCCGGTCTTGTCGACGGCATCAGATAAGTCGGATTTGGCCACGGCCGCTTCGAGCACCTAGGCGAAGCGGTCGGGGCTTCCAGTCACCAAGAGATGCCCGGTGCCGAGTACGACATATCCCGCAGGGTGTAATTGAGAGGCGAACTGGCGGAAGCGAGGTGGCACGGCGGCGGTTCATGAACGGCACCAACAGTACAGTGGCATGGTATAGGAAGCGAGCCCTACGACCCCACACCGGTGTTGGCAAGCGTGAAGAGCCTTTGGCGCCTGACGGGAAGCAAACTATCCGGAAGAAGGCTGACGCTATTTCACCCGGTGGGGCAGGGTGGCTTCTGCTGCGACGACAAGCACGCATCAGGCCCCGCATCCACATTGCCGCCGACAACGCGTAGGTAGGCCAGGAGCTGCTCCTGGGCCTCATCGTCGAGCCCGTCAAGCACCGACATGCCATGGAACATCTCGCGCAACAATGCCTCGCGAGCGAGAAGACCGGCCGGGGTCAACGACAGCCACTTGGTCCGGCGATCGGCTTTGTCTGTCTCGCGGACAACCAGACCGCGAATCTCGAGGCGACGAATCAGCCCGGTGACATTGGACGGATCACATTTCAGACCATTGGCAAGCTGGCCCATCGTTTGCCGTGTACCCAGGCGGTCCAGCAGCAACGCTTGCTGCGGGGTGAAATCCAACCGGTGACCCACCTCGGCAATGTGCTGGCGAAGACGCTCGCCGATTCCCAGCAGGGAAATCTGGATCTGCTGCAATCGATCCATGTCGCTATCGGTTGAGTCGTTGCCGCACGGCCCACTGTGGCTCGGTCCTGCCCCTACTGGACATGCCAGATCGTTCGCACGTTCCAGATACTTGACTTCCTCAAACATTCGCTGTAGCATCCTTTCCTAGGGATAGTTTACATCATCAAGTGATACCGAGAGGAAGCGCGAGTGGCGACTGAAACACACATTATCGACGCGCGGCCAGCCTATGACCATGCGGTCGAATCGGCCCGGAGAGAATGGACGCTGGTTCCAGGAACGGCCGCCATCGGATGGACTGCCCACAAGAAATACTTCATGATCATTCCGGTTACCGCCAATGGAACCTTCAGCCAGGTGTCCGGGACAATTTCGATACCTGGAGATCGTTTCGAAGAAGCGAGAGCAACGATACGCATCCCCGTCAGCAGCCACAGCTCTGGCCAGGCGAAACGTGACAGGCACATGCTGGGACGGGACTTCTTCCACGCCGACCAGTATCCGCTGCTGTCCTTCGAATCCACGCACATCCGGCCCATCGACTCGGAGGTCGCCGCATACGAGGTCTCCGGACTCCTCACCGTCCGGGATACGGGTGTACCCGTGGTGCTGATCGGCACCGTGGAGCCAGAACCCGGAGGTGACCGCGCTCACATCGCGCTCGCCGGATCGATCGATCGCCGGGACGTGGGGATGATCTGGAACGCCGTGCCAATGCTGAAGCTGCACAACGACATCGGAATCACCATCGACATCGATATCGAGCGCTCCTGATTGCCACCTGATCCCCACGCAGTCCAGACCGCTCCGGTCAGGTCTCGGTCTGCCGGGGGAAGAGCGCGCGACCCGGGATCGATGTGAGGGAGATCGACTACGATGCCCCCATGCATCACCGATTTATCCCGATTTGAACCAAAGAGGGGCGGGGCATTATTGCCCCGCCCCTCTTCTTTCATGATCATCGCCGCTTCGGCGTCGATCAGGTCATGCGGACCGCGCCGTACCACCGTGATGAGTAGTACGTTGAGTTGAGGTCACTGATGCGGACACCAGTGGTTTCGTTCTCGGCGTGAATGAACCGGTTGTTCCCGATGTACAAGCCGGAATGCGAGAGCCCGGCCTTGTATGTGTTCTGGAAGAAGATCAGGTCACCTGGCTGGAGGTTGGCGCGGCTTACTGGTGTACCTGCGCTGACCTGCGTCCAGAGTCCGGTACCAATGTCCTTGCCGGTGACGTTCTTGGTCACCCAGTACGTGAAGCCAGAGCAGTCGAACCCTGATGGACCGTGGGATCCCCAGATGTACGGGTATCCCTCGTAGCGCAACGCGTAACTTACCATCGCGTTGCCTGTCGCATTGCTTCCTCTATCACCGCTCGGAGGTGTAGTCGGCGCTGTGGGGTTACCGGACCCTCCCCGCTCGCTCAGGGCGGCCGTCGTCTTGAAAACGTAATCCTTGCTCACGAAACCCTTGAGACCATCCCAGTCAACGGGATAGAAGTTGTTCGTGAGTCCACCGGTGACCAGGACAACAGTTCCGGCAGGAATCGTCGTCGAGATGCCGGCACCCATCGAGGCACTGTAGCGAAGGTTGAGCCGGTCCATGACCTTGGCATGATCGCCACTCCTCATGCTCCCGGTAGTGGCGGGTGGAGTCGGGGCAGGTGTGGATCCGGAGCCGCTC
>CADCWI010000090.1 GCA_902806355.1 uncultured Thermomicrobiales bacterium | reverse complement strand
CCCCGATGTGTGTCAGGGTTCCCAGCCAGAACAGCCCGACCATCGCGTAACGCACGGGCACCCGGCCGATCCGCGCGTCCGTTCCCTCCTGGATCATGACCAGGAAGCAATAGACGAGCGCGGTCGTCTCGATCACCAGCAGGCCGTACGGGCGGACCCAGATACTCCAGGTGATCAGCGACGGGTCGAGCGCGGCCCCGAAGGCGGCGAACAGGCCCGCGAAGATCGATGCCGTGATCCGGAACGTGATCAGGTAGACGAGGACCACGACCGCCAGCGACGCGAACAGGTTGGCCGCCTGCAGCATGCTCAGCAGCTCGGCGCCGGAGAAGAGCAACGAGAACGGAGCCCCGAGATACGAAATCAGCGTCCCCTGCAGATAGAGGACATCGGACGGGAACAGCGGGATGCCCCTGGTCGCGACCATCTCGATCGCCAGCAGGGTCGCCGGCTCATCGATGTGCGGCAGCAGCTGCGCCCAGGTGATGAGCCGGACCGCCAGCGCCAGGAGCACCACCATCAGGCCGATGATCGCCAGCGACCGGTTCCGGAGGAACTGGTCGAACGGTCCCGCTACGGCTGGTCGGCAGGGTCGGGGTGCTTCCGGCTGGGCAAGCTGGCGGACGAAATGGCGCTTTCGATACACACCGCTGCGCATCCTGGAGGGCTCCTGAAGAGGCGTTGTTGCTTGTGGAACGGGCATGATGATCCGGCATGAGCAGCGCGCGCGAACATAATCACGATGTCGGCTCACTGTGCGGCGATTATCCGTCTTTGAGCGTGGGACTTTCCCTGTCGCGGATTTTAGCACCGACCCGCTCGGTGTTTCCAAGCGCGTCTGTTCCTGGCTGGCAGGAGTTTGCGTCCGGTTCGGATGCCTGGTGTATGCGGGCAGGTCATCTTCCACCATTGGCGTTGTTCAATATTTCCCTGACGACCGACCGGGTTCGACGGGCCCGGACCGCTACACTACTCTCGGTCCCTGAGTGGACCCCTGACTGGTTCGGCACATTCAGGAGGATTCTCGTGCACGAGAATCCTCTTTCGAGCGAATGGCGACATTTCCGGGAGACGGTCGTTTGGATCACATACTGCCGGACCATGACACAGCTCGATCACCGGGCTGGCTGATCCAGCGGCGGGACATGTTCGCGCTCGCGGTGCTGCTCGGGCTGACGGCGATCATCATGATCCATCGCTGGGTCTTCGATGACTGGACGAGCCGGCACGATCTGCTGGCCTTCTTCATCCCGTTCTACGGCTACCTCGGCGATCGGCTCGCGGCGGGAGACATTCCGGGCTGGAACCCCTATCTCTTCGGGGGATCACCGTTCGCGGGCGACCCGGAATCGGGCTGGATGTACATCCCGGCGATGCTGATGTTCACGTTCCTGCCGGTCGTCACCGCGATGAAGGGGATGATCCTCCTCCAGTTGCTGATCGCCGGGACCGCGACCTATGCATTTGGCCGCGTCCTCGGGTTCGGTGCCGCCGCCGCCCTGTTGAGCGCGATCATCTACGAGTTCGGCCCGTTCCTGTTCGTGCAGACGGACTGCTGCACGGTCGCCTCGCACCTCTCGACCTGGGTTCCGGTCGGATTTCTCGGAGTCGAGCTGGCGTTGCGGGCGAGGATCTGGATCTATCGGCTCTCGGCATGGTTCCTGGCCGGGTTCGCAATCAGCCAGATGCTCGCCGGGTGGGTCGGCCAGGGTGCCGTCAACGGCCTGCTGATCCTCGGTGCCTGGGTCGGGTACCGGACGCTGCTCTCGCCGCCGGTGGAGGGATGGACGCCCCGGGCACGCATTATCCAGGCGTTGATGACCGGTCCGGCGATTGTCATCATCGGGTTCGGCATCAGTGCCGCGGGTCTCCTGCCTCGCCTGGCCGTGAATGCGCAGTCGAACAACCCGGGAGGGACCTATGAGGGTATTGCCGGGGCGGTGAACGAGGATCCCTACACCTTTTCGTGGCTTCTCCGGAACCTGCTGACCAGTGATTTCGGCGGGTATCGGGCGGTCAGCCTCGGGGGCGTCACGGTAATCCTCGCCCTGCTCTCGCTCTATTTGGTGCGGCGGCAGTATGCGGTTCCTTTTTTCGCCGGGCTGACGCTCGCTATCTGCATCCTCGCGATGGACACGACGATTCTCCACCGCGTTCTCTACCTGCTGATCCCGACTTACGAGGAGATGCATGTCCACGGACCGCGGCGCGTCCTGTGGATGGCGCCGATCGCGCCAGCGATGATGGCGGGTGCCACGCTGCAGGTCCTGCCATCCCTGCGTTTGCGACTCTCCCGCACCTGGGTCGTCTTCATCCCATGGCTGGTGATCATCGCTTGCGACGTCTACGTCTCCACCAAGATTGAATCGATCGGCCTGCAGACGCACATCACGGCGGGGCTGACCACTCTGGCGGTCTACGTCGCGGTGCTCGGTCAGGGGCGCATCAGGCCGGCGGCAATGCGGCGGCGACTCACCCAGGCGGTCGTCGTCTTCATCGTGGCCCTCGCGTTCGTGCTGCCGCATGGCCGCGACATCGCGGCCTCGATCAACGACCCCGATGGGCTGACCCAGCCGAACAACCTCTGGCAGCACAGTCCGACGACTCAGGCCGCGGTCGCAATCAACCTCTCGCGGGTGGATCCGGGTGGCGCCGGAGAGTTTTTGCAGGCCCGGTCGCAGGTGCTTCAGCCGTTCCGCTACGTTGGCTATTCGAGCCGCGGATATGATCCCGCCCCACTTGAGGCGTACCCGGGGCGGCGCCTCGACCCGGTGGTGATGGCGCTCCTGACCAACGGACGGCCGTTCCGGCTCGGCCTCCAGCAGATCCAGGGCTATAACCCCCTGTTGCTCGGCAGCTGGTACCGGTACATGGGCGTCCTCAACGCCTACGTGCAGAACTACCACTACACGGACCTGCTCGACAGCGGCGCCCAGTCACCATTGCTTGACATGCTGAACGTCCGGTACATCCTGATCGACGCCACGATCCCTCCTGACCGTGAAGACATCGTGGCGATGACCCAGGGGCGGACGGAGGTGTTCCGCAACGCGCTGGTTGCGATCTACGAGAACCCGGAAGCCTATCCCCGGGCATGGATCGTGTCGAACGTGCGGTCGGCGACGGCCGACGAGGCCCTTGCCCAGCTCAGCAGTGGGGCGGTCGATGGCCGGTACACCGCGTTTGTGGAGGGCGAGGCTCCTTCCAACTCCCCGGCCAGCAGCGCATCGGGAACAGCGCCCGCCGCGGTCGCCACTGGCCGGGCGGGGATCGGTTCGGTCACGGTGACGGAGTACCGGGCCGACGAGATGACCTTCCGGACGGAGTCAGCTGCAGACGGTTTCATGGTCGCGAGCGAGGTTTACGAAGAGGGCTGGAAGGCGTACCTCGACGGAGACGAGGTGGAGGTCTACGAAACCAACGGCCTGTTCCGGGGGATCGTGCTGCCGGCGGGGGAGCACACTGTCGAGATGCGGTATGAGCCCAGGTCACTGACGATCGGCCTCTGGCTGACGGGCGTGTTCTCGCTTGCCGGCATCGGTGTCTGGCTGTTCGCCGCCGGGTACTGGCTGCAGGGTGTTCGTCGATCACCCGTCGCGGAACGAGTTGTTGTCACAGGGGATACCCCCGTGCCACCCGTCCCTGCCGGAGCGGCGTCACCGGGCGCGGGTACCGGCGTGCCGTCACCATCCGCACCCAAGATCGTGTTCAAGCGCCGCCGCGGCTGAGCGTTGAAGCGGTCGCTGTGAGGTACTCGCCTTTTCACCGATGTCACTCTGGAGCACCGTGGTTCGCTCTCACGACAGGATCAAGGACGTAAAGGGCGATAGCGACGATGACAAACATAGAGATCGCATAGCAGAGGTTCGTCTGCTCCTCACAGACGCAAACGGGCCGGCTATCGTTCGTGTTGGCACAATACCGAGCTACGCACTTGCTCCATGGGCGGGTCATGTAGCGGATGACATTGTGATCACGCGTGAGCGACGTCAGCATTACCTTGATCGGCATCCTGAAGTCGAATCCGACGAAAGGCAGGTCGTCGAGGCGCTTCTGGATCCATCAGAGATTCATATCAATAGCAAAGACATGCAAATGGCAATCTTTTATGCTCAGATGAGTGAGACCATTCATCTGAGCGTTTCCGTTTGGGTGTCTGATCGGACAGATCGACAAAATTTCGTCCTCAGCGTGAGGCGGGCGAAAACGCGAGAAGTCGAGCAGGGTCGAATCAGGGGACGGGTGAGGTGGAAGAAGTGATCGCTTGGCGGGTCTGCCCGTTCCCGCATAGCCATTCGACCGTAGACTGCAGATTCTCTACCTCAAACGACCACTTCTACCGCGTATTTTACCATGGGGACTGCTGCACAAGGCTGATCGACCTGTTGGTGTCATTGGACGCAGCATTGGCCTCGTGCAAGAAGTATGCGGCGGCAGCTGGTTACTGACGCATCACGTCAGAAAGGCGCATGTACATGGAGATCGTGTTGGCATGACGCTCGACGTGATCATCGTGCAGCATGCGGAGAAAGAACGGACACACGGGGATCCGAGTCTGACAGCGCTCGGACACCAGCAGGCGCGGCAGTGCGGCGCAAGCCTCGGGGAGATCGGGCGGGTCGAGGACCTGTGGAGCAGCCCGCTCCGGCGCGCGGTCGAGACGGCCGGGCACATCGCCTCCGCGCTGGGCCTTCCCGCCGCCGCGACCCAGCGGGACGACCGCATTCGGGAGCGGATGAATTGGCCCGGTGAACCGCACCAGACGCGCGAGGCCTTCCTGGAGGAATGGCAACGTTCCACCAACGACCGCGACTTCCGGCCGTCCTTCGGGGATTTGTCCCGCGCGGCGGGCGACCGGTTTGCCGCGTTCCTCGATGAGCGCCATGCGACGCGTCCCGATGGCCGGATCCTCGTCGTCGCGCACGGCGGAGTGACGATCGATCTCGTCCGCACCTGGTTCGGGGATGAACGGGTGCGCGAGTTTGCGCCCCGCGCGATCGAACACGGGGTGGCTCGATGCGGGATCACCCGGATCGAGCTCGGTGAGAGGCGAAGGCTACTGGGTATCGGCGTGAACGCCATGGACATGGAGTGGGAATCCGGCCCGGACGAGACGGTGACGAGGTCGAGTCAGGATCGACACCCCTGAAGCAAACACCGGTCCTGGGGCCCCGTTCCGTAGGGACGGCCACCGGGACGGCGCAAGAATCGCCATGCGTTTTCGTGCCGATAGCACTGGGAAGGAATGCCGAACAATATGGGGGCAACGGGTGACGTCTCGTCAGAAGCCGTGGGTAATGTGCAAGCGGTCATCACGCTGCTGGAATTCGGCTTCGACTTCGTGGATTCCCTCAACCCTGATCATAATGTTTCAGGGTCGATCGCCGAGTTCAGTCCGCAAAGCCGATATGTGAAAGCTAACGCGTCGCAGCTGCACAAGTACGGACATGGTACGTTCTGTCGTTTCCGCATTGCTGTCCCGCACCCTCTGCGGCACAAGCCCGGTGTTTATGCTCTGGTTGTGGAGGGTTCCATTGGCTACGTCGGCGAGACTATGGATCTGAACACGAGGTTCAACTCGGGGTATGGCAATATCTCGCCACGAAACTGCTACGTTGGGGGGAGGATGACGAACTGCAGGATCAATCAGCGGGTGCTCGATGAGTCCAGGTCCGGGCGGCGCGTTGACCTGTACTTCCACGCGACACCACAACGACAAACTGTCGAGAAGCGCCTTATTACGTCCTGCTCGCCACCATGGAACGGCCAAGGTAAACCAGGCATGGCCTTGCACTGAGTCGGTGCTGGATCATTCAGATTATGTCCGACTTGGTCCCTCAAAGGCCAGTGGCGAGTGTTGACAGGGCTGTGCAGAGTCCGGTATGGTCACTCGTGCGCTTGTGAAGAGAGTCACGAGTGGGGGTGGGGTGTCTCCCGGACGCCCGCGTAGCGTTTGCGTTCCAGGTAGCAGACGCCTTGCGAAGGATAGGTCACGCTCATGCAGCCGTTCTCGATGATCGACAGCCGCCCACGTATTGGGCGGGCGGGGATGCCCCGTCTGGCCTAGCGACGTGACCTTGCCGGCTCGTTCATCGCGCGACGATCAGCATCACCAGAGCGGGAGCATCCATCTCTCATGACCTTCCGAGACATTCATTTCAACGAGAGCTCAACCCTCGGCGTCGAGAAGCCGTCGATCGGCAAAGTTGTCCTCGCCTATTCCGGCGGGCTCGACACGTCCGTCATCATCCCCTGGCTCAAGGAGCATTACGACTGCGAGGTGATCGCCTTCGCGGCCGATGTCGGGCAGCCTGATGACCTCTCCGGGATCGAGGCCAAGGCGCTCGCCAGTGGCGCCAGCAAGGCGTACGTCTCCCATCTCAAGGACGAGTTCATCCGGGACTATGCGTTCCCGACGCTCCGGGCCGGAGCGATCTACGAGCGCAAGTACCTGCTCGGGACTTCGATCGCGCGCCCGCTGATCGCCAAGCATCAGGTCGAGGTCGCTAAGCTCGAAGGCGCGGGCGCGGTCGCTCATGGCTGCACCGGCAAGGGCAATGACCAGGTGCGGTTCGAGCTGACCTTCATGTCGCTCGCGCCGGAGCTCGAGATCATCGCTCCGTGGCGGCACTGGGACATCCGATCCCGAGAGGATGCGCTGGAATACGCCGCTGCCCATAACGTGCCGGTGGCGGCGACCGCCGCGAAGATCTACTCGCTGGACGGCAACCTCTGGCATCTCTCCCATGAGGGCGGCGCGATCGAAGACCCGTGGCAGGAACCGCCGGCCGATGCCTATGGTCTCTCGGTCGCGCCGGAAGATGCGCCGAACGAGGCGGAGTACGTCACGATCGGGTTCGAGGAAGGGTGGCCGGTCGCGGTCGATGGGCAACGGCTCGATCCGGTGCCGATGGTCGAACAGTTGAACGGGTTAGGCGGCAAGCACGGTGTCGGGCGGGTCACGCTGCTGGAGAACCGATTGGTCGGGATGAAGAGCCGCGGGGTGTACGAGACACCGGGCGGCACGATCCTGATGACGGCGCACCGCGAGCTGGAGCACCTGACGCTCGACAAGATGACGATGCGGCTCAAGGACCAGTTGGCCATGCAGTATGCGGACCTCGTGTACAATGGCCAATGGTTTACCCCGCTGAAGGGGGCGCTCGACGCCTTCGTCGACAAGACGCAAGAGCCTGTCACCGGTGACGTCCGGCTCAAGCTGTTCAAAGGCACATGCGAAGCGGTCGGGATGACCTCGCCGTACGGGTTGTACGACGAGGATCTGGCGACGTTCGGTGCTGATGATGTGTACCGGCAGGCAGACGCCGAAGGGTTTATCCGGCTCTTCGGTCTTGGCCAGAAGGTCGCGAATGTCCGCGATCGGCAGGCTCAGCAGGCGGAGGTTGGACAGGGATGACGCAGCCATACCGGCATCACGGGATCGAGCGGGAGTTGCTTTCCCGCTCTCCCCGACGGCGACCACTGGCGCGTCGTACCCGTACGACGCGCTGACGGTCGCCGCCCGTTAGCGCCTTCTACCGACCTACAATCCAGAGAATCGTTATCACGACAACCCGCGATGACGGGGACCAGTACGAGATGCGCTCGCTCGAGCGACCCGGGGATGGTGCAAGCCCGGGACCAGCGACGCATCCCTGAACGCGCCCCGGAGCGGCCGGCCGAAGAAAGACGCCTGAGCCTTCAGGTCCGTCAAGTAGGTCTGGATGGGTGGCTCCCATGCCCAGAACAGCCAAGAGATGCGGGCGTTGCGCCAGTTGGCGACCAACGAATCCGCAAGAAGGGTGGTACCGCGGGAACTGACGCCTCTCGCCCCTTCGGCCCCTTTGCTCCGATCGATTCGGATGCGGCGGGCCGGCGTCCTCACGTTCACACGTGCCGACAGAGAAGGGAACACCCGATGCACCAGGTTTCCGCTGAAGCAGTCACCACCTTCGAGCTTGACCGGATCGAACGGTCTCAGCCAACGATCCTTCACTCCGTGCCCACCGTCAGCCAGGCGCCGATCGCGTCCGCCCTGGAGCGGACCGTCGTGCTCGGTGGCCCGCGGACGGCCTCGCTCCCGTCGTTCAGCGTCAGCACCCGCTTGCGGGGACGGCATATCCTGGTCGATACCGATCTCACCCCGGACGAAATCAGCGAGGTCCTCGACACGGCCGCCCGGATCAAGCGCCTCTCGCGGAACGGACAACCGCACGCCTGGCTGGCGGGCAAGACGCTCGGGATGATCTTCCAGCACCCAAGTACGCGGACCCGTGTCTCCTTCGAGGCGGGGATGGCGCAACTCGGCGGGCAGGCGATCTTCCTTGGCGTCAACGATCTGCAGATGAAGCGGGGCGAGACGATCGGGGACACCGCCCAGATCCTGAGCCGGTACGTGGATGCGATCGTTGCCCGGGTGGCGGATCACGACGATCTCGTGACGCTGGCGACGCACGCGTCGATCCCGGTCATGAACGGGCTCTCCGACAAGTGCCATCCGCTGCAGGCGCTGGCTGACCTGCTGACGCTTCAGGAGACGTTCGGTTCGCTCGATGGGCTCAAGCTCGCCTATCTCGGCGATGGCAACAACATGGCGGTCTCGCTGATGCTGTCCTGCGCGGCGATGGGGGTCAGCATGTCCGTCGCAAGCCCACCCGCGTACCGGGTGTCGCCCGATATCGTGCGGCACGCGCAGTGGCTCGCGGGACATAATGGAGCAGTGATCGAGATCGTGGACGATCCGGTCGCGGCGGTTACGGGAGCGGATGCTGTCTACACCGATGTCCACGTCAGCATGGGCCAGCTCGATGGCGCGGCGCGGGCGGTCGCGCTCGCGCCCTACAAGGTCACGCCCGCGCTGATGACGGCCGCGAAGCCGACAGCAGTCTTCATGCATGACCTGCCGATGCACCGCGACGAGGAAGTTTCGGCAGAGGTGGCGGACGGTCCGCAATCGATCATCTTCGACCAGGCGGAGAACCGGCTGCACATGCACAAGGCCCTGCTGGTGCAGACCCTGTGCTAACGCAAGAGACGATGGGGACAGCGTCGATGACCGGGCAGGATCATCAACTGGACGAGCCAGAAGGGCAGCGTGCGACGGACCCGCTCGTCAGCGTGTGCCTCAATCCTGCCCTGCGGGGGCGCGATCTCCTGACCGACACCGACCTGTCGCCGGACGAGATCCTCGACGTCTTGCACTCGGCGGCGGTGCTCAAAGGGCTCCGCAAGGATCGCGTGCCGCATGCCTGGCTGGCGGGGAAAACGCTCGGCCTGATCTTCCAGCACCCGAGCACGCGCACCCGGACTGCCCTGCAGGCGGCGATGGAGCAGCTTGGTGGCCAGGCGATCTTTCTTGGCCTGCAGGATCTCCAGCTCCGGCGGGGCGAGACAATCAGCGACACGGCAGAGGTCTTCAGCCGCTACGTGGAAGGAATTGCGGTCCGGGTCGAGAACCGTGCGGACATGTTCGAGCTGGCGGCGGGCGCAAAGGTGCCTGTCCTCAACGGCCTGACATCCCTCGATCACCCGATCGAGGCCCTGAGCGATGTGTTCACGCTGCGGGAACGATTCGGTCGTCTGGCGGGATTACGGTTCGCATATGTCGGGGATGGCAACAACGTCTGCCATTCGCTGTTGCTCTCGTGCAGCGCGGTTGGGATCAGCGTCACGGTGGCCGGGCCGGAGGCGTATGGTCCGGATCCGGACGTGGTGGCGATGGCCCGGACGCTTGCCGCGGCAGCCGGCGCTACAGTCACGATCACGGATGACCCGATGGCCGCTGTGGAAGGTGCCGATGCGGTCTACACCGATGTCCACGAGAGCATGGGAGAGACAGTCAATCCCGGCAAGCTGATGGCGCTCGCGCCGTTCAGGGTTACCCGGAAGCTGATGGCTCAAGCGAAACCGGAGGCGGTCTTCATGCACTGCCTGCCGTTGCATCGCGGACAGGAAGTCGAATCCGAGGTAGCGGATGGTCCCCAGTCGATCATCTTCGACCAGGCGGAAAACCGGCTACATGTCCACAAGGCGGTGCTGCTGCAGGTGCTGCATGACGAGCGTCTTGGCCTCGCCGGGAGAGAATCCCCCGGCGACGGCGTGACATCGTCAGGCGATTCGTGATTATGGGCCGGCCCAGTGCCGCTGCCCGCGAACAGATATCGAGCGGAGGAACGTATGACAGCACAATGCCCCGAGTGTGGAGCGGACGTCGAAGTTGAAGGTGTGGAGCAGGGCGAGATCGTGCCCTGCCCGGATTGTGGTGCCGACCTGGAGGTACTGAACGCGAATCCGGCCGAGCTCGGGCTGGCGCCGGAAGAGGGGGAGGACTGGGGCGAGTGACGCTGCTGCCCTCTTTGTCATCCTGAGCGAAAACGAAGGACCCCCCCGGCGATGGGCCGCTTCCACTCGATCCCTGGGAATCGCCTGTGAAGCCGGTCCTCGCAGGGGACATGCGAGGCTCCGCCTGCGGCGGATGCGCTTCGCGCGGGGATTCATCGCTTCGCTCTGAATGACGGTTGAGGAGCGAGCGGCCAGACCGCCTTAGGCAACGGCGGTACAGAGGAAGCATTGAGTGGCACGGGCAGTAAGGCACGACACTGATGACGGCGGCAAATGCGGGTTCATGGAGAGGCAGGGGTAGCAAGGTGACGGCAACAGGCGTGCTCTGCGCACGTGTGCGCATGGAAGAGAAGCAGATCATCGCAGCCCTCGGCGACGCCGGGATGGTGGCGATGCCCGTTCCTCCCGCAAGCGCGCCCTTGCCTCCCGACCCAGCGTCGTCACTCGCGGCGCTGGGGCGAATCACCGAAGCGACGGCCGCCGAATCGGTCGACCGATCCTTATCTTGCATCATCGACCGCGCTCCCAACCGAGCGGTGGCCGCCGCGACCTTGCCGCTCCTGCGTGGGCAGGGCGTACAGACGATCGATGCCGGCCTGGCCGCGACCGGCAACCGGCTGGAGGTCGCGACCGCGCTGTCCCATGCCGGGGTGCCGCGACCGAAGTCGCTCGCCGCCTTCTCAGAAGCATCCGGAATCCAGGCGGCGGCGGAGCTGGGATTTCCCTCGACCCTGCTGGGACTGACACCCGGCGGGGCGACCACGCATCTGCACGATCACGACACCGCCGATGCCGTGATTGAGCACCGGGTTGTGCTCGGGAATGAAGCGGAAGCGATCTTCCTGCTTCAGGCTGGTGCACCGGATGCCTCCGCTCGGACGCGTGTCCACGTCGTTGGTGGTCGCGCGGTCGCGATAGAGGGAGTCGATGCGGACGCGAAGGAGCTCGATATCGCCGAGCGGGCGGCGCGAGCGCTCGGCGCGTCGTTGGTCGTGATCGAGTTGGCGCGAACCGGGCATACGGGCACCGTTGAACACGGAACCGTCGTCTGGGACATCCATCCGGTCAGCGACTTCCGCAACGCACGCCAGCTCGGCGACGAATCCGTGGCCGGCGCGATCGCGTCGTTGGCTGCCCTAATCCAAGCCAACGACGATCGGCTGCGGCCATCGTCCATCGAGGACGCGAGCCGGAACGGCTGGAAAGCGACGGTGGGACATGGCGTCGTCGTCAGTGCGTGATGGCGTGTTCGCCGAGCTGGAGAACCGGACGGGCATGACATCGGACGAGCTGGCCGATGTGGAACTGTTGCGGGGACTGATCAGCCTCGAAAGCCTGTCCGGTCGCGAATCGGCGGCCGTCGCGTTCCTGCGGGCGGCGATGGCCACTCGTGGGTTTTCGATCCAGGACGATGCTGCTGGTAGCGCCGTCGGCAGCGTCGGTCAGGGTGAGCGTCACATCGTGCTGCTTGGTCACGTCGATACCGTTCCAGGCCGGATTCCGGTCAGGATCGAGGACGGCGTGCTCTGGGGCAGGGGTGCTGTCGATGCCAAGGGACCGCTGGCGACGTTCGTCGCGGCCGCAACCGCTGCCGCGCCGGATCTGAATGCCAGGGTCACGGTCGTCGGCGCGGTCGGCGAGGAGGTGATCGGCTCCCCAGGCGCGACGGAAGTGGCGAGATGGGCGCCGCCGGACTTCTGCATCATCGGAGAGCCCAGCGGATGGGACGCGCTCTGCCTTGGCTATCGCGGCTCGCTCTCCCTCATCTACACCCTGCGACGGTCGACCCGGCACACGGCGGGGCCCGGCGAGTCGGTCGCGGAGGAGGCGGTCCAGTTCTGGAACGACCTTCGCGCGGAGCTCGACGCCTGGAATGCCGGTGCCACGAACAGCTTCGGCTCGATCGGGCATTCGCTGCGCGTGTTCAACACCATGGGCGACGGGCTCTCGGATCGGGCGATCCTCTCGATCGGCCTCCGCCTGCCGCCCGGAATCGATGTGCCACGGCTGCTCGATCGCATCCGCACGATCGGGGGTGACGCCGAGATCAGCGTTGACGGCGTCCAGGAGGGATACAGGACGACCAAGCAGAGCAAGCTGGTGCCTCCGTTCCTCCGGGCGATCCGTGAGGAAGCCGGAACGCCCCGGTTTACGCTGAAGCTGGGGACGTCCGACATGAACGTCGTCGGTCCGGCCTGGAAATGCCCGATCGTTGCCTATGGACCCGGGGACTCATCGCTGGACCACACGCCCGAGGAGCGTATCCATCTCAGCGAGTACCTGCGTGCGATTCGGATTTTGAAACGGGTGCTGCTCGCGTTCTAAGGCGGCGAACGAGCCTCCAAACAGGGAACCGGTGGGGGGCGACACCGGGCGGCCACATGGGCCGCCTCTACGAAAGGGAGGGTAGGCATCACGTAGTGGCTGGTTTTATGCCAGCCAGATGCCGAACCAAACGAGTCGGCCTGAGCGGGAACCGGCTGGTTGACAACCCAGGGCAGACACGAAAGGACCGCATCCGCTCGATTGCTTTGCAACCGTCTGTTGGGTCTACCCCTACGAGATCATAGGTAACGGCGACACACGCGGCATGATTGGGTCGCTTCGCTCGAGCAGACGGGAAACTCTTCGGCATGACGACATCGCACGACAATACGGGGCTCCGGCTCGGGGTGCTCGTCTCCTTTCTCCGGCAGGAGGAAAAACTGATACTTGCCGCCGCCCGCGCGCGTGGAATGGAAGTCACCCCCATCTTCGATCGTGACCTCACGCTCGATCTCTCGGCGCCAACGGCGGCGGAGAGCGGCGTCTACATCGATGTGCTGCTCGATCGGAGCGTCGTCCACTCGCGCGCGGGGTATACCCTGTTCGCGATGGAGCGGTGGGGCATACCGACCCTCAACTCGGCGTCGGCCGTCTCCGTCTGCGATGACAAGGCGCGGGCCAGCATGGTCCTCGAAGCGGCCGGGATCCCATCGCCGCGGACGTTCGTCGCCTATTCGGAGGAAGCCGCGCTCCGCGCCTGTGAGACCCTTGGATATCCGGCGGTGCTGAAACCGGTCACCGGGTCCTGGGGGCGATTGATCGCCAAGGTGAACGGGCCGGACCAGGCGCGGTCCATCATCGCCCAGAAATCGGAACATGGTTCCTTCCACCACGAGATCTACTACATGCAGGAGTTCATCGAGAAGCCGGGACGTGACATCCGGGCCTACGTCATCGGCGGGAAAATCATCGCCGCCTCGTACCGGACATCCGAGCACTGGATCACCAATGCCGCGCGCGGCGCGGTGTCCGTTCCCTGTCCAGTCACGCCCGAGATCGAAGACCTTGCGATTCGCGCCTGCGAATGTGTTGGCGCCCGGCTCGCCGGGGTTGACCTGATCGAGACCGACCAGGGGCTGAAGGTGATCGAGATCAACACCGGCGGCGAGTTCAAGGGACTGATGACCACAACCAGCCGCGACATCGCGGGCGAGATCGTGGAGGAGGCGGCGCGGATCGCCCGCGAGGGGATCACGGCCCGGTCATCGTCCAGTTCTCTTGTTGGAGCTTGATGATGATCCAGCGATTCCCACACCTATCCGGAAGGACCATCTCGTGATCGACTATCGTCCGATGGACGGACCGCCATTGACCGTCGGCATCCTGATGTCTCGCGTGCGGGTCGAGGAGAAGCTGCTCCTGGCCGAGATGGAGCGCCGGGACGTCGAGGTCCGGCGATTCGACGACCGGGAGTTCGCGCTCGACCTCCTGTCCCCGGCGATGACCGAGTGCGACGTCATCCTGGAGCGATGCATCAACCACCTCCGGGCACTCTACACGCTGCGGGTGTTGAACGACTGGGGCGTGCCAACGGTCAACACGTACGATGTCGCGAACATCTGCGGCGACAAAATCCTCACCTCGACGGCGCTCGTCCGGGCAGGGCTGCCGGTGCCGCGAACCACCATCGCCTTCACACCTGAATCCGCCGTGCAGGCGATCGAGGAGATCGGCTATCCGGTCGTCCTCAAGCCAGCCGTTGGGTCGTGGGGACGCCTGCTGGCGCGGGTCAACGATCGCGATGCGGCGGAGGCGCTGCTGGAGCACAAGGTGACGCTCGGCTCCTTTCATCATGGTGCGTTCTACATTCAGGAGTTCGTTGAGAAGCACGGGCGGGACATCCGGTCGTTCGTCGTCGATGGCCGAACGATCTGCGCCATCTACCGGGATTCGCCGCACTGGATCACGAACACCGCTCGGGGCGGCAAGGCGACCAATTGCCCCATAACACCGGAGTTGGACGCCATGTCGCGGGCCGCCGCCGCGGCGGTCGGAGGAGGCGTCGTCGCCGTCGATCTCTTCGAGACGGCGGCGGGGTTGCAGGTCAACGAAGTCAATTACACGATGGAGTTCCGGAACAGCATCGACACGACCGGGGTCGACATCCCGGCGCGAATCATCGACTACGTGCTCAAGGTCGGCGCCGAGAACCGGGCGCGACCGTCCGCCGAGCGGGTAGCGGCGGATTAACAGGGATTGGCAAGAGGTAGTGGCCGGTCTTAGAGGTGATGGCGGAGCCATCAAGCGGCCACGGTGCGATGCGACCCATTGTGCCGGCCAAGACGTGATACAGATCGTCAGCTACGCAGAAACGATTGAGAACAGGAACAAGGAACAGGAACATGGTTAACGTTTCAATTGTTGGAGGATCCGGATACGCAGGCGGGGAGCTGGTTCGGCTGTTGCTGAGGCACCCAGAGGTCACGATCAAGCAGGTCACCTCGGAGCGGAGCGCCGGGAAGTTCATCCGGACGACACATCCCAACTTGCGCAAGGTGACGGACATGAAGTTCGTCGCGAGCAGCCAACTCGAGCCGTGCGATGTGCTCTTCCTCGCGCTTCCGCACGGGGTCTCAATGGAGAAGCTGCCGGAGGTCCGCGATCTTGCGCCCGTGATCATCGACCTCAGCTCGGATTTCCGGCTCAACAATCCGGGCGACTACCCGGTCTGGTACAGCCACGAGCACAACGATCTCGAAGCACTGGGTCGGTTCGTCTATGGCATGCCGGAGCTGCACCGCGAGGAGATCCGCACGGCGGACTGGATCGCCAGCCCCGGCTGCATGTCGACAACCGCGATCATTGGCTTGTACCCGCTGTTTCAGGCGTGTGTCGTCGATCCCGCCATCCCGGTCGTGATCGAGGCGAAGACGGGATCGTCGGGCTCGGGTGGGTCACCCGGGCTCGCGTCCCACCATCCGGAGCGGGCCGGGGTCGTGCGTTCCTTCAAGCCGACCGGCCACCGGCACACGGCGGAGATCGTCCAGGAACTGAGCTTCGACGGCAGGGTGCCCCGGATCGCCTTCTCGGCCACCTCGACGGACGCCGTGCGCGGGATCGTCGCGACCAGCCACGTCTTCACGAAGGAGCCGCTGCAGGACAAGGATCTCTGGAAGATCTTCCGGGGAGCCTACAAGGACGAGCCGTTCATGCGACTGGTGAAGGAAAGCGCCGGTGTGCACCGGTATCCGGAGCCGAAGATCCTGAGCGGGACCAATTTCGGCGATGTCGGCTTCGAGCGCGATCCGCACTCGAACCGGGTGGTCGTGATCGCGGCGACGGACAACCTGATGAAGGGCGCGGCCGGTCAGGCAGTCCAGGCATTCAACATCCGGATGGGGTACGACGAGACCACCGCGATCGACTTCCCAGGCCTCCACCCGATCTGACGGGTGAACGCTTTTATCGTCGCCTCGGGTCGACACGACTGGACCGCTTTCGCTCGATGGCTTCGCCATCGTCTATGAAGTCGACCCCTACAAGAGTCTTGCCAATAGGGGCGATCCTCCGTGATCGCCCGTGGCTTCCCGATCGAACGCTTCCCTTTAGGCCGCTCGCGAGAGACCGGCGCTGCGGGACCAGTCTCTCTTCGGTCACCCGGAACACACGATATCCAGTGCGGGAGGGTTGACATGGACGTAACGTACTCGACGCTGGCGGTCGAAGGCTTCCGTGGAGAGCCCGTTCCCAATGAACTCATTCGGCAGCAGTTTGGCTCGACGACGCTGGCGGTGCTCCTTCCCGGCCGTTGGTACACCTGTGATATGCCGCCCTTCTACTACGCCGAGCGACTGCTGATTGATCGAGGCTGGGATGTCCTGCGTGTCCAGTACGACTACCGGCAGGTGGACCATGCGACGAGCGAGACCGAGCAACTGGAACGGCTGACGGTTGATTCCCGCAGTGCGGTCGACGCTGGCCTGGCACAGGGTAACTACCAGCGGGTCGGCCCCCACGAGAGTCATTTTCGTAGGGGCGATCCTTGCGATCGCCCGTGGATCCGCGAATGAGCGTTTTGCTTCAGCCCACGCCAGGAGACCACGCCTGTGGTCGCGGAGTAACGAAGGAGGACGAGCCGGTGATGACGGACTCATGGTGCTACTGCGTTGTACAGGGACGATACTCGATCGTCCCTGTACATGTGAATCGGTTCTGGATGACACGAAGCGGCGGGATGGCTAGGCTTGGCAGAACACACTGCAATAGTGTTGTGGTCTGATGACGTACAGGAAACGCGGCAGGGGTGAGGTGATCGAGCGATGCTGGTAGTGAAGATCGGTGGCGGGGCGGCAATTGACCAGGACGCGTTTGCGAACTTCGCGGCGGATGTCGCTAACCTCGCCGAACCGCTCGTCATTGTGCACGGCGGCAACGCGACCTTCAGCGCGCTCTCGGAACAGCTCGGGATGCCGTCCCGGATGGTCACCTCCAGCAGCGGACGGGTCTCCCGCTACGTCGATGCGGACACGATGGACGCGATGCTGATGGCCTACTGCGGCAAGGTCAACAAGCGCCTCGTCGCCGCGTTTCGGGATGCGGGTGTGAATGCCGTCGGGCTGAGCGCGATCGATGGCGGGATCGCCGTCGGCCGGCGGAAACCGGTGATTCGTGGCACCGAGGACGGCAAGACCCGCGTCTTCCGGGACGATCACGCCGGGACCATCGAGAGGATCGACACGACGCTGATCACGACCTTGCTGGCGGTTGGGTTCGTTCCCCTGCTGACCCCGCCCGCGCTGGCCGACGGCGGCATCCCGATCAATGTCGATGGTGACAAGCTGGCGCTCGCGCTGGCGGAAGCGCTCGGTGCCGACGGCCTGCTCTTCTTCTCGGATACGCCGGGGCTTCTCGCCGATCGGTCTGACGAGTCGTCGCTCGTCCGCGAGATCGATGTCGCGAATCCCGAAGCGGCTCTCTCGGCTGCCGCCGGGCGGATGATCGTCAAGGTGGAATCGGCGATCGCGGCGGTGGAACGTGGAGTTGGGCGGGTGATCTTCGCGGATGCCCGGATCGCGAGCCCGATCACGCGAGCGCTCGAGGGCCAGGGGACCATCGTCAGCCACAGCCACGCCGCGGAACCGGCCTCGCCGGTGACGGCATGACTGGAACCGTGAAGGCGGTCGTGTTCGATGTTGGCGAGACGCTCGTCGATGAGACGCGCCACTGGGCGATGGTGGCACGGTACGCTGGGGTGCCGGAGTTTACGTTGGCCGGTGTGCTTGGCGGGCTGATCGAACGCCGGGAGCATCACCGCAGCATCTTCGGTTTCATGCAGATCGAATCGGTCGATCCCAACATCGTGGGGTACAGCATCGAGGCGAGCGATCTCTACCCGGATGTCGTGCCGGTGCTGCAACAGCTCAAGGCCGCCGGATACCTGCTCGGGGTGACCGGAAACCAACCGGAGGGTGCGGCCGAGCAGATGGAAGCGCTCGGACTGCCGCTCGACCTGGTCGCGTCGTCGGCAGTTTGGGGGGTGTCCAAACCGGACCCGGGCTTTTTCGAGCGCATCGCCCAGGAGATGGACCTCACACCGGACCGCATGGTCCACGTTGGAGACCGTCTCGACAATGACGTCCTGCCTGCCCAGGCGATCGGGATGCACGCGGTGTTGCTGCGGCGTGGTCCGTGGGGATACCTGCACGCCACCTGGCCGGAGATGGCTGATGTCCCGCACGCCATCGATGGCCTGACCGGGCTGCGGGAGGTCATCGAGCGTATCGACGCGCAATCGTGAGTGCGGTTGCGCCCTGTCATCCCCCTTTTTGGTCAACATCCGTCCGATCAGCAGAAAGCACGGCTACCGATGAGCATGACGACCACCTCGACCGCCACGACCCGGACCAGCAGCCGCACTGATGAGGAGATCCTCGAGATCGAGCGCGCGGCGCAGATCCCCCTTTACGCCAAGCGGGACATCGCGCTCGTGCGCGGGGAGGGGGCGTACCTCTTCGATGCGGCCGGGAACCGGTATCTCGATGCGATGAGCAATTATGGTGTCGCCGCACTCGGGCACGCGCATCCCCGGTTCACCGCGGCCATGACCGACCAGCTCGGCGTGCTCACGACCGGGCACCAGAGCTTTGGCAACGATGTGCGTGCGGAACTGCTGACGGAGATCGCGCGGATCGCGCCCGATGGGCTCACGCGGTCGTTCCTGAGCAATTCCGGCGCGGAGGCCGTCGAGGCCGCGCTCAAGTTCGCAATCGCGAAAACCGGCCGGCACACCATCGTCGCTGCCCGGCGCGGGTATCACGGTCGGACGCTCGGGGCGCTCTCGGCGACGGCCGACAAGAAGTACCGGGAGATCTTCGAGCCGCTTCCGCTGCCGGCGACGCATGTTGGTTACAACGACGCCGAAGCGCTCGGCGCGGCGCTGACCGACGAGACGGCGGCGGTCGTGCTGGAACCGCTGCAGGGAGAGGGGGGCATCCACCCGGCAGACGCGGAGTACCTGGCAAGGGTGCGCCAGTTGACGCGGGAGCGGGGCATCCTCCTAATCGCGGACGAGATTCAATCCGGATTCCGAACCGGGGCGCCGTTCGTGACCGTTGCCGCTGGAGTAACGCCGGACATCATCGTTACTGCCAAGGCCCTCGCCAACGGGTTCCCGATCGGGCTCACGCTCGTCACGGAGGAGATCAGCGCCGCACTTCCTGGTGGGGCGCATGGCTCGACTTTCGGTGGAAATCCGCTTGCCGCACGGGCGGCGGTCGAGACACTGCGCATCTTCCGCGACGATGATCTCTACACGCGGGCGGGAACGCTCGGATCGCAGGTCATGGAGCGCATCACCGATCTCGGGAGCCCGCGGGTCCGCGCCGTTCGCGGCAAGGGACTGATGATCGGGATCGAGCTCAAGCAGAAGGCGACCCCGGTGCTGCGCGGGCTGCAGGAACGGGGGGTGCTCGCGCTTCCGGCCGGGAATCTCGTCGTCCGCCTCTTGCCGCCGATGATTTGGGAGCAGGCCCAGGTCGATGAGCTGATGCTTGCGCTCGAAGGTGTGTTCGCGGTCGATCAGTGATGACCTCCAGGCGGACGACACGGAGGGCGTTGGTGGGAAGTGCGCTCGGTCTGACAGGCGCTGCAACGTTGGCTGGGTGGAACCAGAGCGAAGCGGTCCAGTCCCAGCCGGACCCGCGGCTCCCCTTCGGCCATCCGACGGTCTCCCTGGCACGCCTGCCCGGTCTCAATGCCGTCACCGATGCGGGCGCCGAGACGATGTGGCTGAGTACCCTGATGTACGACAGCCCACTCACGGTCGGTGCCGGTGGGCAACTTGCGATCGGATTGGTCATTGACTGGTCCATCTCGGCCGATGGCCGGCTGATCGACCTCACGGTCCGGCGAGATGCCCTGTTCGCCGATGGGGTGCCGGTTACGGCCACGGATGTCGCCGCAAGCCTCGAACGGGTGTGGAGCGGGCAAGCCGGGGCGGTCGAGTCGTGGCGTTGGGAGCGCATCGAGCGAGTTGAGGTGGTGGACGGGCAGCACGTTCGGATGTATCTCCGGGAGCCGGATGTCTCGATTCCCTGGTCCCTGGCCTCGGGTCGGATGCCGGTCGTGCCGACGACATGGATCGAGCGCGGATGGGACACGGCGCTCGGGCTGATCCCTCCCGGGTCGGGTCCGTTCCAGCTCTCGGGAGTGACCGAGGATGAATTGACGCTCGTCAGGCATCCGGGGTTCTACCAGGTTGGACGGCCGAGACTCCAGGGCCTGACGATACGGGGAACGGCCGATACCGCGTTACGGGCGACAGAATTCGTGACCTCCGATGTCGACGTCCTGATCGATGCTCCCCTGCTGGATGTGCCGTTGCTCCGGGTTGATCCCCGGGTGACGCTCGAAGGCGGCAACGGCAACCGGTTGTGCCTGCTTTCGGTGAACGCGGCGCGTCCGAATCCGCGGGCACCGGAGATCCGGCGGCTGATCGCCAGCGCGATCGACCGGCCGGCACTCGCCGAGGCAGCAACAGCGTCCGAGGCGACACCGACCAGCCTGCTCTTTCCCGAGGACCACTGGGCCGCGAGCGAGATCCAACCGGAGCGTTTGTCGCCGGACGAGGTCCGGGCGGTCCTTACCGAGCGCGGGTTCTTCGGAGGCTTGCCGTTGCGGATGATTACGACAGCATCCGACGCCACTCTCGCCAATGCCTGTGTCCTGCTCCAGGACCAGCTCGCCTACGCGGGGATCGCGGTGACACTCGACCTGCTCGATCACGGGGAGCTTGCGCGAACCTTCGAGATGGGCGACTGGGATCTGTTCGCGATGTATTCGTCTGCCTGGCGCGATCCACACGAACTGCTGCGGCCGCTACTCCATTCCGATGGTGACCTGAACCGCGGGGGATACGCCAGTGCGCGAATGGACTTCCTGATCGACGGGGCCACCCGGCTGGATGTCGAAGCACAGCGCGGTGAGTACTATCGTCTGGCGCAGGACATCGCGTACGCTGAAGTTCCCATCATCCCGTTGTTCATTCCCAATTACTACGATGCGCTGTCGCGATCGCTCCGGAACTACACAGTGTTTCCGCCGGTGTCCGCTCGCGGCTTCCGGGGGGTCTGGATGGAACCGCCCGGGGATGACGCGACGCCATAGTTGCCTGTCCCGTATGATCTGTCATTCCGCCGGGACGGTCCCTCACGGCGCAGCTGCTCGGTGCGGCTGCCCGGTGCGGCTGCCGGGATGACGAATGAGCCTTGGCAGAGCACGAGAGACCGTGTCACGGCGAGGGCAATGCGCTCGCTATACTGCTCTCTGGATCTTGCTGGTTCCTACGCGTAAGGGTCGGGCAAGCGTCGCTAGCATGATGGTCCTCCGGGTCGGTTCAGGACTACCCTGTTATCCCGGGTTGAGCGAGCATTCATCCGGCGCCGTAGATTCACAACGCACACATCTTCGACTGATCGTACCCGGGAGGATTTTCCGTGCCATCGAAGCGGCAAGCGAAACGTTCGACGCGAAGGCGGGTCTCCAGTCCGGCACCGGAGCGGGTGCAGAGGGTGGAGCGGCCCGCTGGCGAGCCGGTGAGGACTACGACGAGAACGCGAACGCCTGGTCCAAATACGGCACGCAGGGCAGCCAAGACCCAGCCGAAACCCAACCGGCGGCTTCCGCTGGTGGCGACGCTGATCGGAGCGGTTGCGCTGCTCGCGCTCGCCGCGGTGCTCTTCCAGCAATTCGGCGGCGGCGACGAAGGTGATGAACCTTCCGATGAAGCGGCGGTTGGGCCGGGCGCATCGGCATTGACCAGCAGTCCGGCGGCGGGTGCGTCCGCCACGGCCAGCGCTTCCCCAACGGCGGGGAGTCCAATCTCAGCCACCCAATGCTGGAGCAGCGCTCCCACGATAAGCGGTGATGGTCCGCCGCAGTGGAGCGAAGCACCGCAGCAGGTGATCGATCCGGCGAAGACATACACCGCGACGATCGAGACGACCGCTGGCGCTATCGTGGTCGATCTCAATCAGGACCTGGCGCCGGTCACCGTCAACAACTTCGTCTGTCTCGCGAGAGCGGGGTATTACGACAATACGCCGTTCCACCGGATCATCCTCGACTTCATGATCCAGGGCGGCGACCCAACCGGAACGGGCAGCGGTGGACCTGGGTACCAGTTCCAGGACGAGCTGCCGGAAGGCGAGACGCCGTACGTGCGAGGAACGATCGCGATGGCGAACGCGGGACCGAACACGAATGGCAGCCAGTTCTTCATCGTCCATCAGGACCAGCCGGCCCAGTTCCCGAAGGACTACTCGATCTTCGGGCAGGTCTCTCAGGGGCTGGAGATCGTCGACGCGCTGGCGGCCATGCCCGTCGCCGACAATGGCCGCGGGGAGCTGTCGGACCCGACCGGTGATGTCCGGATCGTCACGGTGACGATCAACGAGCGGTAATCTCCGTTGAATGTGACCTGTATCGAACGAGACTGCCAATGGAGACGCGTCTCCATTGGCAGTCTCGTGATGTGCGCGGCGTACGCGATGTATGGTGGTACAGCGCGTTCGGAAAAGGGCAGGGTGACGGAGTCGCCAATGCTGAGTGGTTCCCAGGCAGACACACGGGCGAGCATACGAATCGACCATGAGTTGATTGGGGATGCGATGCCAGCAGGCCGATTCCAGCTCGCCCCTACGACAGTGCGTTCATGGGGCCTTCACTGAATTTTGCGTGAGGAGTGACGGAAGCTAGCTACGGTACCGTCCTCGATGGCGGACCGGCTTACTGGAGAGCGACCATCGACGCCGAGCGATGGACAGTTGAGTCCCATGTCGAAAAATGGCGAAGCCTGACGACCAGCAAAGGAACAATCGATGTCTGTGTGGATCTGGATTCTCATCCTTCTCATCTTCGGCTTCGTTGCATTCGCTCAAACCGACGAAGTGGCCCAGGCACCGGTGGCTGCTCCGGTCACGGTCGGGAGCGAGGAATGGAGGCCAGTGACCGTTGGGGATGTCGAAGGCATCATCGTCACTGCCGATGATGCCTCGCTGTTCGTGAGCTCGTTGGGGCTCGATCTCGATGAGGATGCGTACTGGCGGCCATCCCGGACTCAGGTCGAATCGGCGGAAGCCGTGCTGGCCGAAGAGGCTGGAGTGCTGGACCACAAGAGGCAGTACGCCGGCTATCGCGAAGGCGGGGATCGGAAGATATTCATCAACGGGTTCTGCGATACGGACGGGAACGACTGGCGAGAGCGACCGGTGCTCGTGCAGGACGGCGGAGAGTGCTTCTTCACCGCCATCTACAACGTCGACCGGGACGAGCTGGAGCGATTCCGGTTCAATGGCGAGGCCTGACTGCACTCCGGATGAGCGGTTGCGCAATGCCGGTCAATCACGCGAGGGGTCCGCACCCGGCCGATTACCAGGATCGGCCCTGCGATATTGGCGGAAGTCGTGCGCGTGGCTCGCTTGCTGGCGAGCTTACAGCGGCTTGCAAACAGGTTGACCGGTTCATAGCGAAAGGACGCCGCCGGAGCAGGCGTTTGACGAGGGATCGATCCCCATGAACCTCCTCCAGCGCGCCGGGCTGATCGCAATGGTCCTCGCCCTGGCGTTCGGGAGCAATGCCGCGCGGGGGACGATGCCACAGGGCTGCGCGATGCCCGGCACCCGGCTCCTGGTAGATGCACCGCGGGATGGAACCGGTCCGGCAAGTTCGCTCCTCCTGATCGACCCGGCGATCGGTCGCGCGCATCGCGTGCCGATTCCGAATCCCCGGACCGTGACGCCCGTGCAGCGGACCGGAGTCGTGATCGTGGGTGATGCGTCCGGGCGGGACCATCTCGTACTCCTGGCTGATGGAGGGAGTACTCCTGTGTCCGGGGCGGTCAGGGCGGCGATCAAGACCACGGAGTCGGCCACGGCCGGGTTCAGCACATCACGATGGGTCACGTTGCGCACGTATGACGCGGCCGGAATGCGGCTACGGATCATCGATCGGGAGCGCGATCGCGTCGTGGTCGATACGATGTTTCGGCGCCGGATCGAGATCGCCGCGACCGCGACGTCTGCCGACGGCCGCTCTGTCGCCCATCTCCAGGCGAACAACATGGCCTCGGAGTTGACGCTGTTCGATGCCGAAACTGGTCGCCGCAAAGCGCTCCGGATCCCGCATGACGCATCGCTTGCGGCCTATGCGATCTCCCTGACCTTCAGCCCGGATGGATCCTGCCTGGCAGTGTCGATGACGCGGGATACGCAGCTTCCCGAGTCGTGGGTGATCGACCTGCGGCAACCCAGCCTCCCAGCCACAGCGATCGGTGCCGTGTTCGTGCTCGCGTGGACCACGCTTCCTTGGGCGCCGGTGCCGGTTCAAACCTGAGGGAGGGGAAGAGGGGACGCTGCACGACGGCCGAAGGCGTGGGCGGCCATCGCGGCCAGGATGATACAGACAGCGATCGCGACGGCGATCGGCTTGACGCCGAAGATGTCGGTCGCGATGCCGGCGACCAGGGTGGGAATCAGCGAACCGACGTTGCCGATCAAGCCCTGGGTCGCGATCAACTGCCCTCGCAGGTTGCTTGGCGAGCGCGCCAGCAGGATCGATCGAGCGGAGACATTGACGATTGCCGATGCCAACCCGGCCGGGATCGAGACGATCATCGCGACCGAGATCAGCGGCGAGATCCCCAGCGCATCGGTCAGGGCATCGAGTGGTAATCGCAGCGTCCCGTTGAGGAATTCGTAGGTGGAATCGACGAAGCCGAGCGCGCCGACGCATAGCGCGAACATGAAGAGTGCCAGCGTCGCGCTGTAGTGTTCGCTGATGAGGCGGCCGAGCCGGGGTGCGAGACGAAGCCCGAGCACAAGCCCGAGCGCGGCCGGCGCGAACACGAAGACGGTGTTCTCCTTCGACGTTCCGAGCACGCGTTCAAGATAGAACGGCATGATGACGACGAGCGCGCTCATGCCGACGCCGACCAGCACATCATCGATGATCGCCTCGAACGTGAGGCGGTCACCACGTGCGAACCGCCATCCATCACCCAGCGAAGTGCGCAACGAGCGACTCGGTGCGCGGCGCGATGGCCGCTGCCGTTCGAGCGCCGGCAGCAGTGCCGCCAGGGCGGCGGAGAAGATCCAGAGCGCGCCACAGACGACGAAGACGAGGCGCGGGCCGCCGATACGGAGCAGGATCGGGGCGGCGACCACGAGACCGATTCCCTGGGAGATCGTGAGCGCCAGGTTGAACAACGCCTGTGCGGACGTGTAGCGATACGGCGGCACGATCTCACCGAGCACCGAGGCTTCGGCGGGCGAATAGAACTGGTGGATGATCCAGATGCCGAGTGTCGCCGCGAACACTCCGGCGAGCGATGGCTCGATGCCGATCAGGAAGAGCATGAACAGGAACCGAAAGCAGTTGAGCAGGATCATCAGGGCTCGCCGTGAGACCGTGTCGACGACGATCCCGGCCGGCAGCCCGAATGCAATCGACGGCAGGATCGAGCAGATCACGAACAGGGAGTTGAAGATCGTTCGATCCGAGAGATCGACGACCAGGATGAGCAGGGCATAAAGCAATGCTCCTTGCGCTGTCTGGGAGAGCAGGCGCGACAACCAGAGCACGCGGAAATCGAGATCATCGAAGAGGGAAGGCCCTTCACTTCTGGGCTGCAGGCGACCGCGACGGAGGAGGGTTCGCGAGACGCGACCGATCCGGCCCTGATGGTTCCGGGGAAAGGACGGACCGCTGACCGTGCCGAAGATGCCGCCGATCGGCTGCACTTCGACGCTCATCATCTGATGGGTATTTGGGACTCCAGGGTCGTTCCCAACGTCCTGACCCGTGAGCCTCACGACGCGAACAGGTTTTCGGCCGGGTCGAGCCTGGGGAGCCTGGCGGGCAGGGCGGGTCCGGTATGCCTGGCCAGCGGACCGGCGCACCGGCTGGACCCGCCGGACATCCCTTGCATTACCTTCCGGTGGGCTGCCGGTCATCCCTCGCCCCTTCCTGTAAAGTCCCGGTCTGGCGCGGTGTTGCGCGGGATCCGGAGGCACCGATCAGGAACTCCGCGGATGTTGGGTTGAGACGGTCGAAGGCTGAGCGATGACACCCGTGCTAGTCAACGAACGGCAGGGCATCCCGCAGGCCACTCTCAATCGCGTCCCGGACCACGGGCCATTCCGGAACCACCTCGATAAAGGTCGTCAGCAGCAGGATGTCGCCGACCACCAGGATGACCAGGATCGCAATGGGACCGATGACGCCGAGATTTCCCATCAGCCGTCCAAGACCGAGGGCGTTGAGGCTGAAGAGCAGGAACAGCGCCCAGCCAACTCCGACCAGGATGCCGCCCAGCACCTGCTGGTCGGGGCTCTGTGGCCCAAGCCAGAGATGAACGGCGACGATGCCGATGGCGAGTAACGCACCAACCACGACGAAAAGCCCGATCAGCCCCCAGGAGCGTTGGACCCACCGAGTCCTGGGCACGACACGGGACGAACGGCGCTGGTGCGGCCATGCACCCTCGACCGCTGTTTCGATCGCCTGAACGGTAAAGAGCAGAGCCAGGCAGAGGCCGATCAGCAGCCACCACAGGCGAGAGTCGAATGGTCCGAGCGGGATCTGGTCCCATTGGAAATCTGACACTTCAGGCACGTTTACGCGAATCCGGGATGATCGTCATCACCTGTTGTCTTCCATGGCGTTTGGACGGCGCTGCATCACCATGAGCAACCGGCATCTGGGGCCGGCTCATTCGCGACCGGCTGGAAAGAGGTTCCCGTGCGCGGCCCCGGGCAGCGCTCGCAGCGTAGCACACCCGGATCGAGGCGGTGTGCGGGTGGTTGCACCGCCCGAGTGTCTGCGCAAGGAGCGGGCCGCTGGCGCGCATGCTGGCGGAGGCGCGCTCTGCTCGACCGCCACGGGCCTGATGAGAAGTTGGTATGATCGATCCGTAACGACGCATGTGCATACTCAATCCGGGATTATCGATGACCATCGCCTTTGGGGGCGCGTCAGCCTCGTTAACTCTCGTGGATGATAGCGGCAGTATCGGGCCGATCCCATTCGCGATGACGCCCCTGATCGGTCGCGAAGCGCAGGTGGCGGCGGTCGCGGGACAATTGACATCACCTGCGATCCGGCTTCTTACCCTCGTCGGGCCGGGTGGTATTGGCAAGACCCGTCTCGCATTGGAAGCCGCGCACGCGGTTCGCCCGTTTTTCGATGATGGCGCACACCTCCTGCGGCTTGCCTCAATAACCGATCCCGCGCTGGTGCCGGTGACCCTGGCTCGGGCGCTCGATGTCCGGGGGTCGATCGACGACCGCTACGCCTGGACGACCGCGCGCGATCGGCACTGCCTGCTGGTGCTCGACAATTTCGAGCAGCTGCTGGCCGCGGCGCCATCGGTGGTTGAGGTGCTCTCCCACTGTCCCCAGATCACGATCCTGGTCACCAGCCGGATCCCGTTGCATGTCTCGGGTGAGTACGAGTACCAAGTTTCCCAGCTGGCGACGCCGGACGAAGCCGCCTCTGATCCAGCGACGCTCGGTCGGGCAGATGCGGTTCGCCTCTTCGTCGAACGAGCCAGCGCCGTCAAACCGGATTTCCGGTTGACCCCTGGGAACGCCGCGGCGGTCGCCCACATCACCCGCCAGCTGGATGGACTTCCCTTGGCGATCGAGCTTGCCGCCGCCCGGAGCAAGCACCTCTCGCCTGAGGCGATGATCGACCGCCTCGCCGATGCCGGGGAAATTCTGCAGGGTGGACCGGTAGATCGACCGCCACATCAGCGGGCGGTGCGGGACACGATCGCCTGGAGCGTTGACCTGCTCGATGCCGAGGAGCAACGCCTCTTCCGGATGCTGTCGATCTTCGCTGGGGGATTCCTGCCTGAGACCGCTGGCTACGTCTGTAGGAGCGGTGATGAACCTCCGGTTATCCGGCCGCCCGATGCGATTCCGCGTGGCATGCCTCCAATCCTTGATGCCTGCATGTCCCTCGCGGACTGCAACCTGATTTTCAGGGCCGGAGAATTTCAGCACGAGCCACGCTTTTCGATGCTGTTGACAATCCGGGGGTTTGGTCACGAGGAGCTGCGCCGTCGCGGTGAGGGGGATGCGGTCGGATACCGGCATGCCAGGTGGTACCTGGCCTTCGCCGAGGCTGCGGCGGTCGCGATCAGGGGTTCCGCCCAGGCGGTGTGGCTGGATTGGCTGGAGGATGAACATGCCAACCTTCGCGTCGCACTAGACTGGTACCGCGAGGATGGGAACCTTGGTTCGTTCGCCGTGATGGCCAATGCGCTCAGCACGTTCTGGCTGGTTCGTGGGTATCTGGTCGAGGGACTGCGGTGGCTCCGGATGGTCATCGAATCGGATGGATTCAGGACCGTCGAACTCCCATTGCGTGCCGACATCCTCTGTGCCGCCGGTTGGCTTGCCCTGCGCCAGGGGCTGCCGGACGCAGGCAGGGTTTACGCGGAAGAGAGCCTGGCGGGAGCCAGGGCCAGTTCGCTTCCCGTTCAGGCGGCTGCCGCTCTGCGGCTGCTTGGAGATATCGAGGATCGAGTCGCCAACTATGCCCGGGCCAGGGAGCTATTGCGTGAATCGCTGGCCTCGTACCGTGAGGCCGGTGACGGGATCGCGATTGCCGACACGCTGACGGGGCTCGCCGGAATCTCGATGGACAACGGGGATTACGATGAGGCCGAACGGGTTTTCCGGGAGGCCGTGGCGGCCGCGACCGAGACGGGCGATGCGATCATCCTGGCCCGGGCGACCGACAGCCTGAGTGTGACGTTGCACGTTCAGGGGAAGTTCGCGGAGGCGATCACCTCCGCCGAACGTGCGCTGGGACTCTACCGGTCTCATGGCAATGTACGCGGAATCGCAATCGCCACGGATCATGTCGGAAAGGGCTTCCGAGCCCTTGGCGATCCAGTCCGGGCGTGGGACTGTCATCGCGATTCCCTGGCGTGGCGGCGCAAGGTCGGCGATCCCCGCGGCATGGCGGTCTGGCTGGAAGCGATGGCCGGGTTGCTGGCAAGCTGTGGTGCTGTCGAACCGGCTGCTTGCGTACTCGGCGCCGTCGACAGCACTCGCCAACGCGGCGGGTTCCCGGCTCACAATCACGAGAAGGCACAACTGGAACCAACCATGCGCCGCATCCGCGACCGTCTCTCCCCGGAGCGATTCGCCAGGTCATGGAACCGCGGAACGCGGATGAACCTGGCGGAGGTCATCGACTTCGCATATGCCGAGGCGGATCGCGCTGTCACAGTGCGATCCGCAGGAGGGGACTGGACGCCTCAGGAGGTCACGACGGATGCACTCGCCGGACATGGGTTGACCACTCGTGAGCTGGAGGTGGCACGGCTCGTGGCGATCCGTCTGTCCGACAAGGAAATCGCCGAGCGGCTGTCGATCAGTCCGCGGACGGTCGGCACGCATGTCGCGGTCATTCTCGACAAGCTTGGCGTCCATTCGCGGAGAGAAGTGGTGCATGTTGCCACCAAACGGGGGCAGGGTGATCCTGGCGGCACCGGTCATCGGGAGCCCACCCCACCTCCTGCGTAACCCTCGTCGGGGGAGGAAGCTCGCAAAGACCGGCACGCCAACGGAAACGAGCGACGCGTCCAAGACCCTCCTGGCGATGGGCGGCCCCCGCATTCGACGACGTTCGATGCGCGAGTGTCCGCGAGGTGCTCGAGCTAGACCCGATCACCGACGCGAGCGGAGATGTTCCTCCATCGGCCATACCTGAACCTGTTTCACGATGCCAAGGGAATGCACGGCCGCATCGATCCCGGGACCGGTGCGGCCGTGGCCGAAGTGAGGCGGAAAACAGACGGCGACGACCCGGTAGCTGCGACACGAGTGCCCTTGCGGCGAGTCACGCCGGCTGTTTTGGCCGGGACCATTGTGGCGGACCGGTTCGCCACAATGGTCCGCTAATCCAGGTCGAGGTGACGCCGAAGGGTCGCGGCGAGACGGCGGACTCCCTCCTCGATCCTGTCCTCCGGCACGGTCGAGTAGGAGAGCCGAATCCCGTTGAACTGGTCCTGGAGTGGATAGAACCAATGGCCGGGGAAATAGATGACGCCGTCTCCCGCCGCTTCGTTCGCGAGATCATGGGTGTTGATCCGGTCCGGGAGCGTGATCCAGATGAAGAAGCCGCCTCGTGGTTGCGACCAGGTCACGCCCTCCGGCATGTATGCCGAGAGCGCGCGCAGCATCGCGTCACGCCGGGAGCGATAGACATCGCGAGCGCCCGCGACATGGTCGTCCAGGAAGTCCAAAGCGGTGTGATAGACGGTCCGCATCATGATCCGGTCGTTGCTGATGTCCATCACCTCGCGGTTGGCGAGCAGCAACCGGTGGATCTCGGGGCGAGCGACCGTCCACCCCGTGCGGATCCCCGGCGCGATCGTCTTCGAGAACGTTCCGAGGTAGATCACGTTCGGGTCGAGTGACCGGAGTGCCGGCGTCCGCTCGCCATCGTAGAAGAGCTCGCTGTACGGATCGTCCTCGACGATCACGACGTTGAATTCCCCTGCCAAGTCGACCATCCGCTCGCGGCGCTCGATCGGCATGGTTGAACCGGTCGGGTTCTGGAACGTCGGGATCGTATAGATCATCTTGGCCCGGGGCTCGGCGGCAAGCGCCGCTTCCAGTGCGTCCATCCGCATCCCGTATTCGTCCATCGCAACCGGAACGATGCGCGCCTCATACGTCGCGAACGTCTCAAGGGCGCCAAGGAAGGTCGGATCCTCGACGATCACGACATCGCCCGGTTCGAGAAAGACCTTCGAGGCGAGATCGATGCCCTGCGTACTGCCCGACGTTACCAGCACCTGACTGGACTCCGCCTCGATCCCGAGCGGTCGCATCCGCTCCACGATCAGCTCCCGCAACGGCGCGTAACCCTGCTGGTCCCCATAGCCCAGGGCTCCCGGGGCATCGTCCCAGGCGCGGGCGGACGCCTCGCGCAGTTTGTTGACCGGCATCAACTCGCGGGCGGGAGCGCCATCCCCGAAGTACACCGGATCCGGGTGTTTCGCGAACTGGTTGAGGATCTCGGTCCAGATTGAGCTTCCGAAGGCGGTGTTTCGCGTCGCGAACCTGGCGTCGAGCGTGAACGCATTGTCGGTTCTGGTGGTGTGTGTGATGTCGACAGCCACAGATCTTTGCCCTTCATGCAGGAGGAGAGGAGAGGATGCACGCGTGGCGGACGGGACAGCCAAGCTGGGCTGAATCGAACCGGCCGGTGCCCCACGCAGGTGCCCCACGCAGGTGCTAGGAAGCCTGTCTCGGTCGAGCGCACGCGCTGCCCGATCAGGCGCCGGTAGGTGGAACCGGGAGTGAGGTCAGGAGGGTATCGAGCCGCGCGTGGCGCGTGGCTCTGGAGCAGGTGCCGATCACCATGTGCTTGCCGGCTGTTCGGGCGATGGTGACATGGGTGCTACCACTGGCCGTGGAGAAGACGCTCCCGGCGAGCATGTTCGGGAAGGCAGGGTCGACAGTGAGGACCTGCGCCACACATTCGCGCAGATACCTGTCTGTTTGATGGAGAAGCGCTGTCTCGCTTCGCTCGACCACTGCCGGAACTCCGTATCGCGGCAGTCCGCCCACATGAACGGACCGAAGGGTGCCTGGGGCAGGCGAAACCTGTTCACCTGATGATAGAGGGACTTCGTGGGGTGCCGCAACCCCGCCACGGCGAGGAAATGCGCGACTCCAATGATAGGTGTGGTCTATCTCGTCCTTTGACGGCAACGGACCCTTCCGCCAAGCCCTTGCCTGACGGTCACGATACGGGTACTATGCCCGTGTACGTACACCGTTGGAGGTGTGCTTTCATCGATTTCAGATATCCGAATGTTTGCCCGAGCGCGTGTTCCCGTCGCTGCCTTGGGACGGAGGGGCATCCCATGACGGTTTTGCTCGGTCGCCAACCAGAAATTTCAGGGACGGGGCATACCCGTGCATCCCGTCCGGGTGTCCGCACGGACGAATCATGGGATGAGCGACGACGGCGGTGCCGGCTGGCCCACCAGCAGCAGAGCTATCCGACGTGGCAACCCGCTCCCAACGCACCGCGGCACCGTCCGCCGGCCGATCCGGAACCCGAGGCCGGACCACCTTCTTCCGGTATGCTCGATCTCTATGCCGGGCGAGTGAGACGGCAGCCGGAATGTTCCACGGCACCACGACGGGCGAGGGCCAACGAGCGGACCTTCGTGTGCAGATGGGAAGAAGCCGCGATGCCGCGTCGCGCGTACGCGGTGGTCCCGCAACCCCGGCGGATTGGCCGGGGCAGCGAGGAGCACTACCTGGCGCTGCATCCCCGGACGCCTCCGGTGTATGGCCGGCTTCGTGTCGGCGCGATCGAGCATCCGCGGAAGATCGTCCTGCGCCGCAAGCCGGACGTCCGCACTGGCGGGTCACAGCTGCATCGGGGTCTGCAATCGGTACTGGATCCGCTGATCACGGGATCGATGGCGAGCCAGGTGCAGGGGACGCGGCGGATCCTGATCGCCGCCGTTGCCGCGTTGATCGTGCTGGCGAGTGCGGCGACGAGTGGGTTTGCCGGACAGCAGCGCTACGAGGTGCGTGACGGCGACACCATCGAATCTGTCGCGGCGACATTCGGCGTCGACCCGGCGTCCATCCGCGCGTCCAGCTATCTTCCGACCGGGGACGATCTGCGGGCTGGTCAGGTGATCGTCATTCCGGAGCCCGGCCAAGCGCCGGAGACGGCGGCCAGGATGGCCGCCGCCAACGAAGGGGCGAGCCCATGGGTTGCGACCGCGCACGTCGTCGAGACCGGCGAGACGGTCGGAAGCATCGCCGCAATTTACGGTGTCAGTCCGGAGGCGGTCATCGAGCTCAATGCGATTGTCGACACCGCGAACCTGCGGGTGGGATCGCGGCTCCTTATTCCCGCTAGTGTGGGCGACAACGGGATCTCATCGCTGCCCACCGATGGCACCGCACCGAGCGTGGCCGTGCCTGGCGTGACGGGATACCGGCAGCAGCGCAACCTGAGCTGCGAATATGCGGCGGCGCACATCGCGACAGGCGCACTCGGCAACGCGATTCCGGAGGAAGCGTTCCTGGCTTCGGTTCCCCAGGCAGACAATCCGCATTACGGGTATCGCGGCAATATCGATGGACTTTGGGGCAATACGATCGACTACGGGGTCTATCCCGAACCGCTGGTCCCGGTCCTCGAGGCGTGGGGCTTTGCCGGTGAGGTGATGTACACCGGCGGCGATGCGGCGCCACTCACCGCACATCTCGACGCTGGGCATCCGGTGATGGTCTGGCTCGGTTTCTGGGGCGACACCCGGGAGATCCTGACGGACGAAGACAGCTATTCGGTGTTCGCCGGGATGCATGTCGTGACCGTCTATGGCTACGACGAGAGCGGCGTCTACGTCATCGATCCGGCTACCGGGGCAAGCGATTCCTACCCGTGGGATGAGTTCACCGGGATGTGGACCGTCCTCGACGGGATGGCGCTTGCGGTCTACCCGCGGTAGTGCGGTCATTTCGACCACTGCTCGACGCAGCGTGTAAGACATGACCGGGTGCTACCCCGGCGATGTGACATCCTTTCGTAGGGCGCTGCTCGTGATCGCCCGAGGTCGCCACCCGCCCCTTCAACGTCCGATCGCCATCCCCCTCCGTCACTCTGAGCGCATCGATGGGCCGCATTCGCCAATAGACGGTTGCGGAGCAACCGAGCGACAGCGGTCCATCGCTGCCTTCGGCATCGCCTGTGAAGAGTCTCCGCGCGAAGCGCATCCGACGCGGTGCGGATCGCGGTACTGCGGGCACAGGGTCCGCTGACGCGGACCGGCTCAAGAGGCTGTTGCGCAACAATGGAGAGAAAGCGGCCCATCGCCGGGGGATCCCTCGACGAGCTCGGGATGACGGCGGTGGTTGCTCAGGATGACAAGGTGGTGCGCTCCCTTTCCAGGGACGGCGGGGCTGGAACAGGCCGCGATGGCGACCCTGCAGGGAATTCGGGTTTGGCGTCCAGGGTGTAAAGCGCCCTGTTCACGACCAGCGCGACGAAGATGGCAAGCATCAGGCCGGCGCTGAGCAGGAACGAGCCCGAATAGGTGAGTGCGGCGATCAGCGTTCCCCCGAGCAGCATGCCGATCGGCGTCGCGACCATCGCCCCTGCCCGGACCAGGCCGGAGACGCGACCGAGCAGGTGCTCCGGCGTGGTCTGCTGCAGCAGCGTCCCGACCATCGGGTTGACCATCCCCGAGCCAAGGCCGATCACGGCGACGATCGCCGTCGATAGCCACAGGCCCGGGGAGAACGCGAGGGGAATCAATGGCACTGAGAGCAGGAGCACCGATACCAGAAGGTATGGGCGTTTCCGGATCCGACCCGCTATCTGCTTGTAGATGAACGATCCCGCCAGCGCACCGAGCCCTTCGCCCCCATACATGATGCCCAGAGCACGCACGCTCTGGAGCTCCTGGTTGGCATAGACCGGGATCGCCACGCCGAAGATCGGCGCGAACAGCATGTTGATCAGCAGCGCGGCGATCACGATCGTCCGGATCAGGGCGTGGTTCCGGACATAAGAGAGGCCGACCCGGACATCGGTCATGAACGACTCGCCGGATGGGGCGGCACGTTCCATCGCCGGGACGAGGAAAAGGATCACCAGCCCCGAGAAGACGAACGTCCCCGCGTTGAACAGGAGCACATTGACCGGGCCAAGCGACGCGATCAGGAGCCCGGCGAGCGGAGCGGCGAACAGGGATGTCCCGGCATACAGCATCCCGAACCTGGCGTTGATCTTCTCGAGCGGGATGCCGGACCTTCGCGACAGGGAGGGGATCATCGCCTGCCGGGCGGTGGAGCCAGGGGCGTCGAAGATCGCTCCCACAAACATCAGGACCAGCAATCCGGCGAAGCCGAGACCGGTCGTGTGATAGAAGAGCGGCACCGCGGCGACCGTGACCGCGCTGATGAGGTCGGAGACGACCGAGAGGGTTCTGTGACTCGTGCGATCGACGAGTGCACCGCCGAAGAAGGTGGCGATCACGACCGGAACGATCGTGACCGCCGCGGTGATGCCAGTCAGGCTGGCGCTGCCGGTTGTCTCAAGGACAAACCAGGGAACGGCGATCGCTGTCAGCTGATTCCCGAAGATCGAAACCAGGCTCGTGACCAGGAGAACATAGACCGGAAGCCTGTCGCGGAATGGGATGTCCGCGGTTGTGTCCGCCGTCGTGCCTTCGGCCATCAGGCCCGCTCCTGACCGTTCAGGATCCAATCCGGATCAGTGCGTGGCGAGTCTGGATTGCGCAGGGGCGGGGCTCGCGTCCCGGATCTCGCCGCGAATCTGCTCGCCGAGCCGGATCAGGGCGTGACCGGCTGCCTGCCGCATCCGGGATGGTGTCCTGGGGAGAGTCGGCGCCTGTCTTCTGCCAAGTGCTCGCAAATGTGCTTGATGATCCGCGATGAGTCGCATCATGACATCCGTGTTGTCTACTTTCATGGTGGTCGGTCCTTTCGATGTCAGCGTGTCGTGCGTTTACGGCTCGATGGGTCCCAGGATCGCGAGTGCCGATGACGGTCTTGTCCTGAGCACCCGAGCCGGCATCGACGCCGAATCGTCAGGCGATGAAGGGGACAAAGCCGTCGCTGGAGGGTCTCCCTGCCGTGCGGGATGCCCCCTGGTCCACAGGTCACGGGTTGGGTGATCGTCAAGCGAGAGCCATGTCACCCGGACGGAGGGGTGCCGGGTGACTGGCTTCCGGAGTGCGGGCCTTTACGTGCCTCGCGACTCCTCCCGCTCGATCTTGGCGAGGGCATCATCGATGTCGATCTCGCCGCGTTCGAGGGCTTCGAGGATGCGCAGCCGCTCGCTGTCCCCAGCGTCAGGGCTACCGGTGTCGGGGGCCGTTGGGGCCTGCTCGGCGACGGCCGCTTCCCGCTCAGCAGCCGCTGCCTGCTGCTCGGCGACGGCCGCTTCCTGTTCGGCGACCGCTGCCTGCTGCTCGGCGACGGCAGCCTCGTGCTCCGCTTCGACAGTCGCCCGTGAAGCGGGCAGCGGCTGTGTGTCATCGTTGGCGACCGGTCGCGTATCCGTCCCGGCTCCGCTCGTCCACGCCCAGGAGCCACCGCTTCCGGCTGGAGGTTGAGCGGGGGTGACGGGCGGCGTCGGTGGCGTCGGTATCTTCGGAGTCGGCGGTGTTGGTGGCGTGGGCGGCGTTGGGTGCGTAAACGATCGCGCGACGTCCTTGGCCCAGTTGACCGTCTTGTCGATGTCCAGGTCGAGATCCGCCCTGAGCTTCCGATCTCCTCGCTCGAGATCCAGATCTGCCTTGACCCTACGCCCGATCTCACCCGGATCAGGCGCGAACGGTTCGGTGCGGTCGGGGTCCTCGTCCTGCGGCACTTCGGGCATCGGCTCGGAACGGCCAGACAGGTTGGGGTCGGCGGTGCCGGTCAGGTTGAGGCTGCCGCTAACCGTTTTGACGGTGAAGACTGGACCGTTCTCGCCTGATCCGAGCGTCCAGCTCTTCTTGCCTTCCGCTCGCCAGTCACCGCCCGCCCGGGCCGAACCGGACACCGAGCGGAACGAGAGGCGGGAAGTCCGCTGGCTCGGGAGCGCCGCGTCCAGCTTGACGCTGCCGCTGACGGTCTTGAACGCATAATCGGCCGCATTGTCGGCGATGATGTTGCCCTTGACGCTGCCGCTGACGGTCGCGATCCGGGCGTTCTTCAGGCGCACCTCGTTGAGATGGACCGAGCCGCTGGCCGATCGAAGCGCCGTCCACACGTCCCCGCCATCAACCCGGATCGAGCCGCTGGCCGAGTTTCCCTCCAGGCTGCCGTAGACCTGGCTCAGGCGGATGCTCCCGCTTGCCGAGTGGGCGGAGACCGTGCCCTTGACGTCGGCGATGGCCGATGAGCCTGACGCGGTGGCGACGGTCAAGTCACCCCGGACGCCGGAGACCTCGACATCCCCAGATGCGGTCTTGGCGTTCACGGTCGACCCCTCGGCGAGGGCCCGGGGAATCTCGACCCGGATGTCGTACTCGAGATCGGGATTGAGGCGAAGCTTGGAAATGTTCCAGTCGTCGGGATTCAACCCGTGCTGGAGCTGGTCCCTGATTCGCCGGGTCAGCCCCGAGAGACCGCTCGCGACACTCCAGTCCGGATGGATCGAGATCGTGTTGCCATCGACGTTGACCGTCATCGCAACCTCGTCGATGTCACCCACCTCGCCATCCGTCCGCCGGACGACGATCCAGACGCTGGACTGATCCGCAGCGACGATCCGGACCTTGCCGCTGGCGTTGCTGACCGACAGGTGCAGCGGTTGGCCTGGATCGATCTCAATGCTCTGCTGGTATCCGTTGGTCCCGGAGATAGGTGTCAGCGAATGTGATGCGGTCATGGTCTGCGTTCCCGTGCCTTTCATTCCTGCGTCGCCAGGGTTCCCGTGGTTTCCGCTGCCGTTGGTAAAGAAGATCATCGCCCGAGGCCCTTCCCGATGCGGCCAATCTCGCGCAGCTCCCGGACGTCGGTGCCTGTCCCTTCGGGGACCTCGACGATGATCTCGACGCGCTGGTCGTCGTCGAGGATGTCGAGGATCGGGCCCTCGAACCCTTCGTCGATCGATTCGCGAATGTCCCTGGCTTCGAGCAGGTGGTCCGGGGCAAACCGCTTGGCCATCTTGAGGCCGGCTTCCAGCAGGGGATGAGGCAGGACAAGATTGAGCTTGGTTTCGTCCTCGTCGACATCCGTGATCCGGATTCGCACGTTGCGGCCACGAGGGCGCGGCGGCGGTGGAGCGAACGCGCGTTGCGGAATGGGCGGCACGCCGGGCATGAACGCGACCGTGTCCTGGCGGTCGCGGTCGGAGCGGTCGAGGGCTTCGAGCAGGCGGGCAGCCTCCTCGGCGGTGACGGTCTGGTTCTCGACCAACCGAAGAATTTCGAGGCGCTCCTCGCCGAGACCCGCGGGTCCGGTCGCGTCAATGCCACCGTTCGTGTCGTTCATGATCCCCTCCTGTCACCGAGGACGGCGAGCCGCCTGGCCGCCTCATCCGCCGAAATCTCCTTGCCCCGCAGTGCCTCCAGGATCTGGCGCCGTTCTTCTCGCGCCTGGCTTGGCCGCAAGCCGTCCTCATTGGCGGCCGGGAAGCCGAGGACCCGGATCACCTCGTCGAGCCGGGCGCGCACGGTCGGATAGGAGATGCCGAGCTCGGCTTCGACATCTTTGATGATCCCGCGATTCTTGATGAACACCTCGAGGAAGCCGAGGTGTTCCCCGGACAGGCGGGCGAACCGGCCGAGCCGGAAATGCCCATCGATCCCGGTGCCGCAGCTTCCGCACTGCAGCCGGGTGACATGGAGTTCCTGACCGCAGACCGGGCATTGTCCGGGAACCGCGTGCAGTGCCTGCTGGTGGCCATCCGGGTTGTGAGACATGGGAGTCGCTCCTGCCGGTGTGTGGATTGGTGAACGTAGAGGCTGGCTGGTCGCTTCTGCCCCAGGCTGATTTGTCATGGCCCAACGAATCTCGCGTCTGATGGGACGATCTTAAGTCCGACATTGATATTTGTCAACACTGTATCAATATATTCAATGTCGTGATCAATATCGGGGTCCACCGCGAGAGGAGTGGGGGAAGATGTCGGTTCAAAACGGCGCTCGTGCGTCCCAGGGAGCCCGGTCAAGGGGAGGCAACCGCTATACTCACGTCCATTGGAGACGGTCTATCGTCCGCTCGATCAAGAGGACATGCAGTGGCTGCCTATGCAATCGGTGAAGAAGTGAAGGTGACGATGCCGCGCGGCAAGAACAAGCGCGGTGTCACCGGCATCAGCACGATGTACACGACCTCGGCGGAAGCCAAGTTCGATGGGGCCGTGGGCACGGTGACGGATATCAACCCCATGGGACCGTACGGCGTCCCGCTGTATCTGGTGGATTTCCGGGATCACGAGAACCGGGTCGCGATTCCCTGGCAGGCACAGTGGATCCGTGAAGAGTGGATCACCGCGACGCAACGCGATGAGCTCAAGGTCCAGCCCCGGGACCACTCCACCACGGAAGGATTCTCGCGATCCCAGGTCGGCGAATCCTCCTGACCTGTCAGGGATGGTGTTCCACAGACTCCAGATGAAGGGTTGGGGAAGCTGGGCGGTGCTTCGGCCACCGCACGGGCGGACACACGAATCGACCACATGACTGTGATGATGGTGTCTTCTGTGGTCGATCCTGGTCCGCCCCTACACATGCTCCGACGATCATCCCTGTTGCCAAGCAGGACGACCAGCAGGTCCGTGGAGCGTATGTAAGGCGGGACATACCCTCGACCGAACACGTGAGGGGCTATCGGTGTCCTCCAGTGGCCGCTCATCATGGAGTGGCGACGGACACGCTGTAGGACTGGCATGTCAATTGGCCGGTGGTACGGTACCGGGGCGCTCGAGCGTAGGGTCCGGCATCTCCTTGAGGTCGGCCGTGGGCGACAGCCACATCCATGCGGCCGCCAGGAACATCCCCGCACAGCCAACGATCAGCGCGGCGTGGATCCCGAACAGGCTCCCGATCACTCCGCCCAGGAACGACCCGATCGGCTGCATGCCACCGACGATCACCTGGTTCGATGCCGAGACGCGCCCTTGCAACCGGTCAGGAGTCAGCGCCTGCCGAAGGCTGAGCCGGATCACATTAAAGACGACAAGTGCCATCCATTGCATGAACTCGGCAAAGACGATCAGGGGCAATGCGTGATCGGGAACCAGGATCGCCAGCGGCACCGCCAGCCCGAACGTCCCGAACGCGACGGCGGACCAGAGCAATGTCCGGCCCACACCAATCGCCTGCGACAGCCGGTGCGCGCTGATGCTGCCGAGAAGCGACCCGACACCTCCCGCCGCGTAGACCAGGCCGACGCCGGTTGAGGACAACCCGAGATCGTCGGTCATGTACAGGACATAAACCGCGAGAAACAGGAATCCGGAGAGGTTGATGGTGGCGGAGCTTGCCGTTGTTGCCCGGAGGATGGGCGATGCGAACAGGGTCTGGAACCCCTCTCGTACCTCTCGCCAGAAGTGGCGATCCCGACGGGCCAGATCGGGTGCCGCTTCCTTGTCGCTGATGCGCGTGATGAACCATCCCGAGCACAGAAACGTCATGGCGTCGATCAGGAGCACGGCGGGAGCGGAGATGAGGGAGATCAGCGACCCGGCGAGCGCCGGCCCGGCAACCTGCGAGATCGACATGCTCGAATAGAGCTTGCCATTGGCGTCAGCGATCTGCGCCCGTCCAACCAGCACCGGCAGGATCGAGGCGTATGCCGCATTAAAGAAGACCGTTTGGACGCCGGCGAGCAGCGACACGGCCATCAGCAGCTCGATGCTGAGACTGTCGAGAACGGCAGCGATCGGGATCGCCAGCAGCGTGATCGCTCGCCCGATGTCCATCGCGAGCATGATCGGTCGCCGCTTGAGCCGGTCTACCCATGCACCCGCAACGAAGCCGACGACGAGGAGGGGCAGCCCGCTCGCCGCCGCCAGCAGGCCCATCTCGAAGGCGGTCGCATCGAGCGTCAGTGCCGCCAGGAGCGGGACCGCCACGGGCGTGATCTGGGAACCGAACTGGGAGACCGTTTCGGCGCCCCACAGGTTCATGAAATCGCGATTGGACCAAAGCCCGGATCGCTCGCCGCCGAAGAACGCTGGTCGTCGGACTGAGCTGGAGCAATCGTGACGTACCAAGGGAATACGCCGGAATATGCGAAACACGAGAAGATGCTCCCGTTGAGGGCGGGAGAAGAGGGCGTCGGATCACTCTGGAGCGTTCGACGGCGCCTGTTCCCGCTGTCCAATGGCGCAGGTGGCCGGGTGGCCGATGGCAGGACAGCGGAGATTATCCGTAGAACGGAATAATGGGGACCGCACCGTGGGCGTCACGGTGGTGGCTTCGGATCACGTGGGCTTGCCCCTGGCAACCATCGGGACCGGATGTCTCGACCCGGCCAGCGTAGCGGGAGCGGACCGGACGTGCAAGGCAACCTGCCCACTCATCGGGTGACCGGCCTTCTCCCTCTATACTGGGTCGCGTGCGACAGCGCAACCGGCGCGCGGCGGGCAGGGTTATGGACCTTAAGGGTCGTGTTCGGAAGTGGGGCCCGTGATTGACCTGACATTCCTCGGCACCGGGACCTCGACGGGGATTCCCGTGATCGGCTGTGATTGCGAGACCTGCCGCTCGGCCGATTCCCGCGATACACGGCTCCGCACCTCCGTCCTGATCGAATCGGAGGGCAAGACGATCCTGATCGACGCGTCCCCGGACCTGCGCCTCCAGATGATCCGGACCGGCACGACCCGGATCGATGCCGTGCTCTTTACCCACGCCCATGCCGATCACACCGCCGGGCTGGATGAGCTTCGGCGCTACAACCAGATGCAGAAGATGCGGATTCCGGTGTGGGCGACGGAGGCGACGGCCCGCGACCTGAACCAGCGCTTCGCGTACGCCTTCGACCATTCGTTCGCCTATTTCGGCGGCAAGCCCGACCTCGATCTCCATCTCATCGATGAGCACCGGCCGTTCGCGATCGATGACCTCACGGTGACGCCGGTCCCGGTCTTCCATGGCCGGATGCCGATCGTCGGGTTCCGGATCGGCGATTTCGCCTACGTCACCGATGTCCGGACGGTTCCCGACGCATCCATCGCTCTGCTTCGTGATCTCGATGTGCTGATCCTGACCGCGCTCCGGAAGGAGGAACATCCCGCGCACCTGAGCCTCACCGAGGCGCTCGACGTGATCGCCGATCTACGTCCTCGTCGTGCTTTCCTGACGCATCTCGGGCATGACATGGGGCGAATGGCGGATGTCGAAGGGCTTCTGCCGCCCCATGTGCGGATCGCGATCGACGGTCTCGTCGTCAGGGAGAGTGAAGCGGCCACAGATACCCGAATCGTGACAGGATCGAGTGGTCGACACGCTGGATGAGGCGAGTGAGCCGTCCAGGGAGCAAGGAGACTGATCCATGATCGTAACGACGACAAATACGCTCGACGGTCAGCCGATCGAACAATACCTGGGGATTGTCACCGGTGAGGCGATCCTCGGTGCCAACATCATGAAGGATCTTTTCGCGGGCGTTCGTGACCTTGTTGGCGGGCGATCGACGGCCTACGAGCGGGAGCTGGAGCAGGCCCGCGAGATTGCGATCTCGGAAATGACCGAAAAGGCCCAGCACCTGGGTGCCAACGCCATCATCGCGGTCGATATCGATTACGAGACGATCGGCTCCAACGGCAGCATGCTGATGGTTGCGGCTTCGGGCACTGCTGTCCGCGTCTAGGATGGGCTGTCCGGTACGGACGCACGCTTCGGGAAGGACGGCGAGTGAGTACGGCGGTGCCAACCAGCCGACCGTCCGGTCCAGTGGACACGGACTCGGGGACTGTTCCAGCGAAGCCAGCTTCCATCCTGCCAGAGATCTCCTCTTTGCTCGTGGTCGTGATGTGGGCGTCCACGTTCGTGATCACCAAGGACGCCTTCGACGAGATCGAGCCGCTCGCGTTCATCTTCGCCCGCTTCCTGGCGGTCTCGGTCATTGCACTTGCGGTCCTGGCCGTTCGCGGGCAGAAGGGTGGACGGACGCGATACTGGGCTGTTCGGCGGAAAGACTGGCCGACCTTCATTGCCGCTGGCCTGACCGGCTATGCCTTGTACCAAATCGGCTTCACGCTCGGTCTGGCCAATACGTCTGCCTTCTCGAGCTCGCTGATGATCTCGATGATCCCGCTCTTCTCGCTGGCGATCGTCGCCTTCCGGGGCGAGCAGCCCTCGATCATGACCTGGGTGGGTGTTGGGGTCTCACTGGCGGGCGTCGTGATCTTTCTCGCGGAACGTCCTGGCGATAGCGGAATGCTGGGCAACGTGCTGAGCCTGGCCGCGGCCGCGTCGTTCGCGCTGTACGGCATCATCAATCGGCCGCTGGTCAGGGCGTATCCGGCGGAAACCGTGTCCGCCTACGCGACGGCGATCGGCTCGGTCCCGCTCCTGATCGTGGGCGCACCGGCGGCGATGAGGCAGGAGTGGACCGCACTTCCAGTGACCACCTGGCTCACGCTCGCCTACATGGCGATCTTCCCCGTCTACCTCGCCTATATCATGTGGAACTGGGCGATCGGCCAGCGGGGCGTGGCGGCGACGAGCTGGAACCTGCTCGTGCCGATCATCAGCGGCGTGCTCTCGGCGATCGTGTTCTCGGAAGCGTTCGGTCCCCTGAAGATCCTGGGCGGGGCGCTCGTCATCACCGGCCTGCTCGTGACGCAACTCCAGCGAAGACGCTCGCGGGGTGCCTGACGTCGGCGCTCACGGGACGGATTCGCGCACGTCAGCGTGATCATGGCCCATACGTTCGGCTGGGGTAGAATCGCCTCTGTGAAGATTGCACTCGTCACTCCATACAGCATGCAGCAGGCGGGTGGGGTGGCGGAACATGTCGCCCACCTCCGGGACGAGTTTCGCCGACTCGGTCACGATGTCACCGTGATGGCCCCCCGCGGCAACCGTGGCGGTCTCGAGGTGGGCGACGGGTATTACGGGATCGGCCGCACGATCACGGTACCGGGCAACGGATCCCGCATGCGCCTGACCTTCGACGTCACGCTTTACGCCGACGTCAAGGAGATCATGCGCCGCGAGCAATTCGACATCGTCCATTTGCACGAACCGCTGGCGCCGGTGTTGCCCTACATGGTGCTGCTCAATTCATCAGCGGTGAACGTTGCAACGTTCCACTCCTACAGTGCATCCAACGCCTGGTACACCGCCTTCAAGCCATACTTGTCGTTCGTGCTGACACGACTCGATGGGCGAATCGCCGTCTCGGCACCCGCTCGGGATTTCGTGCGCCAGTATTTCGACGGGCCGTACAACGTGATTCCGAACGGGATCGATGTGTTTCGCTACGGCGAGCATGTCGCGCCATTTCCCTGGGCGAACGACGGCACGCCGCGGATCCTGTTCGTGGGCCGGTTCGAGGAATCGCGCAAGGGATTCAGGTACCTGTTGCGGGCGCTCCCGCTCGTGCAGCAGCAGTTTCCGAAGGCCCGCCTGGTCGTCGTCGGCGCCGGAAAGCCCGAGAAGTTCGCAACGCTCATGGAGCGGTACGGGATCTTCGGGGTCGAGTTCAAGGGGTTCGTTTCGGACGAGGACAAGGCGCGCTACTACGCGAGCTGTGATGTCGCCTGCGTGCCATCGACCGGCAACGAGAGCTTCGGCTATGTCGTCATCGAGCCGATGGCGGCTGGTCTACCAGTTGTCGCAACCAACATCCCGGGGTACGCCAGCGTCGTCACCCCGGAGCACGACGGCATCCTTGTCGAACCGAAGGATCCCCAGGCGCTGGCGCTAGGGTTGGTTCGAGCGCTGGCCGATCGGGATCTGCGGACGCGGCTCAGCGCCAATGGCCGGGTCTCGGCCCAGAAATTCGACTGGCCGCAGATCGCGACCCGGGTCCTGGATATCTATCGCCAAGCCGCCGACTTCGCCCGGCATGCCTCCTGGCGCCAGGACTTCCGGTGATCTTCCGCGCGACGTAGCGACAACGCGAGACCGCACGCTCGCATACAATCGCTTGCACGGGACGATCGGTGCATCTCGACACGAGAATCGTTGGCGATCGCGCCGGGTCCGTTGCGGTACGAAGGGATAGGGCAGTGATTTCGGAGCGGATAGGCCAGTGGGTCCGTCGATACATGCTCCATGTCGGGCAATGGCTGGCAAGTACCGGCATGACGGCGAACATGGCGACCATCATTGGCTTCCTGCTCAACGCCGGTGTGGCGGCTGTGATCGCGTCCGGACATCCGCGCATCGGAGGCGTGCTGTTGCTGGTCGCGAGCGCGTTCGACATGGTGGACGGCGCGATCGCCCGGGCGACGGGCACGGTATCGAGGTTTGGCGGATTCTTCGATGCTACGCTCGACCGCTATTCCGAGTTCGTGGTCTATCTCGGCCTGCTGATCTGGCTCAACCAGACGCAGGACGACCATATCGGCTCGGTCCTGATCCTGATTGCCGCTTCGGGCGCGCTGCTGATCAGCTACGCCCGCGCCCGCGCCGAAGCGGTGGGATACAGCGCATCCGTCGGTCTCGTCGCGAGGCCGGAACGGGTCGTGTTGCTGGCACTCTGCCTGATCATCAACCAACCGCTCTGGGCGCTCTGGGCATTGGCGATCGCGACGCACTTCACCGCGCTGACGCGGATCGTCCACGTCTGGCGGCTCGCCAACGCGGAGACGAAATCAGTAACCACGAAGCCATCGGGATCATGAAGGATGGATCTCCATCATCCGGATCGGATCGGGACGAGCGGACGGTGTTCCGCGTCCCGAATCCTAGGCGCGACGGCTTGAATGACGCCGACGAGGGACTTGTCAATCCCCGGGATCTCGGGTCCGCGTCGCGGTCCTGCCTGGCGATCATCATCGTCCTGGCCGTGATCCTGCTCCTGCTCTGCGTGTTCCTGACCGTGCAGACGTTCCGGTAGCCGCTACAGAATGCGCTGATTTTCGGGAGCTAATGTAGTGGCCGGTCCTGTGCGAGCGCGCTACAGCCCCGAGTTCCGGGCCAGTGTGATACCGGCGGCACAGGCGATCAGTCCCAGGATGTTGCTGCCGAGCACGTACAGCGTTGCGGCGCGCCACTCGCCGCCCTGGGCGAGCGCGATCGCCTCGAAAGTGTAGGAGCTGAACGTGGTGTAGCCACCGAGGAAGCCGATCACGATCACCTGCCGCCAGACGGGATCGGCGACCGTGCGCTCCGTGAGGCTGGTCAGGACGATGCCGATCAGGAAGGCACCGATCAGGTTGATCAGGAACGTGCCCCAGGGCCAGTTCGTGCCCAAGCGATCGGCGACGAGGCGCGTCATCCCGTACCGCGCGTTCGCACCGAGGAAGCCACCGATTCCGACCCAGAGATAGTCCATCGACGTGTTCCTCGCCCGGAGGGTGGCCCGCTGCCCAAGAAGGTGAGTGGCATGGTTGATCGTCGGCGCGAGTATATCAGGCAGGCTGGAAACGCTCGGGCCGAGCATCGGGCCATCCCGGCCGTCGTCGGAATCCGCAGAGGCGGCACCCTCCCCCGGGGATGCCGCCCACCCAGCCACGCGTCAGGGTGCCGTGAGATCCGGCTCACCTCTCAAGCCCACGAAACGATGACGCGTCTCCGGCTGGTGACCTCACGTATCATGTGTCATGCGCGATATTTGCTGTGGCGATGCTCCATGGCCGCAACGCCGCGGGATAGCGTGGGGATGGACAGGCACATGACCGGGCAGGGTACCGGATCGTTCGAGATACGAGCGCGTGGACCATTCTCTTTCCGGGCAAGCGTGCGTTTCTTGGAGGAGTTCGCTCCAGCCGGGTACGACGGTGCCGATCGAACGGAGTTGCGATTGGCATTCCCGGCGGATGGCTCCTGGCAGACCGCGCGTGCATGGATCACCCCAGTTGACGACGATTCGGGGGTGACGATCCACACGTTCGGCGACGGCGACAGCAAGCGCGTGTGCGACCAGGTTGCCCGAATCCTCTCGCTCGATGTCGACGGCTCCGGCTATGACGCCGTAATCGATCATGATCCCTTGCTTCGCTCGTTGTGGGGTCAGTACGCGGGCTTGCGACCCGTGCTCTTTTACTCGCCGTACGAGGCAGCTGCCTGGGCAATCATCGGCAATCGCGTCCGGATCACCCAGGCAGCACGGATCAAGGCGCACATGGCGGACGATCTCGGCGAGCGTCTCGTGATCGCGGGGGAATCCATCGCCGCGTTTCCTGCGCCGGAACGCCTCTCGCGGCTCGAAGTGTTCTCCGGGCTGTCCGATCGCAAGATCGGGTATCTGCGTTCGCTTGGCGATGCCGCCGCTGCCGGCCACCTCGATGTGGAGCTGCTGCGGGGTCTCTCGCCGCTGGCAGCCCGGGAGCACCTGAAAGAGCTTCCGGGAATCGGCGACTTCAGCGCGGAATTGATCATGATCCGGGCGGTTGGCGAGGTTGATCGCATTCCAGTGTCCGAATCGCGGTTTGCAAGAGCCGTTCAGCGCTTCCATGAGCTCGACCATCTTCCAGGACCCGAGGAGCTCAGGGAGATCACTGACGGGTGGCGACCGTTCCGGTCGTGGGTCTCCGTGATGCTGCGCGCGGCACTCGAAGATGCGACGCACGAGATCAGCGGGACGATGCCCTCGACCTGAACGCGTGCCTCTCTCACAGCTGGTCTTCCTGGGATGGACCTCGGTGGTACTATCCCGGCATCGCTGCCACGCCGCCAGCAACCGTTGAGGACCAGCATCATGACCGATACCGTCGCTTTCCAGCATGAATCCGACCGCCCCTCCGCCCTGGATGTCGCCGTTGTCCAGATGAACTCTGGGGACGACAAGCGGGCGAACATCGCCGCCGCGTTGGCGGGAATCGATCGTGCCGCCGCGACCGGGGCCCGGCTCGTCGCGCTGCCGGAGGTCTGGACGTATCTCGGGCCTGTCTGTGGCCATGCCGATGCCGCCGAGACGATTCCCGGCTCACTCACGGATGACTTTGCCGAGCGGGCGCGGGAGCATGGGGTCTACCTCCATCTCGGCTCCTTCTTCGAGCGCGTCGAGGGAGAGCCGCACCTGTTCAACACCTCGGTCGTCTTTGGGCCGGACGGTCATGAGGTCGCCCGGTATCGCAAGATCCACCTGTTCGATGTCGATATTACCGCCGATACCGCCTACAGGGAGTCGACGACGATCGCGCCCGGCGAGGAGATCGTCACGTTCGATCTCGACGGGATCACTGTTGGCCTGGCGATCTGCTACGACCTCCGTTTTCCGGAGCTGTTCCGGATCCTGGCATTGCGCGGCGCCGACGCGATCATCCTTCCGTCTGCCTTCACGATGGCGACCGGCAGGGACCACTGGGAGCCGCTGATCCGGGCGCGGGCAATCGAGAATGCCGTCTACATGATCGCGCCAGGGCAGGTCGGGCAGCATCCGCCCGGCCTCTGGTGCTACGGACGCTCGATGATCGTCGATCCGTGGGGAATCGTCGTCGCCCAGGCGCCCGATGAGCCGACGGTGATCACCGCGACGCTCGATTTCGTGAACCAGGAGCGGATCCGGGAGCAGATACCGGCGTTGGCCAATCGCCTGCCGGACCGGTATCGGTGGCCGGACGAGAGCCCTGCTCACGGACACATATCTTCTTCACGAGGCGGCTCGGTCTGATCTCGTGAATCCCTTCACGGCTGGTTGACGCTCCGGTTCGTGCATGCTACTGTTCTTATCACGGCGAGGGCATCCGTTCCCGACCCGTCAGCACACTCATCAGACCGATTAGGGTGAAGGAGGTGATGCCCATGAGTAGTCTCACATCTGAGGGCATTACGGTGGAGGTTGCGCGCTCGTAGCGCGGAACAGCCGTAGTGTCCAGGACAGAAAGGCCGGTCCTTCGGGATCGGCCTTTTTGCTGCCCGCGTCATGGTGAGCGTGGATACGGTGATGAGCGGGCATCGATTCCAGTATCGCGCTTCGCTGCTCCAGTCCGACATCCGGTCACGTCATCGTGACGCATTGCATCTGCGGAGCGATCCTCCTTGACAACGACCACCAACGATATCGACATCGACGACGCTGGTTCCGGCCCGGTGGGCCCATTCCGGATTGGGCTCTTCGATATCATGCAGCGTGATCCGCTGATCGGCGACGATCCGCCCATGATGTACGTGAAGCGGCTGGATGATCTCGCCTTCGCTGATGAGCTCGACCTCTCGATCGCCTTCGTCGCCGAGCGGCACTTCATGCCGAATTACGCATGCCCGTCCGCCACGACCTGGCTCGCCGCCGCCGCACAGCGAACTCGCCGGATGCGCCTCGGCGTACTCGCCTACACGCTGCCGATCCGCGCTCCGGTGCAACTGGCCGAAGAGATCGCAATGCTCGACCTGCTGACGGGAGGTCGCCTGGAGATTGGACTGGGCCTTGGGCATCGCACGGAAGAGTTGGTTGCGCTTGGGATCGACCCCGCCCAGCGGGTAACGCAGTTCCAGGAGCGGCTTGCATTGCTGCGGGCGCTCTGGACAGGCGGGCAGGTGTCGTTCGAGCGGGGAGATATTCGCGTACGCGACCTCGCCATCTCGCCGCTACCTACACAGGAGCCATATCCTCCCCTGTGGTTCGCCGGCACGGACCCGATGGCCGCGCAATGGATGGGATCGCAGGGGATGGGCATTGCGGTCGGCTTCAAGCCGTTGGCTCACCTGCGGCAGACCGTCGCGGCATTCTCGGCCGGTCGCGACGCCAGGACGCCCGAAGCCCGCGACGTCGAGCCGGCGCGACCTACAGGGACGATCGCGCTCATGCGATCCGTCGTCGTTGGCGAGACCGATCCGATCGTCCAGAACCAGATGGAGGACGACCTGATGCGGATCGCGGAACGGATAGGCAAGGATGCCGGTGAGGGCAGCCGGAACGATCGTCGCTCCGAAGCGAAACAGCAGATCGTGATGATGATGGAGAACGAGGTAATGTTCGCCGGTGCTCCGGAAACGGTTGCGCGGGCACTCATCGATGCGCGGCAACGGGTCCCGTTCGATCTTCTGCTGGCGAATGTCCATGCGATGGGTGCGTCGCAGGAGCGAATCCGGACGACGATGCGTCTGCTGGCCGGGCCCGTGCGCGAGCAGCTCGCTTCTACATAGACACCCTTGGTGAGGTGGCTCACCTCTCCTCATGAGACCAAGCATGGACGACACAGAACAGCCCGGGGCATTTGCCCCGGGCTGTTCTGCCGAGCGTTGGACGCGAAACACATCCAGGAGAAGGGGCTTACGAGTCGCTGGATTCCTCGCCGCCGTCTTCGCCGCCTTCGGTTTCGGTAGCTTCGGCACCTTCTTCGCCTTCAGCTTCCTCGCCCTCAGCCGCTTCGACTTCCTCCGGCTCTTCCTCGACCGCCTCAGCGACAATCGACGCGATGAGCTCTTCGGAATCCGTGATGAATTCGACGTTCCCCTCCACTGTCAGGTCGGCGACTCGAACCGTGTCGCCGACCTCGATCAGGTTGTGGATGTCGACGTCGATCTGGTGCGGAAGGTCTGCCGGAAGTGCTTCGACTTCGACCTCCGTCAGCACGGTCTGGAGCACGCCGGCTGCATCCTCGTTCGGGTTGTGCATGACCAGCGGGACCGACTGTCGCAATTTCTGGCGCATATTCGGCGCGAAGAAGTCAATATGCAACGGCGCGCGCGTGACTGGATCGATCTGTACCTCGCGGATCAGGACGGGCTGGTTACCGCCTTCCCAGGTGAGGGACACGACAGTGGAATGCCCGTTCTTCGCAAAGAACTTCTCGAAGTCCCGGCGATTGACGGAAACGGAAACGGTTTCATTGAGAACCGGTCCGTAGACAACGCCCGGAACCAGACCTTCGCGGCGAAGCCGCTTGACCTTTTTGCCGAGAACGGTCCGCGGTTCGGCCCTCAGAATCACCTCAGCTGCCATGGTGAGTTCGTGACTCCTACTTCCTGCAAGCCTGACGGCAAGCCTGATCGCTAGTTCGGTTGCACCCTCAACAGGATGCGACTTTTGGTGTCGTCTGCCGCAAAGGTCGCGGTTCGGACGCCGTGCCGATGTGGCACGCAACGGCGAAGTCTACCATAAGGTTCCGGGGAGGCCGGACGCTGGCGCATGTCCTGACGATACTCTCCCTGTCGAGATGCCCGATCGCGGGTATGGGAGACAGCCTTTTGTCTCCGCCCGGAATCACACCTGCCCTGACCCGCACGCTCTACCGCTCCGGGTGGGTGAACCGGTCGATCGCCGCGGTGAAACGCGACGCGATGGCCATTGGGTTGGTGATCGCCGTGCCGACAACCACGAACGAGGCGCCGAGCGCGAACGCCTCGACGACCTGATCCGGGGTCCAGAAACGACCCTCGGCGAAGACCGGGACCGGGGCGTGCTTGACAAGCGACCGGAGCAGGTCGAAATCCGGATCCGTGCTGGCCGGGCTTTCGGCGGTGTAGCCACTGAGGGTCGTCCCGACCGCGTCGACGCCGGCGCGGACCGCCGGACCGAGATCATCGATCGTGGCGAGGTCGCCGAGCGCGACAGCGCCATGGCGATGGATCTCGCGGACGACGTCGCGGAGGGCTTCACCTCCTGGCCGCGGGCGGTCTGTCGCGTCCAGCGCGACGAGATCCACTCCCGTCGCGAGGATCTCCCGGGCGCTGCCGCGCGTGGGGGTGATGACGACGGGGCTGTCAGCGCTTTCGGTCTTGCGGATGCCGATGATCGGCAAGGTCGAGACGCGTTGCACCGCGGTGATGTCCCGCGCTGATTCGATGCGCAGCCCGCGGGCGCCGCCCAGCTCCGCCGCCCTCGCCAGCAGCGCGATCGGCTCAGGGCCGTGCAGCGGGTTGCCTGGCCGGGCCTGGCACGAGACGATCAGACCGCCGTCGAGCTGGTCCAGCCGAGCCTTGATCGGGTCACGCCCCGGTAGGCTCCGGTCGCGAGCTGGCAATGTTGGACTCCTTGCCGGCCACGGCGCGATGCCAGAAGAATCCGGTATCGATTGTGCATACTCTGTTCGTCCGGAAGACGCACGCGGCGACATTTTGGGCTATATGCCCAAGTTTTGGAAGATGCACTGAACGGTCGACCGGTGATTCATGTACCAGGCGCCGTTGCGTCTCTCCTCCGACCTTGACTTCACCATGGGCGGCGCGTAGCATTTTCCCGATTCCATGCGTCGAAGGCAGCGTTACGCTCTCGCACCCACCGCACCCTAGCTCATGACGGCGGCACGGCCAACGGTGATCGTGCAGGCCGATTCGTCCATCCTTCACGTCCGATTCATTCGCGTCGCGGCGACGTGCATTGCATGCACAGGCTGGTCACCGCGATCACGAGCCTTCCCCGCAAGGAGACCGTCGTGGGCCGATATCTCATACGCCGTGGCCTGATCTCGATCATCACCCTGATCGCGATCAGCATGATCATCTACTCGATCCTGTACCTTGCGCCCGGCGACCCGCTCGGCGGCCTGGCGACCAACCCGAACGTGTCGCCCGAGGTCCGGGAGCGGATCCGGGAGAGCTGGGGGCTGAACGACCCGCTCTACGTTCAGTACTTCAAGTGGGCGAAGTCCTATTTCATCGACTTCGACTGGGGTGAATCGCTGACATCCCGCGTGCCGGTCAAGGATTACGTGCTCGGCAGGCTCGGTGTCACGCTCCAGATTGTCGGGTCGGCCTACTTGATCGGCGTTCTGATCGCGATTCCGGTCGGCGTCATCTCGGCGATCAAGCAATACTCCTGGTTTGACCAGATCGCCACGACGTTTGCGTTCTTCGGCTTCAGCATCCCGACGTTCTTCTCCGGGCTGCTGCTGATCCTGCTGTTCAGCGTGCAGCTCGACTGGCTGAACTTTGTCTACGATGGAACGGTGCAAGGATTCTGGCCAAACGTCAAGCAATCCATCATGCCGGTGACCGTGCTGGCGCTCTTTGGGTCAGCCCAGCTGACACGGTTCGTGCGCGCGTCGATGCTGGAGACAATCAACCAGGATTACGTCCGGACCGCGCGCGCCAAGGGGCTTCGGGAGCAATCGGTGATCGTCCTTCATGCCATGCGCAACGCGATGATCCCGGTAATTACCATCATCGCGCTCCAGCTCCCGGGCGTGGTCGGGGGCGCGGTTATCACCGAGCAGATCTTCCGGGTTCCGGGGATCGGCCGGGCGCTGATCGACGGCATCAACTCCAAGGATGTTCCCGTCGTGATGGCGATCACGTTTGGCGTGTCGGTCCTGGTCGTCCTCTTCAACGTGATCGCCGACATCCTCTACGCGCTTCTCGATCCGCGGATCACCTACCACTGATGACTCCTCGCGGGAGAACCCTGGAGCAGACGACACGGGCCCCGAGGGTTATGGGCTTCGTGTCCGGGCCCGCACTACCGGATTGGATCATCGACGCAACGATCCGCTCTATCCTCGCTCCACGATCGGAGGCCGCATAGATGGCGACAGGACGAATGGTCACGAACCCGGAAGACAGCAGGGTACCCGGCTCGGAAGGATCGCTGCCGACCCTGGCAGCGGCGGCCGAGGCTGAGGGGGGCAGATCTCCGCTGGATCGCCGGGTGCGCCAGCAGCGATCGCTCTGGAACAACGCCTGGACACAGTTCCGGAAGCACAAGCTGGCGATGGCGGGGCTGGTGATCTTCACGGCGTTCACGCTGATCACCTTTGTCGGACCATTGGTGTACGACGAGGCCGTCAACTCCCCGTTCGCCTACGCGGCCGGTGAGGCACCGTCCCTGTCCCACCTTGCGGGGACGGATTCTGTCGGGCAGGACATCCTCGCGAGGCTCCTGTACGGCGGGCGGATCTCGATCTCAGTCGGATTGGTGGCGGCGCTGGTCGCGATCTCGATCGGGACGCTGGTCGGCGCGATCGCCGGGTTCTTCGGTGGGTTCGCCGACAGCCTGCTGATGCGGATCACCGACCTGTTCATCGCCTTGCCTCAGCTCCCGCTGCTGCTGCTGATCACTTACCTGTTCGGCGAATCGATGAAGACCTTCGGCGAGGAGAGGTTCGGCTCGGCGAACTTCGGCGTGTTCCTGCTGATCGTGCTCGTGATCGGCTGCCTGGCCTGGATGCCGACGGCACGGCTCGTCCGGGCGAGCGTCTTATCGGTCAAGGAGAAGGAGTTCGTCGAGGCCGCGCGCTCGGTCGGCGCGACCCGCTCGAACCTGATCAACCGGCACATCCTGCCGAACGTGCTGAGCCCGATCATCGTCGCGGCGACGCTCGAGGTCGGCAGCGCGATTATCACCGAGTCCGCGCTCTCGTTCCTGGGTTTGGGGTTTCCGTCCGATGTGCCGACGTGGGGGAGGATGCTCTTCGAGGCGAAGGACTATCTCGAGCTCTATCCGCATGAGGCGCTGATCCCGGGAACCTTGATCTTCCTGACGGTGCTGGCGATCAACTACATCGGGGATGGGCTTCGGGACGCGCTGGATCCACGCAAGGCGCATTAGGCCTACCCAAGCCTCGGTGACAGGCAGCGTCCTACTTGACGATGCCCCGCAACCAGATGTGCCTGTCCTTGCGGAACAGGGTCTCCCGGTAGCGGCGACCCTGTGTGGTCGCCGTTCATGGGCGGCCAACGCCGGGCGATCACGGAGGATCGCCCCTACAAAATTGGATAGCGTCCCGTTTTCACCCACCATGCTGCAGTAGGGGCAGATCGTGTATCTGCCCTATGCGGCGCAGCCGCATCTTCCCATGTCAAGGGAGATCAGGCCCAAGCATAATGCCACACACACTGGCGGCATTATGGGTCTGCCTCTACGGTACGGTGGTGTCGCTCTGCCGCAGCGATGGTCCTGCAAGCGGCATTGTATACTGATCCGGGACGAGTCGATAGGTGGTTTGTACCCTACAACGAGAGGACGCCCGTGCGGCTGGCGATCGTAACGGCCTCGGTGCGGCTTCCGGCGTCCAGCTTCGTCAATACCGAGCTGACATGGAACTTCACCGTGTGATCGCTGATGCCAAGTGTCCGCGCGATTGCCTTGTTCGGAAGACCGGACGCCACCAGCTCCAGCACCTCGTGCTCGCGGGGACTCAGCGGCTGCACCGTCCCGGACACGGGAGCGGTCAGCGCGGACCCAGCGGGGGGACCTAATTCCGTCTCCAGTTCCGGATCGATTATGCGAAGACCCACGCTGGTCGCGCGGATGGCCGCGATCAGCGTGTCTCCATCGGCATGCGGGGAGATCATCCCGCCGGGAACGTTGGCCCTTGCGGCGTCTGGCAGGCGGCCATGGTGGCCAAGCCAGAGCAGGGGGATGTCCTCCCCCTGCGCGAGCTGAACGATGACGTTCAGGATCTCTGGCGCCAGGTCCCGGGGGTCGATCAACAGGACGTCCATGTCCGCCATCGTCGATGTCGCCGGCATCTGGCTCCAAGCGAGGATCGTGTCGGGTGAGATCGCGGACGCCATGAAGCCAGGATCCTGCTGGATCAGCGTGCCGAGCCCGGCTCGCAGCGACGGGTATGCGGCGACGATCCCGATGACGCGGCGGGCGGCTCCCGGCATCGGGATCCGGGCCAGGTTGGAGGCCGGTGCGGTTCGGGTACCCACCGTGATCAGCGGGACGGGCCGGGTTGCCGTCGATGGAGTAGGCATGAGGCGGTCTACCTTGTGATGAATGGCGAGGTGCCAATGGTCAACGAGGGATGATGCATGGGTCAGCTTGCCGGGTCGGGTCGTTCGACAGGAGTGACTGAAAGTGCCTGGCGTGACCCCCCGCGCAGTATCCCGAGCTCGAGTGCCTGGCCGATCTGTTCGCTGCCGAGAGCGTGCTTGAGGTCGGTCGCGTCTCCGAGCGGTGCTTCCGCCACTGACACCAGAATATCACCCACGAGAAGCCCTGCGTTGGCCGCGGGGCTATCCGCGGCGATGCCGGAAACGAGCAGCCCGGACTCGCTCTCCTCCGTTTCACCCTGGGCGTGGGCTGGCAGCGTCACCGGCTGCACGGTTACGCCAATCCACCCGCTACGCACGTGGCCGTATGCCAGGATGTCCGCGCTGACCGCCCGGACCTGATCGATCGGAATGGTGATGTTGGCCATCCTGAGCAGCCCGGACGTGTTGATGCCTGCGACATATCCCGCTCCATCGATCAACGGGCCACCAGAGAAGCCGGGCAGCATCGTGACATCGGTGTGGATCAGCTGAATCCCACCGGCACGCCGCGAATGAATCTGACCGACGGCGTTGACGGTGCCTAGCGTCGCCTGGGGCGTCACCGCCCATGGCCGTCCAACCGCCATCACGATCGTACCGACACGGGGCAGGCGCGGACGATCCGAGACAGAGGAAAGGTTCGTTGTCTCGGCACGAAGCACAGCCAGGTCACGGCTGAGATCGCGGCCGAGCAAGGTTGCGGGAACCTTCGTGCCGCTGGCGAGGTAGATCGAGAGGTTGTCCTCGCGCTCGACGACATGCGAGGCGGTGACGATCACGGCGCTGGTGTCATCGACGTTCAGCACGATGCCCGTGCCCGGAAGGCGCCGGCGACCGTGGACGGTCACCACACCCGGGGAGACACGCTCCACGGCATCCGCGAACTGCTCGCCGAAAGTTGAAAGCTGAGGGTCTTCGCTCATGGTGGGACTCCTGAAATGAATGTGACGGTGCGATGCTCGGTGCGCTGCTCTGCCCGATCGAAACGCTGGACGACATCCGCCCGTTCTGGATAGCCGTCCCCTCCGCCTGTGCAAGCAAGAGTGTTGGAGGAAACCGGCTGTCCCTAGCGTAGGACGGTCATGGAAGCCGGTGTACCCGGAGATTGGCCAGGGATGCGCCTGCCCATGCGGCCAGTCGATCGTCATTTCCGTCGCACCGCCATGGATTCGCAACGCTTTCGACACATCAACCCATTCGGCTGCTGGTAGACTCGAATATCGGCAGCCAAGGTCAAGGACGTCACTCGATGCATGGCCGGCGGCGGGGTGCACCCTGAATTGATCGAGAAGCCGGGCAGAGAAACCGAACGACGTTGCATGCGCTTCCAGACATTCGAGCGTTCGCATGCTCATGAGCTTTCCTGCCTGTTGCGTACTGAATGGACTGGAACGATGACATGGTGACCCGGGACGCTGGCGTTGCACCACCGACGGTGTCCAATGAAGGCGTGATCGAGGTGCGAGGGCTCAGCAAGAGATTCCGGCGGCTGCTCGCGCTCGATAACGTCAGTCTCTCGATCCCACGCGCATCGGTTGGCTTGCTGGGAGCGAATGGAGCGGGAAAGACCACGCTGATCCGGACCCTGCTGGGCCTCTCGAAACCGGATGCGGGCTCCGCCCGCGTCGTCGGATTCGACACCCAGACCCAGGGCACGAAGGTGCGGGAGCATGTGGGCTACATGCCGGAGGCCGATGCCCTGCCGATGGCCACGACAGCCGCCGATTTCGTCGCCCATATGGCGGAGATGAGTGGCCTGCCGGCACGCGAGGCACGCCAGCGAGCAGCCGATGTGCTCTACCAGGTGGGCTTGTCCGAGGAGCGATACCGGCTGATCAAGGGGTTCTCGACCGGCATGCGACAGCGGGTGAAGCTCGCGCAGGCGATCGTCCATGACCCCGACCTCGTCTTCCTCGACGAGCCGACCGCCGGGATGGATCCCCAGGGCCGTGAGGACATGCTGGAGCTTGTCGAGCGGATCTACAAGAGCCTGGGGATCGCGGTCGTCTTTTCGTCGCATATCCTCGAGGATATCGAGCGGGTCTGCGATTACGTCGTGATTCTCGATGGTGGCCGTCTCGTCACGTCCCAGCGACTCGATGACCTCGGCACGATCGGGGGCGAGATCGTCGTCCGGATCGACGGTGATTACGGGGCATTCGCGTCGGTCCTGAAACGGGAGGGCGTCGGGGTTCGGCAGGGCGACCTGGATATGGGACGCGACGAAATGATCGTCGAAGCCAGCGATGAGCGTGTGTACGACCTGATCCGGGACCTCGCGGTCCACCAGGGAGCCGCCTTGCGCGGAATACGGTCGCGATCGAAGACGCTGGAAGACATCTACCTCGGCGATGTCGAGGCGGCGAGGGAGGCCAACCATGTCGAGCAATAGCGCGTCCGGCAACGCGTCGACTCCGGGCTCCGGTTACCAGCCGACGCCATCGCCGGGGCGGTACGGCGAGGTCTTCGATCGTGGATACGCCCATTACACCGGGCCGCGCCTCGGCCGGTCACAGGCGGTCCGCTCGCTCTATGGGTACTCGATCAAGCGGGCGCTCGGGATCCGCAAGAGCTGGACGGCAAAGGTGTTGCCATTCCTGCTCTATACGGCGGCAATCGTGCCCCTGATCGTGATGATCGGGATCAGCGCGATCGCGCCACAGGTCAACTTCGCGTCATATTCCGGATACATGACCTCGATCTTTCTAATCGTGGGGATTTTCGTTGCTACGGCCGCGCCGGAGATGATCTGCGTCGACAAGCAGGAGCGGACCCTGCCGCTCTACTTTTCGCGGGCGATCTCGCGCTCGGACTACGTGTTCGCCAAGGTCGCGGCAATGACGGTCCTGACGATGACGCTCTCCGTCGTGCCGGCGGTCGTGCTCTGGCTGGGCCGCCAGCTCGTCGCCGATTCTCCCTGGCGGGCGATGCAGGACAACGTCGGCGATCTCGGCCGGGTGATCCTGCTCGGGACGCTGATCGCCCTGACGCTCGGCACCGGCGGTCTCATGATCTCGTCGTTCACCAACCGTCGGGCGGTCGCTATCACGGTGATCGTGATCGGCTTCACGCTGGTTTCGGCCATGGCGGTGACGGCGATGGAGCTGTTGCAGGACGAGGAGTGGAGCCGATACGCAATCTTCGGCAGCATGGTCAACGTGTTCGAGGGCATCTCCAGTCACCTCTTCGGGGACGTTCAGGACCCCGTCATAGAGCGTGCCGGCTTTTCACTGCAGACCTATGTGATCTACGTCCTTGCGCTTGCGGTGATCAGCGTCGCAATCATGCGCTGGCGATACGTACCGCGGGATGAGGCTTGACCCATGAGCACACCGACGACACGGCCCACCGGGAGATCAGGCGAGCGGATCGTCACCGCCGAGCAGCCGGCAAGTAACGGGCGAGGGGCCAGCGAACGGGCGAGCGATGATGCCAAGCGCGGAACGATGGCCGGGTTGAGCACGGGTGAACAGGCGACGATCGAGCTTGAGAAGGTTTCGAAGTGGTACGGCGATATCGTCGCCGTCTCCGACGTCACGTTCGGGATCGGCCCTGGCATCACCGGATTGCTCGGGCCCAACGGCGCGGGGAAGTCGACAACCCTCAAGATGATGGCGGGCCTGCAGGCTCCCTCCACCGGCCGAGTCACGATCGAGGGTCAGCCGGCGCGTGGCCGCCCGACGGCGTATCGCAATCTCGGGCTGGTCTCCGAGCACGAGGTGATCTACCCCTTCCTGACTGGCCGTGAATTCGTGCGCCTGAATGCACGACTCCAGAAGGTGCCGCGCCTCGATGAGGCTGTCGAGCGGGTGATCGACCTCGTCGACATGCAGGGTGCGGCGCAACGAAAGGTCGGCGGGTACTCCAAGGGGATGCGGCAACGGATCAAGGTCGCGGGGGCGCTGGTGCACAACCCCGATGTGATCCTGATGGATGAACCCTTGAACGGGACCGACCCGGTTCAGCGGGCGCACCTGATCCGGCTGATCCGCGATCTCGGGGACGCCGGCAAAACGGTCGTGGTGTCGTCCCATGTGCTGGTCGAGGTCGAGCGATTCGCCCAGAACATCCTCGTCATCATCAACGGCAAACTGGCCGCCGCCGGGGATTTCCGGGCGATCCGCGACCGGATCGACGAGCACGATCACGAGGTGAGGATCCGTGCCTCCGATCCGCGGCGGCTAGCCGCGGCCCTGATCGGCCAGCCGATGGTGCTCTCGGTCCGGATCGATCATAACGACCGGATCATCGCGGCGACGAACGACGTGCGAACGTTCTACCAGGCCGTGCCCGTCGCCGCGCAACGGGAGCGGATCCGCCTCTATGAAATTCAGGCAACCGATGAGTCGCTGACCTCCGTGTTCTCGTACCTGATGGAGCAATAGCCTCATGACGGTTCCCTTCACGATCACCGGGTTGACGATCCGGCAGTTCCTGCGCTCGAAGATCCTGTACGTAGTGATCGGGATCGCGTTCCTCTCCTGCCTGTTCGCGCTGATCCCGCGACTGGTTCCGGAGCAGCCCGACGTTCGCGACCTGCGGTCGATCTTTGCCGAGAACATCTTCCTCAACTTTATCGCGGCGACCTTGCTGCCGCTGGCGACGCTGGTGCTGGCGACCGCGGCGATCGGAGACGAGATCGAGGACCGGACGCTTCAGTACATCGCGCTCAAGCCGATCAGCCGCTTCACGATCGTGGTCCAGAAGTTCCTGGCCGTGCTCGCCGTGGCGGTGCCGATCATCTGGACAGGCATCGTGCTCACGTGGCTGATCGTGTCGTGGGGCAATATCGAGGAGATGCGGGACCTTCTGGTGCCAGCCCTGCTCGCGAGCCTCGTCGCGATTATCGGCTTCGGCTCGTTGTTCATGCTCCTCAGCATGGTGATCCAGCGGGCACTCCTGGTCGGAGTGTTCTACGTGTTCGTCTGGGAATCGGCGCTCTCCCGGTTCCTGCCCGGAATTCGCGCGATCAGCATCCGCCAGTACACCCAGTCGTATTTCATCCGGCTGGTCGATGATCGCCGGTTTACGATCCCGCAGCTCTCCTCGGAATCGACGGTCGTGATCACGATCGCGGTGATCTGCGCTGTGTCGCTGCTGCTCTGCACCTGGCGTTTGCGAAGAATGAGCCTCGAATAGGTGAAATGTGACACGACGCCGTAGAGGGAAACCCAGCAGCTGCATCGTGTGTTCGCCGGGGGCGTCGATAGCGTGCTCGTTTGCCATCCGGCGCAAACGGAAGCTCATCTGTGCCAGGCGAAACCAGGATTAGCAATGGGGCATCGACCACGTGAAGCTTCGCTTCACTGGGCAGACACGGAGGTCTGCCCCTACTAATGCCGGCGGGAGTGGGGTAGCGTGGTGCGGGTTCTGCGTCTCCATCGACATGGGGTCGTGGCGCGGAACGTTTCCGTGCGTCCGTACACGACCGGCACCGCCGAACAGTCATGCAACACGAGAGGGATAGCCAGATGGCTGAGCAAGGTTCCGGTGGAGATGGCCCGTTGCACAATCGAGGTTCCGACCTGATCGCGACCGGCCACTGGCCCGCCAGTACACGCACGGGGAGTCTTGGGCTGATGGTGCCGGTGTCGGAGAAGGCCGCGTTCGGCGGTACACCGCACTTCAGCGACGTGGTCGAGATCTGCAAGATGGCGGCGGATGTCGGATTCGAGGCCCTCTGGTTCGCCGACCACTTCCTTTACGGCGACAAGGACAAGGGCTTCCGGGGTTCCTGGGACGCCTGGACGATGATGGCGGGGGTGGCGGCTGCTGTTCCCAACCTGCAGATCGGGCCGATGGTGGCATGCACGGCGTACCGGAACCCAGGCGTGATCGTCAAGATGACGGAGATGATCGAGGACATCAGTGGCGGCAGGTTCATCCTCGGGCTCGGTGCCGGGTGGCACAAGCCGGAATACGACAACTTCGGCATCCCGTTCGAGCCGCGTGTATCGCGATTCGAGGAGGCGATGCAAATCATTCACCCGTTGCTCCGGAATGGCAAGGTGGATTTCCAGGGAGAGTATTACCAGGCCAACGAGGCCCTCAACCTGCCGCGTGGACCACGACCGGCTGGTCCTCCCATCCTGATCGGGTCGAACGGCCCGCGCATGCTGCGCCTGCTCGCCCGGTACGCCGATGCCTGGAACACCGGCTGGCACAACAGCACGGAACAGGTCATTTCCCAGCTTGAGAAGCTCGATGAAGCCTGCGAGGAGCTGGACCGAGACCCAAAGACCGTCGTCCGCACTGTCGGGCTCAATATCGCGCTCGACGGCTATACGGGCAGCCGGCCGGACGCACTGGAGGGCGACATCGACAGCAAGGCGGGTATGATGGACTCGTTCCGGAAACTCGGCTTCGGTCACCTGATCTGCGGCATCGATCCCTGCACGCCGGCGAGCGTGGAAGCGTTTGGCCGGGTGATCGAAGCGTACGACGCAGGAGCCTAACAGGTCCCATGCTATCTGGCGCGGGAAGCAGAAGCAACACGACGGGAGGAGTCACGTGGCACGGTTCGCGATCGGGGTCGATTTCGGAGGAACCAAGGTTCTCGCCGCGGTCGTCAATGTTGATTCGGGCAAGGTCGTCGGCACCGGAAAGAACAAGACCAGTGCGAACGATGGTCCTGATGAGCTGATGGAGCGCATCTACGGAACGTGCGACGCCGCGCTCAAGGATGCGAAGAAGTCCGTGAAGGACATCGAGGGGATAGGGGTCGGGATCGCCGGGCAGGTCGATCCCGACAGTGGCATCCTCGTCGGCACGGCGAACCTGAGCCGGTCCGTTGTCGATCTCCCGATCGCCAAACGCCTGAACGACCGGTATGGCGTCAAGGCCGCGCTCCGCAACGACGTCCATATCGCCGCGATCGGCGAAGCGCGGTTCGGGGCCGGCAAGGACGTCGACGATTTCCTGTGCGTGTTCGTCGGCACGGGGATCGGTGGCGCGATCGTCCGCGGTGGCGAGCTCGTTCGCGGCGCGACCGGCAATGCCGGAGAGCTTGGTCACACGATGATTGATGTCGATGGCCGGATCTGCGGCTGTGGCGGGCGTGGTCATCTCGAAGCGTACGCGTCGCGAACGGCGATCACGAACGCGCTGCTGGGTGAACTGCGACGCGGGCAGAAGTCGATCCTGACCGAGTTAATGCCGGATGTCGATCCCGCCCGGCCCTCTGGCGCCGCGATGCGATCCGGCGTGCTGAAGAAGGCGGTCGCCGCGAAGGACGAGGTCACGCTGCGCATCGTGACAAGCGCCGGGGAGTATCTCGGACTTGGGCTGGCATCGATCGTCAACTTCCTCAACCCGACGCGGATCATCCTCGGCGGCGGGGTGATCGAGGCCCTCGACGAACTGTTCGATGTGGTCGAGCGGGTGACACGCCGCGAGTCGTTCCCGAACGCCGGCAAAGAGGTAGACATCGTCCGCGCGGCGCTTGGCGATAACTCCGGGGTGGTGGGCGCCGCCGTGATTGCGGCCGAATCCTGAGACCTACAGGGCGGGGGCGCCGGCGGCGCTCCTTGCCGATGGTACACTCGTTACATCATCACGCGGGGTGGTTTCACGTGGTCTTGCGGGCGAGATAGTAAGTTGGGTCTGCAATCACCACCGATGGAATGAGTGCGGTGCGGGCCACCTTTCGTGGTGCAATCGATAAGCCACCGCCGCTGTTGGTGAAGCGGCGTAACGCATTGGATGGAGACGTCAGATTCGAGGTTGTGCTCTCCCCTGGCATTCCTTTTACTTACGCGTGTTACGGATGGGCGCTCAGGGCGAGAACCTGGTTCAGTCCTTCGAGAGATGAAGAAAGATACACACTCGAGGAAGGAGCGAATCACAACCTTCCAGTTTTCTTCGGAATCGATCTGTCAATCACATTAGGTAGTCAATGCAAAAGCCACGAAACATCGATTCTCGTAGTGGAGGCTTATAGATGGCGGTGGATACACACGGCAGCCGGCCAGGCGACAATGAGGTTACTCCCAAGGAAGTCGCCGTTTTCATCGATTTCGAGAATATTCGCTACTCCACGATCAACTCGTTCGGGCGCGAACCCGATCCCTTGAGCTGGCGGGACAAGGCCCTGCAGTACGGGCTGATGTCCGTCGCGCGGGCTTATGCGGATTTCGATCAGCATCCGCCCCATGTCAGAACACGACTCGACGTTGCGGGGTTCGAGCTGCATCACTACCCAGTGAAGCGAAGCCGCGATGCAACCGGTCGGGACAAGATCACCTCGCGCTCCGACCTCAATCTCGTGATCGATATCATCAACACCGCGCTGGTACGGCCGGATATCGAGATCTTCCTCCTCTTCACGGGCGACAAGGATTTCATCCGTCTCGTGACGTCACTCCGCAACCGGCTCGGCAAGCGTGTGGTGATTTGCGGCGTTCCCGGTTCGATCAGCCCTGACCTCGTCGCCGCGGCGGGCGAATCCGACACGATCGAGATGACCCAGTCGGCGGATGTCGACGTTGCGGTGATCCAGGCGATCGACACCTATATCAGGCAGCTCCACGAAGGTTTCGTCCCGACCCAGAGTCACATGAGCCGGACGCTGTGGCGGTTCCTCGATCGGAACCGGCTCCCGTCGGAGCATATCGAGGCGAAGGTCATGGAGTTCCTGCGCAAGGGAATCCTGACGAAACGGCAGACGATCAACGGGCAAGGCCAGGAGCTCGTGACCACCGAGCTCAATGCCCAGCATCCGCTCGTCATCCAGGCCATACCTGATCTGGCAAGTTCGAACGGGACCTGGGCGGATGACGACCGGGACGAGGATTATCTCTCCGACGACGAGGAGGACGCGGTTCCCGACGAGTCGGAGGTTGCGGCGGCAGGGGCGATTCTTGAGACGGCCGCGGTCGATGCGCCAGGCATGGGCAACGGTCTACGCGAACCGGCCCGGTACCAGCGCCGGTTCACCACGGGCAACGGTGCCTGGCGGGGCCGCTCGAACGTCCGCGGTGATGCGACTCGCTAGGGCAGTCGATCAGTACGATGAACGGGTCTGAATAGAACGCATCCGTTCAATGGTTTGACTATCGACTTTGGGGAGCTACCTTACGGAATCACGTTGTGTCTCGTAGGGGCAGATCGTGTATCTGCCCTATGCGGCGCAGCTGCATCCTGTGCCCGGCGTAGGACCCATTTGGCCGGTCTGGCGCCGGCCAATGTGTTCGGCTCTCTGGTTTCGATGGGGGCGACCGTTGGCTGGCACAAGACCAGCCACTACAACATATCCGCTTCCACAATGCTGGTCCGGTACGACTGAACCACCCGCGGCAACACCCATGGCGCGTCAGCGCACGGCACCGGCTTCCGCGATGAGGTCGTCAGCAATCTTGGCGGAGCTGAGCACACCCGGGAGTCCCGCTCCCGGGTGAGTTCCCGCGCCAACGAAATAGAGATTGTCGACGTCCTCCGAACGGTTGTGCGGCCGGAACCACGCGGATTGGGTCAGGATCGGCTCGACGGAGAACGCCGACCCGAGGTACGAGTTGAGCGTGTTCTGGAAGTGTCGGGGATCGATCATGTGCTCCGTCACGATGTGCTTCGAAAGATCGGGAAGGTATCTCTCCTCGAGGAAACCCATGATCCGGTCGCGATACGGCTTCGCCGCCCGTGCCCAATCGGTCGATCCTCCCAGATGCGGAACCGGGGCCAGCACGTAGAACGCCTCGCAGCCGTCGGGAGCGAGGCCTGGATCGGTGATCGTCGGCATGTGGAGATAGAGCGAGAAATCGTCCGCCAGGTGCTTGCGCCGGAAGATGTCGTGCAGCAACTCCTTGTACCGGGGGCCGAGGATGATGTCGTGATGGGCAATCGCGGGTCCGTCCGTGCCACGATAGAGGCGGTCCGTCCCGAAGTAGATCACGACCAGCGACATCGAGTACCGCATCCGGGCCAGGCGACGATCCGTGTACTTCTTGCGGGCACGCGCGGGGAGCAGGGACTGGTAGGCTCCGGCGACATCGCCATTGCAGACGACGATATCGGCGTCGATCTCCTCGCCACTCTTGAGCGTCACGCCGGTTGCCCGGCCATCGTCGAGGCGAATCTCGCCGACTTCCGCATCGAGCCGGAGCGTGCCGCCCATACCGGCGAAGAGCCGCGCCAACGCGTCGACGATCGCGCCCGTGCCGCCCATGGCGAACCAGATCCCCCAGGTTCGCTCCAGGTGATGGATCAGGGTGTAGATACTCGTCGTCTGGAATGGATTGCCGCCGACCAGCAGGGGGTGGAACGTCAGGACCTGGCGCAGGCGCTCGTCCTCGACATAGCGGCCGATCAACCCCGACACCGTCCGGTAGCTCTGGAGACGAATCAGATCCGGCGCGACCTTGACCATGTCCGAGACGTGCAGGAAGGGTTGATCGACAAGCTCGGTGAACCCCTTGTCGAAGATTTTCTCCGACATCCCGACAAACGTCCGGTACCCCTCGACGTCGGATTGCGAGCCGGTCAGCTCGAAGATCCTCCGCTCCATCAGGTCGCCGTCGCCGCTGTAGTCGAACGATGTGCCGTCATCGAAGAAGATGCGATAGAACGGATCGATCGGAACGATCGTCAGGACTTCGTCGATCGCCTGATTACCGAGCGCGAATAGGTCGCCGAGCATCCACGGCGCGGTAATCACGGTCGGTCCGCCATCGAAGGTGAAGCCGTCCCGCTCGTAGACGTAGGCACGTCCACCCGGCTTGTCGCGTTTTTCGAGGATTGTCACATCATGTCCACGCGCGGACAACCGGATCGCTGCCGCGAGACCTCCGAAACCGCTGCCGATAACGACGATGCGCATGAGTTGGGGTCCGTTTCCGGTATGTACGTGTGAGTACGAGAGCAATGACTCGACGTCCGGGAAGCGCATGGCGATCACCGTGCGACCGTGCGTGGATCATCTCTTGCACGGCCTGCACGATACAGGGGAACGTACGTGTGTCAGTATGGAACGGGAACGATGATACGTGCGGTCCGGATGCACGATCCTGGTGCGCGTCCTTGCGCGGCGTGACCGATGGGGACAGATGAACGACTGGTATCAACAGGAACGCTTTCGGCCCTTCTCGATTCTTCACGAGGGAGACGGCGATCATCGGAACGGTGCCTTGCTGGTGCACGGATTCACTGGCACGCCTGACGAGATGCGTCCGCTGGCGCATGTGCTCGCCGGGCTGGGGATCGACGCGCACGCGATGCTGCAGCGGGGCATGGGGGCGGAGATCGGGCAGCTTGGCGAGATGACCGCGCGTATCTGGAAGGAGACCGGGACCGCACGGTGGCGTGAACATGTTGAGCGATATGAGCGAACGATCCTGATCGGCTTCTCGATGGGCGGCGCGGTTGCCCTGCTCCAGGCGGCTGTCCACCCACCTGATCTCATGATCCTGCTCGCCCCGCATCTCCGGATGGCGGACCGGCGTGCGATCGCCTTGCCGCTGGTCAAGCGCTTCAAGAAAGAGCTCCTGCCTTTCGGGAAGACGGATTTCTCGGATCCCGAAATTCGAACGTGGTTCGAACAGACGATGCCCGGTCTTGACATCAGCGACGAATCCGTCCAGGCGTCGTTGCGAACCGGATCGCGGATGTCGACGGCGATGCTCGATGAGCTCCGCAAGATCGGAGCGGAAGGCGAACGGGTGGCGGCGACACTTCGGGTACCGACACTAATCATCCAGGGACATCAGGACACGGTTGCGCTGCCCAGGCACACCCGTCGCCTCGTCGGCAAGACACAGGGTCTCGTTGCCTATCACGAGATCGCCGGAGATCACATGCTGCCGTTCGATTCGTTCCCAACCTGGCCGACAGTCCGAGATCTTGTCTCGCGTGCGCTGACGGCGAGGGGCTTCACATCGACGGGCGCGGAGCGAGCGTCGTGAGGCGACTGAGTGCTGCGGCGCTCGTGATCATGCTGGGGATGCAGATCGTGGCGGCGATGCGCGTCGTGGTCCGGTTGGTAATGACCGCGTCCGGATCGCGCATCCCGACGATGAGTTCCACCGATGCGTCGGCGGGAACAGTCACCGTGATCGTGCCGGTCCTGAACGAGGAGCATCGGCTCGGACCCTGCCTGGAAGGGCTGATGGCGCAACCGGACGCGGTCACGGAGATCCTTGTCGTTGACGGCGGTTCGACCGATCGCACGACCGAGGTCGTCCGGCGCGCGGCGGGACAAGATGCCCGG
>CADCWI010000089.1 GCA_902806355.1 uncultured Thermomicrobiales bacterium | reverse complement strand
ACGGATCGTTCTCGACTCGTTCCTGTGCCTGTCCACCGCGTCTTCGCGAACGGCTGCAGCATTCCAGGTACGGCATGCTGCCCTTTCCCCGCGATACCGGAACGCTCGACGATGGAGTGGAAGTAGGCGGCAAGCCATGCGAGCTGACGCACTACGAAAGCGAGCTGACCGCCGCTTCAAGCCGGCCCTGACGCTGACGGGCGTCAGCATATATCGCGTGGTGAACGGGATTCGGCGTATAGATTCGGGACATGCGGTCAGCGTCGTCACGCAAGTCCGGACGCACACCCAGCGTTTCCAGGGCGCACATGGCAGCCCCGCGAGCGGACGCTTCTGCCTGCGCATCGGCTGCCATGACCTCATGGCCCAGTGTATCCGTGATGATCTGGACCCACATGGGTGAGCTAAGCGCCGCCGCACCGTTGATGTGTATCTCGTGGTTGACGTCTACCAGGCCCGCGAGATCATCATAGATCGCCGCGATCCGGTAGGCGGTTGCTTCGAGCGTCGCCCGGAAGATCTCGGCCGGGGACGTCGAGAGACGCAGGCCGGAGAAGGTTCCGGTGGCAGCATCGTTCCAGCTCGGTGAACGCTCTCCCGCCAAAAACGGCAGAACGGTAAGTCCGTGTCCATCCGGCGCGATCCGGGATGCTCCCGCCGATAGGTCGTCGAATTCACTGTCGGCCAGATGGTCGGCCAGCCAACCCGTCACGTTGCCGGCGTTGCTGAGCGCGCCACCGACGACGCGGCGATGCCGATCGAGGCGGTAATTCCATATGCGCGGTGGGACGACCGGTCGCGAGGTCGCGGGATCAGCCGCGTCATCTGTGATCATTCGCATCGCCGCGGACGTGCCAACCGTGATCGCGATCCGATCCGTGCCAACGCATTCCGCGCCGACATTGGCCGCCGCCCCGTCACCGATCGCGGGATACCACGGCACCCCCGCGAGCGATGGCCACCGACTGCCGAACTCGGGAAGGAGGCGTGGCAACGGCATGTCGCGGTCGACCAACCGGGGCATGGTGCCTGACGCCACATCCACAGCGTCGAGCACCGGTCCATCCCAGGTGTTCCCGTTGATGTAGAGCAACCCGGTCCCGGATGCCATCGAGAGAGATGTCAGAACTTCACCCGTGAACCGGAGCACGACGTAGTCCGAGAAGGACAACCAACGTGCGACCATTGGCCATGTCTCGGGTCGAGTTCGCCGGAACCAGAGCAGCTTGGCCGGCCAGTAGCTGGAATGCGGACGACAACCAGTTCGCTCGTGCAGGGTCTCCGAAAGTATTCGCGTGGCCAGATCATGGACGTCTGGACCGGACCGCTTGTCCGACCACATCAGCACGGGAGACACGGGTTCGCCATTCTGGTCGATCGCGAGCAGGCTGTGCCAGAAGCAGCACGTCGCGACCGCGCCGATGTCCGCGGCGCGGTTTCCCACCCAATCGAGGATGCCATCGACGCATGCGCAGACCAGGTTGCACAAGGCGACGGCATCGCCCTCTGAGCCTCCGTCATGTGTGACCCGCAGGTCATGCGTGATCTGGGTCTCGCTGTCCCGGATTTGATCGCCGTGCGCATCGTACAGGAGGGCCCGGATGGACGACGACCCAAGATCGAGCGACACGACCAGGGGAGCCGCCGCCTCGTCCAAGCGGATGACCTTCATGCCTTACTCTCCGCGGCACTCCGCCAGTTGCTGCGCATGTCATCTCCTGAAACGAGTGTTCCTGCCGGTTGTGGCGCTGCTCGGTGCGCTGCCCGGTCCGATTCGCCACGTCATTGTATAGGAGATAGTGCGTCAGCAAGGCCACAGATCCGCCCATTTTACTGGTGAGGAATCAGCGGCCAGTGTGCTACGGTTGCTATAGAAGACGTCACGCCTGAATGGAACGTGAGTGAGGATAGAGGAGTGCAAGGGGGGGATCTGGATACGCGAGTCGTTGCACTCGCGGGCGGCGTTGGCGGAGCGAAGCTGGCAGAGGGCCTGGCTGGAACACTTGTCCCTGAGCGCCTGAGCATTGTCGTCAACACCGCTGATGATTTCGAGCTGTGGGGTTTGCACATTTCCCCGGACCTTGACACGGTCATGTATACACTGGCGGGAATCGCGAATCCGGAGACGGGTTGGGGTATCGCAGGCGACACGTTCGAGGCTTTGGCGATGCTGGGCCGTCTTGGAGAGGACCCGTGGTTCCGGGTCGGTGACCGGGATTTCGCCACGCATATCCGGCGGTCCACCGCGCTCACGTTGAATCGGCCGTTGACCGATATCACCGCTGACATGTCGACGGCGCTCGGGATTCGCGCGGCGATCCTCCCCATGACCGATTCACGTGTCGCAACCATGGTGGAGACGCCGGAGGGTGTGCTGGCGTTCCAGGACTATTTCGTCGCCCGGCGGCAACAAGATGACGTTCTGGGCGTTATGTTCAAGGGGATCGACGAGGCGCGGCTGACAGGGCATGCAGTGGCCGCGTTCGATGCGGCAGACGTGGTCGTCTTCTGTCCCTCCAACCCGATCGTCAGTATCGGGCCAATCCTCGCTCTGCCGGGCGCACGGGAGCGGCTTGCCGGGTCCTCCGCGGTTCGGGTCGCGGTCAGTCCGATCGTGGGCCGCCGTGCCTTGAAAGGTCCAGCCGATCGAATGCTTACCACGTTGGGTCACGACTCGTCGGCGTCGGGAGTGGCGGCACTGTACCGCGACCTCGTCGATGTTTTCGTGATCGACACGCAGGACGCATCCGAGCGGTCGGCGATCGAGGCAATGGGCATGCGCGTAGTGGTCACGGACACGATCATGGGTGGCCGGGACGATCGCGAGCGTCTCGCCCGGGAGGTGCTCCATGCCGCCCTGGCATTCCGGGGCGGTTCGTCGTGAGTGCCATCGCCGCGCTGGTGCCGGTCCGAAACCGGGTCGATGGCAAACGCCGTCTGTCGGCGGAGTTCGAGCCGTCCGAGCGTCGAGCGCTGATCGAATCGATGGCTCAGCACGTGGTAACGACGCTCATGCGGTCGGGTGTCGTATCGCGGGTGATGGTGATCAGCAAGGATGTCGACTTCATCGATGACATTTTGCCGGACATCGCCGGCGTGGCGCTGATCCATCAACCGTCCTCCGTGGTAGGACTGAACGCTGCGCTCGGTCTTGGAAGGGAGTGGGCGATGGTGCGTGGGGTGTCGCGTTTGCTCGTGCTTTCCGGGGATCTTCCATTACTCACTGTCGACGATGTGCGCGAGCTTGGCCGGCGATCGAGCCCGGTCGTGCTTGCGTCCGACTGGGCCGGACGTGGCACGAATGGATTGTTGTTGAACGAAGAGCGATTACCCCGTGCGGCGAGCGGCAGCGCCGCCAGTGTGAACTTGATCTCGGATTTTGCGTTCAAGTTCGGGACCGACAGCCTCCCCAAACACGTCGAAGAGGCCGCGCGGCTCGGTGCGCCAGCCGAAATTGTGCTGGGCCGTGGCACAGCGCATGATCTGGATACGCCGGAGGATTGGAAGCTTCTCGATCCCGCGGCGCGGGAGTGGTTACTGCCGCATGACCCATGCATGGAGCGATCATCGACACTGGTCCGCCGTTCCTGCGTTTCTGTGGCGATGATGGAGCACTCATGACAGAGGAAGATTCAAGAGGCAATGCCCTTGTTGCGAGATCGGAAGGAGTGCAGATCTTGCCGGTCGATGGCATCCCGGAGGTCACCGAGGGAGACGACCTCTGCGCGATGATCGGCGATGCCATTGAGACGTCGGTCGGGCCATTGCGCGAGGGTGATGTTGTCGTCGTTACGCACAAGATCGTCAGCAAGGCGGAGGGCGGCCTGATCGTGCTGTCGACGATCGAACCATCGGCGTTGGCGACCCAGATCGCGAACGACTGGGGCAAGGACGCACGGCAAGTCGAAGTCGTCCTCCGGCAGGCGAAGCGGATCCTGCGGATGTCGCGAGGGATCATTATCGCGGAAACACACCACGGCTTGATCTGCGCCAATGCCGGGGTGGATGCTTCCAACGTGGCGGAGGACACGGTCGTCATCCTGCCTGTCGACCCGGATGGGTCCGCGGAGCGCATCCGGCGGGCGCTGATGGGGCGATACTTCCCGGATCAAAACCCGCCATCACATCCGATCGGAGTGATCATCACGGACTCATTCGGTCGCCCCTGGCGCAATGGCATCGTCAACGTTGCGATCGGTGTTGCGGGGATCGCACCGCTCTCGGACTATCGGGGGCACTTCGATCCCGCCGGATACGAGCTGCGGGCGACGGTCCTGGCGATCGCCGATGAGCTGGCTTCGGCGGCCGAGTTGGTCATGCACAAGTTATCGGCACGGCCGGTCGCGGTCATCCGCGGCTATGAACGACAGATCGGCGGCGCGGCCGGTACCGGCAAGGATTTGATCATGGCGGAAGATCGCAACTTGTTTATGTGATCCAGACGCTTCTGCCGTCCTCGACCGTAGCACTTTACACCTTCAGGGGGATTTCATGGGATCGATTGGCTATGCGGCATCGTTCGAACAGTTTCACCCTACCGACCTCCTGACGTATTGTCAGACCGCCGAGAAGAACGGCTTCGAGGTCGTCACGGCGTCGGATCATTTTCACCCATGGGTACCGTCCCAGGGGCACTCTGCCTTCGTCTGGTCGTGGATGGGCGCGCTTGGTGCCACGACCAAGCTGAGGTTCGGGACCGGCGTGACCCCGCCGGGGTATCGCTACCATCCGGCGGTCCTGGCACAGGCGGCGGCAACGATCGAGGCGATGTTCCCAGGCCGGTTCTTCCTGGGTCTGGGCGCGGGAGAGGCGCTCAACGAGCACATCATCGGTGAGTACTGGCCTGAGGCGCCGACGCGTCTTGAGCGACTAGTCGAGTGCATCGAGATCATCGAGCGCCTGTTCACCGGGAAGACGATCAAGCACCAGGGCAAGCATTTCCGGGTCGAGAGCGCCAGGCTGTATACCCTGCCGGAGACGCCGCCGCCCATCTATGTCGCCACTTCGGGGCCGATCATGGCCGGACGGACCGGCAAGCTCGCGGACGGCATCATCACGGTCGGTGCGGCGGACGAGAAGATCGCGAACCTGATGAGCTGCTGCGACAAAGGAGCTCGCGAGGCGGGCAAGGACCCGTCAACGCTCGCGCGCCTGTTGCAGGTCAAGGTCAGTTACGCGGCGACCGATCAGGAGGCGATCGATTCGGCGGTGAAGGAATGGCCGAACGGCGGGATGAACTTCCCGAAGGCGGACATTCGCACACCAGAAGATTTCGAGGCGATGGCGAAGCTCGTCCGGCCGGAGAACTTCAAGAATCGCGTGCTGGCGACGGCTGATCTCGAACAGCACACCGCGTATATCCAGCACTTCATCGACCTTGGCTTTCATGAGGTTCACGTCCACAACGTGAATCGCGAGCAGGATGCGTTCATCAAGGCCTATGGCGAGAAGGTGATCCCGAACCTCCGTTGGGGGTGAATGCCGGCGAGGCCCACAGAACGAGCCCGTTGGGTCGATGGACCCGGCGTCCGGCGTCCATACCGGAGAAGGAACAGGACGCCACGGGGGAGCCCTCCCGTGGCGTCCTGTATGCCTATGCAAATCCGGTCGTTCAGTCTTCGGGGATCGCGGCCGGTGAGGCGGGAAGTCCGGACGATACGGGGGAATCGAGGATCATCTCACCGTAGCTGACGGCGGTGTCGTAGTCCATCTGCTGCAAAAGTACCGCCCGGATCGTGCCGTCGCGATCGATGAAGATGTGCGTCGGGAAGTTGTTGATCTGCCATGTCTCCACCATGTTCTGGATCTCCGGGAACTCCTCGGGCGGGAAGAGCGTCGAAAGGAAGTTGGGATCGGCAAGGATCGGGAACGTTGCGCCAGCGCGCTGTGCGTAATCGGCAGCCGTCGCCGGTTCCTCCTTCATGCTGATCCCAAGCATGACCAGCCCCTGTGGCTGCAATGTCTCGTACGCCGCCTGAATCTCCGGCATTTCCGTCCGACACGGATAGCACCACGACCCCCAGAAATTCAGCCATACCGGATATCCCCGGAGATCGGAGAGGCGAACGGGCGTCCCGTCCGCAGTGAAGGTGAGGAGCTCTGGCGCCTGCTCACCGACCGACGGTAGTGGGTTGGCGTGAACACCGCCTTCACCGATTGACCCGAAATCCTGCTGCTCGCCGATCAGCCAGGCTGCGCCCACGATCCCGATCACGATGATCAACACAAGGACGATCCGCCCCCGGGAACTTTGAGCCGGGCGCATGGTGAGTTGTGGCGGAGCGCCAACGTCTGCTGATGTCACGGTTTCACTGCTCTGCTGGTACATCGGGGCGGAGATGACTAGACACCCCCGTAAGCGTGAAGGCCTCCAAAGAAATAGTTTCCGTAGTACGTGAACATCACGGCGGCGAAACCGACAAGCAGGACGACCGCGCTACGCGAGCCGCGCCATCCGCGCAGCGTGCGAGTGTGCAGGTAGACGGCATAGACCAGCCAGGTAAACAGGGCGGCTGTCTCCTTCGGATCCCAAGACCAGTACACGCCCCAGGCGTCATGTGCCCAGACGGAGCCGAGAATAAGCACGAGCGACAGGAGCGGAAACCCAACTGTCACTGCCCGGAAACCGACATCATCAAGAACTTCAGTGGCTGGCAGCCATGAGACATTCCACCGGTGCTTGATCAGGAACATGACAGCCGCCGCGAACGAAACCGCGAACGTGGCGTACGAAAGAATCGCGCTCGACACATGGGCGGTCATGATTGGCCGCGCCTGCAACGCTGGAATCAGTGGGTCGACCTCCCGCATCTCGGCGGGCAGGCTCCAGATGTACACCGTCATCAGGAACGCGAGCGAAATGACGATCGCACCCAGCTGCCGAATGCCATACATCCGCTCGAAAATCAGGTAGATGACCGAAATCGCCAGCACGAACGTGAGCGAGAACTCGAACATGTTGGATGTCGGAAGCCGCTCGGCGGCGATCGATCGGAAGAGCACGGCAAGGAATGCGAAGACCGCCCCGAACGACGTCAGCATTGTCCCGAAGCGGCCAGCCGCGAGCGGGCTCGGACCGAACTCGGCACGGCTCGCGGAGACGGTCGTGCCAGCACTGGTCGCGAGGGTCGCTCGTTTGACGCGCACCCGGCCGATCGAGAAGACGACGTACGACAGTGCCGCGGCACCAAGCGCAATCGACGACGCGGCAAAGCAGTAGAAGGAAAGTTTGACGAGCGCTTCCATTCGAGGATCTCCCACAGGATGTTCATGCTGGGACCGTCGTCGCGGCAACGATTGCTATGTCCAGTTTAGTCGCTTCCAAACACCGATGCGGCTCGGTCGGCTACCCCTTCCCGACCGTGGAGTTCTTCTTGTCTCTTGATTTCAGAGGCTACGGCAAGCGATGCCGCCAGTGATTCTGTGAGCTTGAAGAAGTCCTGTTTCCCACTCCAGTCGCGACGGGCAAGTGGCACCAAAGTCATGTTCGCGCCATGTGGCGTAGGCACGATCATGCCTCGTAACCGGCGGCGAGGCATGTAGAACGTTACAGCCAGCCCGCCGACCATCATGACCGATGCGATGAAAAAGATCGGGATGCCGGGATTGTAAGCCACTTGAAGGAGTGAATGCCGCGTCTCCCGCGTGAACGTGATCGTGAGATCCCGCAGCTGTACCGGCGTCCCCTGATCGAGCACCGTGCTGGACAAGAGCGCAGGGTCTGGTGAGCCGGACGATCCACCTATCGGCTGCAACTGGATCCACATCTGACCGTTTCGCAGCTTGAGCGTGTCGCTTTCGGGCGCGTTGAACGGATCGAGATCCGGGCCAACGACGGTCAGTACGGTTCCGGCGGTCGGAATCTCGACGAAGCCGGCGGGCGAATCCGCGTTGGTCGCGAAGTTGAAGAGCCCAAGGTCGACCGGACCCGAGAACAGGACCATGCCCGTCCGGTCCCTGACTTCTATCTCGGCGCTTGTTCCAAAATCGGTCTGGTAGAACGTCGCCGTTCCGTGGCTGAGAGGACTATTGACCGTGATGTCATTGGTCTTGACTGGCTCTCCATCCTCGAAAATGGTGACGTTGCTCCGAAACTGATCGGGGATGCCGATCGATGTGTAGGAGTCCTGGAAACGGTTGAGCCGGACGCTAAGCTCGGTACCATGTCCAACCTCGCGGGTCGCACCCTCGGCAACAACGAACTCCCGATCGCGAAACCCGAAATACGACGCGACGATTCCTCCGACAAGGAGGAGGATCAGCGCAAGGTGGAAAGGAAATGTTGCCAGCTTGGTGAAGCGGTTCTTGTCGCCATAGAGGTGGATATCAGGTCCATGCCGCTCCGCCAGCAACCGGTATCGCTTTCGTGCCAGAGCCTTGGAGAGCTCTTCTTGGAGCGATGCGGCGTCTCGCTGCGTCCGGAACGTCGCCGAAGTGTCGGCGCGGGCAAGATAACCCGGCGAGGTGCGAATCAGCGGATGACTGATCGTCTGCCAGATACCCGGCACCCGGTTGATCGTGCAGACCGCAATCGCGATCGAAATGATCGCCAGTAGAACGGCGAACATCGATGAACGATAGACATCCCACGCGTACCAGCGGTCCACCAAGGATTGGAGCGCCGGAATGCCGTCGGCTATCCATTGTGGGACCTCGCTGCCGCGAAGCGTTCCGATGAGCACAAGAACCGCAAGCAACGCGATTTCCGCAACAGCGATGCGCACGGAGCAGAAGAATCGCCAGACGCGATCGATACCGATCTCGACCGGTGAACGGCCCGAACTCGATTGTGCGGAAATCTCAGCCATGACAACTTTCACTGGGGAACGCGATTGGCTGGTGTAGGAGAGGTGGCGAACGAAACGATGGTGGCGAGAGCGGTGCTGGCGCCTAGAGTGCCGGCTCCCACGGAGCCCACGGAGCAATCCGGATGATCTCGGTGAAGAGTTGCTCGTAGATACCCATGACCATCACGAGCCCGACACCGAGCATGATGGCGCCGCTTACCGTGGTGACGAGATGCAGACGCTGATTCACGCTACGGATAAGGGTTGGTACGGAGCCAAAGACCATGGCCGCTGCCAGGAACGGAACAGCCAAGCCGAGAGAGTAGACACTCAGGAGAAGCGTTGCCCGCTCGATGCTGCCCTGTCCCGCCGCCATTGTAAGGATCGCACCTAGGATCGGCCCGAGGCATGGAGACCAGCCGGCGGCAAAGGTTACGCCGATCAGGAACGACGACGTGACAGTTCCCCGTGAGCCAGGAGCGAGCGAGATGTGGCGGTCTCGATCGAGTCCGGGGATCCGGATCAGGCCCGTCTGATAGAGACCCATTGCGATCAGCAGGACTCCACCGACGCGGACGATCAGGCCACGATTCGACGGCAGAACGTCGAGCGCCTCGGCGAACGATCCCGCCGCTCCCAGCGCCGCGCCAAGCGTGACAAAGACAAGCGAGAAGCCCGCGACATAGGCGATGGCATTCCGCATCACCCGGGCACGGACATCCGGCCCGGTCTCTCCCACGCTGACGCCGGCGATGTGTGCCAGGTAGATCGGGACCAGCGGCAGCACGCAGGGCGAGGAGATCGAGAGGATGCCAGCGATAAATGCGGCGAGGAACGAGACATCAGTAGCCATCACCTGAAAGCTACCACTCGCCAGCGCCCTTATCCAGCATGCGCCGCCAACCCCATGGCACGCCTTCACCAGGAGAATCCCACCTCTCGTACCGCATGTCGCCGAACCGGTAAGGCGGAAAAATCTGGGTCACCATCCGAAGTGCGATACTTGACCATCTCCGCCGGCAGGACCGGTCATCAGGCATCCCCGACAGAGAGGAATCGACGATGGAGCTCTCGCTTCGAAACAGACTCTATCGCACGGAAGCAATCGTGCTCAACCGGCAGAATTACGGCGAAGCCGATCGCATCTTGGTGGTGTATACGCCCTCCCGCGGCCGGATGAGCATCATCGCCAAGGGTATCAGGCGCCCCAAGAGCCGCTTCGGTTCGTACCTCGATTACTTCGCCCGCGTCTCGCTCGACCTGGCGAAGGGCCGCGATCTCGACGTGGTCACCGGCGTATCGGCGATCGACTCTCACGAGCGCCTCCGGACCGACACCGAGTCGTATGGTTACGCGGCCTATTTCGCGGAGCTGACCCGGCACCTGACGCAGGACCGGCAGGAAAACCGGCCTCTCTATGATTTGCTGGCGAGCTCACTGGCTCTGGTCAACGAAGGCGTCGATCCCTGGCCGGTCGCCAGGCACTTCGAACTTGGAATCCTGACACTGCTCGGGTACCGGCCGGAACTCTTCCGCTGCGTGAACTGCGCCAAAGAGCTGGAAGCGGAGTCGAATTCCTTTTCCAGCCAGCTTGGTGGCATGCTGTGTCCCGCGTGTCGCCTCGCCGACCCCGCCGCGATCAGCCTTTCGGTCAATGCGCAAAAGTACATGCGGACACTGGCTCGCTCTGGTCTCACGTCGGTGATCCGGCTGGTGGTGCCAGAGCCGCTGCAAAACGAGGTGGCTCATGCGGTCGCAAGTTATCTCCGGTTCATAGCGGAACGGGATTTTTCGAGTCTGCGCGTGCTGGATGCCATGATGGCGCAGCCGGTTCATCCATCGAAGAACGTTTCTGGGCAACTTGCCTGAACGGCATCGAGTTGATCGTGCGATCGGTCAGGTCGCATCTTCGTCGAGCAGATCCGGCCGCCATCGTGCCGTCCGCTTTCGCGATTGCTCCGCTCGCCAGGACTCGATTTGGCCATGATGGCCGGACCGCAGGACCTCCGGAACGTCGAGACCGCGATAGCTCGCGGGCCGTGTGTAATGCGGATATTCGACCAACGACGTGCCCTGCCCATGCGATTCATCGGCGATGCTCTCGGCGTCGATCACGCCTGGTACGAGCCGGATCGTTGCATCGGCAATTGCCATCGCCGCGATCTCGCCCCCGGTCAGCACGAAGTCTCCGATCGACAGCTCATCGGCGTCCAGGAGCTTGCTGACGCGCTCATCGATGCCCTCGTAATGTCCACATATCAGCACCAGCCGGGCGCACGTCGACAGTTCCCGCGCGATCTCCTGGGTGAACTTGCGGCCACCCGCCGACATGATCGCGATGTGGGCCGAATCAATATCACTTCCGAGCACGGCCTCGACTGCCTCGACGATTGGGGGCGCCTTCATCACCATCCCTGCTCCACCGCCATACGGGGTGTCATCCGCCATGTGATGCTTGTCGAGTGCCCAGTCCCGGATGTTGTGCAGGCGAATGTCGATCTGGCCGCGAGCCCTGGCCCGCTTGATGATGCTTTCGGAGAACGGACCTGTGAACATTGCCGGGAACAAGGTGAAGATATCGATCCAAAAGGATGGTTCCAACGAGTCTACGTCACTCACGGCTCGGGCTCACAGACTCGAGAAGGTTCAGAATGACGCCGGATGCGCCCGCCAGCGATTTCAGCCTGAGGTCAGGTACAGGCAGCGGGGCATCGTCCCACGGCCGCACGTCGCCATCGCGATCGAGCCAGACGGTCTTGACCCCGACCTTCTGGGCGCTCCCCACATCCCATCGCAGGGAATCACCGATGTGGACGCACGAGGCGGGATATCCCCCTAATTCCGCAAGTGTCGACCGGTAGATCTCCGGGTTCGACTTGTAGTACCCGGAGCTGGCTGACGTAACGATCCCCTCGAAACACTCGGTGAGCGAGAATCGCTGCAGGGCACACTGCAGAAAGTCATGGTGAATGGCGCTGGAGATCACTGCGAGTCGAGCTCCACGTTTGTGAAGGTCCCGTACGAGTTCACCAGCCCCTGGTTCCAATCTCGCGCTGTCGAGCGCGTCCGCCATGAGGTGGTCGACGCTGGCTCGAACGTCCGCTTGCGTGGCGGTAACGTCCAACGTCGTGAAGATGCGCTCGACGGACGTATAGGAGTTGATCTCGTTGCCACTACGGACGACCTCGGCGCGAAGTTGCCGATACGCGGAGAGCACGGTGGATGAATCGGGCCGTTCAGATGGAGAGATGTTCAGTTCGAGAATCACATCCCACGGAAGAGTCCGGACTTCGAGCTCGAACCAACGGTCACAGCTGACCAACGTATTGTGAAAGTCAAAGGTCACGATCTGCATCGACACCTCGGAGAGGCGTCACTTGGCATGCGACCAGCTATCGGGAGAGTGAAGCGCCGCCGGGAAGGAGGGTGGTGTTGGTTCACGAATCGAGCAAAAGTTCGGGGCTTGGCGGAGTCGCGGGCAATGAGCGGTGTGGTGCGGCTTGACGTGAGAGGACCACCTCGAACGCCTCAACCACGCGCGGATCGAATTGCGACCCACTGTTGCGCCGGATCTCCTCGAGTGCGGTCAATGGTGACATTGCCCGCCGATAGGGCCGATCGGATGTCATTGCATCGAATGCGTCAGCAACGGCAATTATCCGTGAGCCCACGGGAATGTCATGCCCGGCCAATCCGTCAGGATACCCGTTGCCGTTCCAATGCTCGTGATGGTGCCGGATAATCGCTGCCGTGAGCCGGTATTCATCTATCCGAGACACAATGTCACTCCCGATCTGGGCGTGACGCCGCATCTCCTCACGTTCTTCAGTGGTGAGTGGACCTGGCTTGTAGAGCGTCAGGTCCCGGGTGCCAACCTTGCCGACATCGTGCACACGTGACGCTGCAAGGATCGTATCTGTCAGCTCGTACGGGACATCGCTCATCTCTTCCAGAATAGCTCCGACCATCTCGGTCACCCTAATGGAATGGTCAGCCGTATATGGATCTCGCCGTTCTGTTGCATCCGCCAGACCCTCAAGGGTATCCCGGACGCTCCGTTGGGCTCTCGCAAGGGCCCGGTAGGCCATTTGTGGTCCCAGAAGCGGAAGGAGCAGAAGGAGGACGGCGGCAGCATTTTCATTTGCCGAAACGGTGACCAAACCAGCGACTGCGGGCAGCGTTACCGTCTCGAGCGCTGAGAGGCGCAACGTCGATTCCCACAGCTGCCGTATGGGAATACCTATGATAGGTGCGACGATAAACGCAACAGAACTGGTGCTTACGATGACGAACGATACCGAAGCAAGGATGAGAACGAACAAATTTTCTGGAGAACCGACGGGAGATGCTGAAGGATCAGCCAATGCAGCATACACCCAGCCTCCGGCCGCGGTAGCGGTCACGAACGTACAAATATTGGTCATCGACTTGAGCGGATCTCGCCGTGCCGCGAGCGAGTCGATAAGGTGACCGGTCAGGACGATCAAGGCACCGAATTCGACGCCCAGATGGAGAGCGGCGGCAAGGGCGATGGGAGCACCTACCGAAACCTCGAAAGCGCCAGAGCCGGAAAAGACGGGGAACGAAACGGCCAGACGCTCGACGACTACGATGAGCCCCAGGAGTGCGATCGCCACAGACCAGTCCTGTCCCGAGACAGACTGGGGAGACGCAACGGCGCCAGCTACCACCATGGTGGTAACCGTTATGAGGATCAATAGCCAAAAACGGACGCGAAGAGGGATCGTTCGCGTGTGTGCCATGCGTCACCCAGCCATCAGCCACCTGAACTGCTAGCTGGCCCCTGTCGGGCCTGCCCACGCGTGCAAACGCGCGCGTTCGTTCAGTGTATATCCTGGGCGGTCGCCAAGCATCACATTGACAAGGAAAGATGTATGTGGAGGACGATCTTCTCTGATCTTGGTAAGTGATCGAGAAAGATCCTAGATTTGGTTTAGACCCACTTGACGCCGGAGTTCATGGCTGCGTCCTTTCGTGGTTCGGTGACGGTGCGATCGAGAGGGGAGCTTGGCTGGGTGCTAAACCCACTTGACGCCGGAGTTCATGGATGGATTCTTGCTATCAATAACCAAAAGACGACCGAGCCCTAGACCCATTTGACGCCGGAGTTCATGGCTACATCCTTTCGTGGTTCGGTGACGGTGCGATCGAGAGGGGAGCTTGGCTGGGCGCTAGACCCACTTGACGCCGGAGTTCATGGCTACATCCTTTCGTTTTGAAACGGTCAGGTACTGCCTGAATCGTGTCTTCGGGGTTACTCTCTTTGTCAGGAGGACACGACCCGAAAGCGCGTAGACTACGGCAATCCCTGAACATAACTAGGGAAACGTAACCTGATCGCTCGTTCGAGGATACTCAAGACAGATCACGTTGTCAAGCGTTTAGCATTCACCATCTCACAAATCCGTATGGTTCAGGGACCGATCGTTTTCAATCCCGGTCTACTAAGGAAGAAGAACCCGGACGAAGGGGTACATCTCGGTGGTCCGTCTGCTGGTTCTGCCGATCTCTCAAGACAGGGGTGATGCCAGTGGCGGTCGAACGCTTGATGTAGGCTCGGAGGAACGTCGTAATCGCGGTTGCGGAGTTGGAAGCGGGAATTGTGACCGACTTTCTCGTTTGCGCCTCATCAGGGTCAGGGGTCACGAACCATGCCGAATTCGCTGGTGATCGATGTCGGCGTTGCCAAGACGGAGAAATACGCCAGCCGGGAGAGCGGTGACACAGTAGAGCTGATCGAGCGCCCGAGTGGCGGCGTAACGATCGTCATGATCGACGGGCAGGGGAGCGGAAAGGCAGCCAAGACACTGAGCCTGCTGCTGTCGAGCCGGGCCGTCTCGCTGGTCAAGGAGGGCGTCCGTGATGGTGTGGTCGCTCGTGCAACGCACGACTTCTTGTTCGCGTTCCGCCACGGCCAGGTGTCGGCAACGCTGGACCTGCTTTCCATCGACCTCAAAACCCGTACCATTGTGATCACCCGGAATGCCGAGGCACCGATGATCCTTCAGGCGGATGGACAGGTTAGCGTCCTTCAGGCCCAGTCGGGGCCAATCGGCCGCTATCGGTGGACGAAGCCTTCGGTCGAAGAGATTCCGATGCGCAGCGGCGTGGATATCGTGCTCTTTACCGATGGCATCCCGCATTCCGGTCGTCGCCGGAATCTGCCGCCCCTGGATCTCGCCGCGTGGGGAGAATCGCGTCTGGGGCGGGGTGTCGCAGCTCAAGAACTCGCTGATACGCTTTTGGCCGATGTCATGGAACGGGACGATGGGCGCCCGAATGATGACATGGCGGTAGTCGCCCTGTCGCTGCATCCGGAAGCTGCCCACCCGCTGGTCCGCCGCATGCAGCTCCAGGTGCACCTCTCCTGATTCCCACGGCTCCAGCATGCTGGTGATACGAGAAGAGCCACACAATCGGCATGGAGGAGGCACCGAGCAGTCGGTCAACGGATGCCGCAACATCGGTTATGCTGGCGACACCAGGAAGAGGAGGCCGAAGATGACTGGCCTTGTCTACAGAACATCGCTCGATACCCCCAAGAAACCGACAATCGTCGTCGTCGGTCCCTGTGCGTCAGGGAAGACGAGCCTCGCCAGGGAGTTGGCGAAATCCGGGATACCTGTCCGCATCTGCGGTCAGGAACACAGTTCGATCAGGGATCTCTGGCGTACGCTCCATCCGGACGTCCTGGTCGCGCTAGCGATCGACTTGTCGACACTTCGCGCGCGTCGTCACGAGCAGTGGCCCGAACCCCTGTTTGTCGTTCAGCAGCAGCGGTTGGCTTCGGCATTCGCGTCCGCCGACCTGGTGATCGACACCACCCGTGTAACGCCCGGTGAGGCGGCTGCCTTGGTCCTGCAACATCTGGATCACGATTACGGCTCACCACATCGTTCGACATGACCTAGTTGAGGGTGAAGCTCCCGCCGGGGTGATTCATGGCCAGGCCGGCAGCCCCTGCGCCATAGAGGAGGGCCAGCTCGCGGCGAAGGGTGTAGCGCAACGCCTTGAGCCGGTCGGCGGTCAAGGGCTGCTCCAGCAAGGACTGGCGCTCGCGCGAATGAAGCGGCAGACGCGCCGCCAGCTCCCACGAACACGCCACGGGATCGACCGGAAGCCGCACGTGGTCGAAACGCCGGCCAGTGAGACGAGTGATTCCTCGCACGTACCGCCTGAGCAGATCCTTGGTTTCGTGCAGCACACCCTCGATCTCCGACGGGTCGGGGGCAGGTTCATTGACGTACTCGATCGACGCCAATCCATATTCCCGGCTCCAATCCAGATCGTGGATGCGAAATCTCGATCCACCCGTCACCACGATGTTGCCGCGCTTGCTCATGCGATGCCGGTCGCTGGCGAGTGAGACCGCGGTTCCCGTCAGATAGACCTCCGGGATCGATCCTGATTCACGTCCCGACTTGATCAGGACAACGCCAAAAATGGGGTCCGCGTCGCGGTGCGCCTCCAGCATGCGCAGGTAGCGCTCTTCAAAGACACGGAGCGGAAGCGGCATTCCCGGAAACAGGACGGTATTCAGGGGAAAGAGGGGTAACGTCGTGGGCATGGTACTGGCCCGTTTCGTGAGTATCAGGCGATGCAGGCGCTGGAGCGACGACAGTATGGGACGGCGACAAGGTTCCAGTCTCAGGCAGCGCTCCATGTGCCGTACGGACCGGGCCACCTCGTAGAGCCTGCCCACCTTGAGTATACCTGTGTTGAATAACCGGGCAGCCTTGGTGGCTGCCTGACGGGCACCGTAGAATCCGTGTATGAAGCGACATCGAACCACCACGAGAAGACGGGTTATGCAAGACGCCGCGGCGATGGTGACCGCCGGGACGTCGGTCGCACAATCACTGCCCCCTGTTGTCGTTGCCGCTAGCCAGGGCGATGGATCGGTTTGGACGCCGGCCAGCGGCTTACGCCTGGCCGGGCCGGTACAGGGACCGGAATCATTCGACCCAGCCCTGGCACGCGATCTTGCGACGAATTTCCTCCTGCGCCAGGTGTTCCGGTCACTGGTGCGATTCGATGCGGCACTGCGGCCAGTTCCGGAACTGGCGGAGAGCATCTCCGTTTCAGACGATAACCTGACCTACCGGGTGACGCTCCAATCGTCCGCCCGGTTTCATGATGGCCGGGTGATCGATGGGGAGGACGTGCTGGAGTCTTTCTCTCGGGCACTCCGTCCGGAAACGGCGGGCGGGGCGACCGCATCGCTACCTGGCCCCACCTACCTTGGGGACATCCAAGGTTCCGACCAGGTGCTGGCCGGTGCCAGTGATGTCCTCAGCGGGATCGTCGTGCTCGATGCCCGGACGGTCGACATCACGCTTGTGCGACCGAGTGCAACGTTCTTGATGAAGCTGGCCAGTGTGCCGGCTTCGATCGTGGATCGCCAACAGTCGATCGCCGGCGCGCACTGGACGGCGCCAAACGGGAGTGGTCCTTTCCGGCTAATCTCCTGGGCTCCAGGACGAACCATTGAACTGGCGGCGGCTCACACCTGGTGGGCCGGGACACCAAGCGTTCCGACAGTCGAGATTCGTACTGGTTCATCCGCAAGTCAGCCGCTCAACCTCTACCAGGGTGGGGAGATCGACCTGGTCGATCGTGTCCCACCCGACCAGGCACCACTCGTGGCGGATGCCGCGAGTGGGATTGCCGTTGGTGATCTCATTCAGACCGACCTTTTCGCCGTCTCGTACATTGCGTTCGGCAACACGGTGCCACCCCTGGATGATCCCAACCTGCGCAGGGCGATCAGGCTCGCGTTTCCGGTGGTGAACGTCGCCGAGGCGATGTTCAATGGGACGGTCCGCGTGGCTCATGGCTTGATTCCCGACGGGATGCTGCAAAGGGATTGGGCCGAAGCGGTTCCGACTGTTGATATCGTTGCCGCGAGGGATGCTCTTGCCAAGTCGCGATACGGAGCCGCCGAGCGGGTTCCTCCGATCACCGTCCATGGAGCCGATGTCGCCCCATTGGAAGCACTCAGGGATACGGTGCGGGAGGCGCTGGGCCTGACGATCGACGTGATCTCCGTCAACTGGCCGGATTTCCTTGCCGGGCTGGCGGCGCGGCGGTTTCCGGCCTACGCCTTGTACTGGGGTGTTGATTATCCGGATCCCGAGAATCTGCTTTGGACATTGTTCGGATCGGAAAGCCCGGAAAACTACACCGGCTACCATAATCCGGATTTCGACGCGCTGATGTCGGATGCCCGGATGGCACCGGATCAGAGCCTGAGAGCGGAGATTCTTGCCGACGCGCACCGCATCCTGCTGGAAGATGTGGCGGTGATCCCGCTCTACTTCGATCGACAGACAACGCTCGTACGACCGGGACTGACGGGACTCGAAGTGACACCTATGGGAATCCTTCGTCTCGAAACGATCGGTGCTCCGGCGTGATCGTGCGCTCCGGTGCCGGGCCGGATCCTTGGTCCGCGTCCGGCTCATCCGTGCGCCAGCTTTGGCCGGCGGATGTCTCCCGTCTTCGGCTTGCGGACCACCCGCGGCTTGATGAGGCCGATGCCGCGGCGCTCGTGATCCAGAGTCCCGGATCGTCGTTCTGGTATCCGGAGACGGGCGAGTTCCTGCTCGTCACCCCATGGCGTCATCGCCCGGATATCACCACGATCCACACTTTCGGAGCCTTCTCACACGAACCTGAGCTGATGAGAGCCGTGATCGATTATGGCAGGCAGGCGGGATACGCGGCCCTGGTTGCGGTCGACCTCAACGAGACGCGCCATCCCGCCTTCTACGCTCGGTATGGGATGATTAAGATCGAAGACATCGTGACGTACGAGCATCGGCGTCCCGGTTCCATCACGTCGCCTGGCATCGACAGTGACCTGGCATTCACACGGGTCGAGCCCCACGATACGTCGATGATCACGGCATTGCTGGAGCTGGATCATGGTGCGTTTCCCTGGCTCTGGCGCAACAGTTCCGAGGAATTCGAGGCATATCTGCGATTCCCGGGTGTCGAAGTCTGGCTGGGCGAAGTGGGTGACGCCGCCGTGTCGTACGTCGGATTGACGAATTACCGCAGCTGGGGTCATCTTGACAGGATTGCCACCAGCCCCCGTTATCAAGGCAGGGGATATGGGCGACTCGCCCTGCAGATGGCCGTTCGTCGGATGGTCGAGCTGGGGGCACGTCGCGTCGCCCTCAGTACGCAAGGCGAGAACGCTCGGTCCCGGGACCTCTATGCCCGGACCGGCTTCGACCGCACTCCCAATGACGACTATGCCCTCTTCGCGGTGGTCTTTGACACGTCGGCTGCGGCACCGTCGTAACCCGATCATTCTACGGCCACCGTCCGGTGTGGCCGGTCATCGAAAGTCAGGTTCATGAGTAGCACCTTTGGCCAACACTTCAAGCTGACCACCTGGGGAGAATCGCACGGTCCGGCCCTGGGCGTCGTGATCGAGGGGTGCCCGGCAGGCCTGGAACTCCGCGTGGAGGACATCCAGCGGGAACTGGACCGGCGCCGGGTCGGTCAATCCAAAGTGACATCGCCGCGGAATGAGCGGGATCGTGCCGAGCTTCTGTCAGGGGTCTTCGAGAACGTGACGACCGGAGCTCCGATATCCCTGATTACGTACAACGCAGATGCCGATTCGTCGAAGTACGACAACCTCCGGGATGTCTTTCGTCCGGGCCATGCCGACTACACCTACTGGATGAAATACGGGCACCGTGATCATCGCGGAGGCGGCCGTTCCTCCGCCCGGGAGACATGGGGCCGTGTCGCGGCCGGAGCGATCGCGAAGAAGATCCTGGCCGAGTTCGGGGTTGACGTCTTCGGATTCACGCGGGCGATCGGTGCGGTCGAGATGGAGACGTTCGACCGGGATCAAATCGAGCGAAACATCGTTCGCTGCCCCGATCCTGTTGCCGCCGAGCGCATGATCGAGGCGATTACCGCCGTTAAGGAGGCGCACGACAGCCTTGGCGGCGTGGTCGAGGCACATGCCACGAATGTCCCCGTAGGGCTGGGCGAGCCAACGTTCGGCAAGGTCGACGCGTTGATCGCGCAGGCGATGCTCAGTATCCCGGCAACCAAGGGCGTCGAGATCGGGAACGGCTTCGCGACCGCCCGGATGCGCGGCTCGGAATCGAACGACGCGTTCGTCCTCAAGGATGGGCGCGTTCGCACCCAGACCAACAATGCCGGTGGAACGCTCGGCGGCCTGACATCCGGTGAAGATACCGTCGTTCGGGTGGCGATCAAGCCAACATCGTCGATCGAGCGGGAGCAGGACACGGTCGACACGGACATGCAGCCCCGCAAGATCCTCGTCACGGGGCGGCACGATCCTTCAGTCGTGCCACGAGCCGTGCCGGTCGTTGAAGCGATGCTGGCGATTGTGCTGGCGGATTTGCTGCTGGTGAATCGCTCCGCGCGCCTCCACTGGCCGCCCTGCGGTCCCAACGGCGATCAAGTGACATAGCGCCGAATACTCCACTGCCCGCCACGATGACCGTGACGAGTCCGAGCCCGTAGCCGGTTTCAAGCCCGGGAGGCTCGAACGAGAGAGTGACGGTGTGTTGCCCAGAGGGAACGTGTATCCCGCGGAGTGCCCCGTTGACGGCGATCACGTTCTGGTCGACGCCACCCACCGTGGCGGTCCATCCTTCGGCGTACATTTCACTTAGCACAAGCAATCCAGCACCATCGGACATCACCTCCACCGTTAGCGCATCCGGGGAGTATCTCGTTATCGTCGCGGACTCCGTTACCGTGCCTCCGGGATCGCCGAGTGGGCCGGCGTTTTCTTCGACAAGTGCGGTGCGCCTAAAGTCGATTGGACCGGCGTTGACTGTCGCGGTCATGTCACCATCGAACTGGCGCACGTCATGGACGATCCAGGCCCGGGGAAAGGCGCCGGTGAACCGCAGGACCCGGACGGAATCCGTCGCGGCGACCTCGGGATAACGCTGGATCAGCATCCGGAGATCGAGCCGATCCGGCGGGATCGTGAGAGGAACGGCGACGAACTCCGTCGCCAGGAGAGGCAGGAGGGGAGAATCGAGACCGCTAGGGAGGATGTAGCCGCCATGGTACTCCTGCGGCGCACCATTGAGGGCGGTGAGATAAGCGACATATCCTTGAAGCTGCAACGGGTTATACCCCTGGATATCGGCCAGGTTCCAGAGCGTACCCCGATTGTTGACCAGCAACTGGAACGTCAAGTCTTTTTGGAACGCATGCCGGTAATACGTGATCTCACCATGTTGCTCGTAACTTAGCGCCGGGTCGTACCCGAAGTAGCGTGGCGGAACGATGGGATTCCCGGCCATGATGATCTCGGCGGTCCGGTTCGGTTCGGCGATCGTCTGCGCCTCCACGCGTGCATAGTCGCCATTTCGCAAGCTCGTGATCGAGGCGATTTGAAGCTCGACCAGAACCAACCCGAGAAGCACGAAAGGGACAAGGCGGTAGAGGTAACCTCGCTGCCCTCGTATCGCAAGGACAAGGAGCGCGAGGACGAAGAGCCACCCGAAAATCTCCGCCCAGGATTGGGGAGTGAAGCCCAGGCGGATCGCGCGCATCGAGAATGCGCCGATTCCGACAGTCAATGACGCGATCAGCAGGGTTCGGGAGCTGGGATCCCGCAACAAGTTCGTCATGCCAATCCCGGCGAGAATGGCGGGACCGAAAGGAAGAATAATCGCGACTCGTTCGGGGAAATGCGTGTGCAAGTCTTCGAACGCCGGCAGGATGGCGAAGAGCAACCGGTGGAGAGCGGTGTGCTGTTCCAGTCCGAGCGTAAAGCCGGCTGCGGTGAGCAAGAGGAAGAACACGACATAGTGCCGATTCCATGGATGGAAGATTGCGACGAAGCCGAGCGCGATAACGGTCGCTCCCAGGAAGAACCATCCCGATGGATGGAAGAGGAGCTCGAGCTGGCGACCGAAGGTCCATCCCCCGACCTGTGCCGCCCATGCGGCAGATCCACTGTACCCCTCCGCGAGGTTCGATTCGCCATAATACGCAAATCTGGGAAGCATACCCGGTGCCGCGAAACCCGCCCCAAACACGAGTGGGATCAACCCGTGTCGAGCGGCCTGAACGAATCGCGTCCCGACCGGTCCTTCCGGTGTGGGCGGATGGACAGCAGTGCGGAAGAACACGTACGCGCCAGTGAACATGAGCCCGTACATGGCGCCCTGACCGATCCAGCCGGACAACATTTGGCTGATTGCGAAACCCGTCAGCAGCCAGGCGAGCATCCGCTGCCTGTGACGCACC
>CADCWI010000088.1 GCA_902806355.1 uncultured Thermomicrobiales bacterium | reverse complement strand
TCACCGGTCGTCTCGGCCGATCCATCCAGCCGCCCGCTCTCCCGGACTGCAAGCGCGGCCGCAAACTCCTCTGCATCCGTTTCCGAATCCCACGCGGACTCCCAAACGATAACCTCCTGGTCTGCGGTGCCGAGGACCGTATAGCGATCACCGTTCCAGCCCGCCGCCGCTTGCTCCGCCTGCCTCTCCGAGACACCCGCCTCGTTCAGGACGATGGACGTCTGGAACTCCCCCATGGTGTTGGTGTCGAAGGTGGACCATCCGCTGCCGAGACCCGCCGCGATGTCTGCCAGGACAACATCGGCCGGAGTCTCGCCCGCTCGGTACTTCTCCGGATGGAGAATCTGTTCCGTGCTGACCGGAGGTGATGCAAATGCGGCGTTGACGGCATCCCACCCGCCATCGCTCATGAGCTGATCGACGAACACCTGCCCCTGCTCGTAAGGGAAGATGAGAGTGGCACTGACGATTCGGGGTGCATTATCGAAAGATTCGTTTGCGGCCTGGTCTCCGCCAGTCTCACGGGTGAGATCGTCGATCAGGTCCCGGTTGGCGATGAGGTACTGGATCTGCGCGGCGGTCGCGTCGCCTTCGATCAGCGACGTGATCGCTAGTGATTCGTCATCCGACCCCTCGATCCGCTGGTTGTCGAAGGACTCGAGATCGAAACGCTGGTCCTGCAGGGCATGCACGACCTCGTGTGCGTATGTCACCTCGCTGGAGGCAGAGAGCGCTGATCCCGCGGCGTCATCGGACACGACCACCATCTCGTCCGTTTCCGGGTCGTAGTAACCGGCGACTTGCTCCCCCAGAAGTTCGACATAGATGTCGCCGATGTCCTGATCCGGATCCATGAGTCCGAACGCGACGAGCACTCGCTGGTCGTTCTGCCGATCCACCGCCGGGTAATCGGTCTCGAGATCCGCGGAGGTTTCTTGCCGAAGGACGGCCCGCGTTTTCGTGGTCACGTTGATCGGCTGAAGTAGCTCGAGCTGGCGGATCTCCTCCATCTCCTGATTGATCTGTTCGTATTCGCCTTCCGATTGAGCCGTGGCGGCACCGGCGGAGGTGGCGAAGAGAAGAGCTGTCAGAAGTGCCCTTCGGACACCAGTACGTACTCGCATGTGAGGAGCCTCCAGAGATGGAACCGGATGGCGCAGGCCGACGAGGCGAAGTTGCCAGGCCGTACGGCCTGTGTTTGAGTGCCTGTGACGCGTGGTGTGTGGTCGGAAACCGTGACGCTGCCAGAGTGCCGAGCATCTGACGAACCGACCATCAAGCGCGGAACCTGCCATCCACTCGCTCGACACGCTGTCACCTTAGAGGATCGCCGCTTCGGAACCATAGCAGGAGCAACGTATTCATGGCGACACCAGGGACATCGAACGCTGCAGACGTGCAGCGTTTCGAGAACGCCGCTCGTCAGTTCTTCGATCGCCCATCCTTCTCGTCACCGGTTTTCCTCGACGCCTCGACGATCGCGTTCCTCGACGATCGGTCGGGCGTGTCGCAGGTCAGCACGATCTCCGTGGGAGACGGCCAAGGAGCGATCCAGCCGCGCACTTCCTACCCTGATCGCGTGCTTTCCCTGTTATCGAACGGGGAAGGGAACATGATCTTCGGGATGGACAGTGGGGGCAACGAACGTCAACAGCTTTGGCGCCTGGCCGCGTCCAACTGGGATCCCGTCCGCATCACCAGTCGCGATGATGCCATCCACGAGCCAGGAGCGATGCAGCATGGGAGTACCTACGTGCTGTATCGCTCGAACGCGCGGGACGAAGCCACGTTCGATATCCTCGGCACGGGAGGGGACGACCGCGACGCCGACATCTGGATGGAAGCCGCCGGCCAGGCGACGCCCGCCGCCATATCGGCTGACGGTCAGCTTGCCCTCATCGTCCGCATCAATACGAATCTGGATGCCGATGTGTTGTTGGCACGCCGGTCTGGCGGTGATCCAGTCGTGCTTACCCCACATCAGGGGGAGGCGTGGATTCTCGGAGCAGACTTTCATCCTGACATGAAACGAGTCTTTGTCCTCACGAACGCCGATACAGAATTCGCACGCCTGGTCGCGATCGAGGTCGAGACGGGTGAGCGGACGGTGGTGGTCGAAGACACGTGGGATGTGGAGCGGTTCGCCATCTCACCGGATGGAACACGGGTTGCTGTCGGCATCAATGAGAACGGCTGGTCACGGGTGGCGGTCCATCGCCTTGACGGAACGGACGAAGTTCTCCCGATCGACATCCCGCGTGGCACGATCGACCGGTTCAGCTGGGCGCCGGACTCGAGCGCTGTCGCGTTCGGCATGTCGACGGCGACCGATCCCTCCCAAGTCGTGCTCGCCAGGTTGGACGGGCTGGTAACGGTGGTCGGCGAGGGAGGGATCCATCCACGCCCAGCAGTCGTCGAGCCGGAGCTGATCCATTACCGGACCTTCGATGGGCGAGACATTCCGGCGTTCTTCTTCAGGTCACCAGTCCCGGGCCCACGGCCCGTCCTTGTGGAAATCCACGGCGGTCCCGAAAGCCAGAGACGCCTGCAATACACATCCGCGGTTCCCACCGACCAGCTCGTCCAGTCGCTCGGCATTTCGGTGCTATCGCTGAATGTGCGGGGGAGCACCGGGTACGGCAAGGCATACAGTCACCTTGATGACAAGGATTTGAGACTCGACTCGGTCAAGGACGTGGCGGCGGCGGTCGGTTGGCTGCGACAACGGGATGACGTGATGGGCGACCGCATAGGCGTGATGGGACAGAGTTATGGCGGCTTCATGACGCTCGCCTCGCTGTGCTTCTATCCGGACCTCTGGTCAGCCGCCGTCGACGTGGTCGGAATCGCCAACTTCGTGTCGTTTCTCGAACGAACGGGGCCTTGGCGCCGGCAACATCGATCCGAGGAGTACGGCTTCCTGGAGCACGACCGGGAGATGCTCGAGCGCATCTCCCCGCTCAATCATGTCGATGCGATCACTGCGCCCTTGATGGTGATCCACGGTCGGAATGATCCCCGTGTGCCACTGTACGAAGCGGAACAGATCGTCGAGGCACTTCGCGAGCGCGGACGGACGGTGCAGCTTCGTGTGTTCGACGACGAGGGGCATGGCCTTTCCAAACGCGAGAATCGCATCTCCGGCTATGCGGAAGCGGCGGCGTTCCTTCTCCGGCACCTGTCTCCTACTCCCTGAATGGCGAGGTGAGCAAGAACTGGTGGAGTGATTCGAGCGTACACTCGGGAAGAGCATCCCGCATCTTGCCGTCGAAACCTGCGAAAATGGCTTATGCAATGTTCTGAGAAGCAGAGTGCGTGCGCGTATCGTCCAGCGCTCAACCACACAAGGAACCGCCCATGTCCTCAGCTCCCAAGCCATCCACCCTCGGGCAATTACGGGAGACCGGTTACACCCCGGTCTCCGTTCGCGACGAAATGCGGCGAAACCTGGTCAGTGCGCTGAGAGAAGACCGGCCGCTCTTCCCATCGGTTCTGGGCTACGACGACACTGTCCTGCCACAGCTCTACAATGCGGTCCTGGCGGGTCACGACATCATCTTCCTGGGAGAGCGGGGACAGGCGAAGACGCGTTTGGCACGCAGTCTGGTGCAGCTCCTCGATCCCTGGATCCCGATCGTCGCGAGCTCGGAAGTCAATGATGACCCGATGGCGCCGATTTCCGCGATGGGCAAACAGGCGGTGGCGGAATTCGGGGATGACACTCCCATAAGCTGGGTGAGCCGGGACCGTCGGTTTTCGGAGAAGCTGGCCACCCCTGACACCACCGTGGCCGACCTGATCGGCGAGGTCGATCCGATCAAGGTTGCGGAAGGGCGGTACCTGAGCAACGAGGAGGTCATCTCGTTCGGGCTGATCCCGCGCACGCACCGCGGGATCTTCAACCTGAACGAACTCCCCGATCTCGCCGAGCGAATCCAGGTCGGCCTGCTCAACATCCTCGAGGAGCGGGACATCCAGATTCGCGGTTTCCAGGTCCGGATCCCGCTCGATGTGATGATGATCGCCTCGGCGAACCCGGAGGACTACACCAACCGCGGCCGGATCATCACTCCGCTCAAGGATAGGTTCGGGTCTCAGATCCGCACTCACTATCCGGAATCCGTCGCGCTTGAGTCGGAGATCGCCGAACAGGAGCGTGTCAAGGTCGCGGTGCCGGAAATCGACGTTGTCGTGCCGGCGTTCATGCGCGAGATCCTCACCGAAATCTCCCATCATGCCCGGCGATCACCGGATGTCTCGCAGCGAAGCGGTGTCTCCGTTCGCACCACGATCGCCAATCTCGAAGCCGTGATCGCGAACGCGCAGCGCAGGTCGATCCTGCGAAAGGAAGCGAGGGCCGTACCCCGCATCTCCGATCTTGCCGCAACGTATCCGTCGACGATGGGAAAGATCGAGTTCGAGACCTATGGCGAGGGTCGCGACGAACAGGTGCTTGAGCGCATCATCGGCGAGGCGGTACGCAAGGTATTCGCCCGGACAGTCGATCCGTCCAGCCTCGACGCGCTCCTGACCGCGTTCGAGAACGGGCTCAGCGTGACGGCGTCGGACAGTGCCGACGCGTTTTCCTACATTCACCAGGTGAGTGCCGTGGACAATCTTTCGGCCACCGTCGACACGCTGGTCGACACCAAGGACCCAGCGAGCCTGGCGGCGGCGATCGAATTCGTGCTCGAAGGCTTGCACCAGACCCGGAAGCTCAGCCGAAAGCGCTCGCGGGACAACGGATCGATGCGATACGCGCGCTGACCAGCAGGCTCGTTCCCAGGGACGGCGATCAGAGGAGGCCGGGATGTTGCATGACCTGTCTGGCGAGCACACATACGTGCAATGGGATGGCACCGATGACATTTCGATCGACTCCAACAGCGTGCTCGATGCCATCTCTGAGGATCTGATGCGTGATGGCAATGTCGACCTTGCCCTTCAGAGGGCGTTTCGTTGGGGGATGCCGCAGCCGGATGGCACGTACTCGCAAGGGTTGCGCGACCTGATGGAGCGGCTCAAGCAGCAGCGGGAGGAGCTGCTCGAGCAGTTCAACTTCGACTCGGTGCTGGGCGACATCCCGCAGCGGCTCAGCGATATCATCGACACCGAGCAGAACACGGTCGATTCGCGGATCGATGCGGCTTCCGGTCCGCAGGATGAATCCGACGACGACCGCGAGAGGTTGCGAGAGTATCTCGACAAGAAGCGCGACTTTCTCCAACAGCTGCCCCCCGATGCGCCCGGCCGGATCTCCTCACTCAAGCCGTACGATTTCGTCGACCGGCAAGCCGGTCAGGACTTCGAGGCGCTGCTTCAGGACCTCCAGCAACAAGTGTCGAATGCGCTGTTCCAGAACCTGATGGGCTCGCTCGGCCAGGGTGGGAACGGAGGAGGTGGGGAATCGGGCCAGTCGATGGAGGAGATGGGTGCCTTTCTGAAGGATGTCAATGACACCATCGATCAACACCGGCAGGGCGAGCAACCCGACCTCGAGCGCCTGAACAACCGGTGGGGGCACATGCTCGGCGGTCGGGTCGACAGCGTTGAAGAGCTCATCCAGCGATTGCAGTCGCGGATGGCGTCGGCGCGTGATCTGATGTCGATGCTCTCACCGGAGCAGCGGGCGGCGGTCCAGTCCCTGATGGCCCAGGCGATCGAATCGGCTGGTTTGGGCTCGGAGCTCCAGCGACTCCAGCAGAACCTCGGACCGGTTTACGGATCAGGGATGGAACCAAACCCGTCAGGATATGGCGAGCAGGTCTCGCTCGATGTCGCCATGAATGTCCTGGAACGTGCGGCACAGATGGAGCGAGCCGAAGCCAGCCTTCGCAATGTTTCCGGGCTCAAGGATCTCCAGGGCCTCGACCCAGCGTTGCTCGAGCAGGTGCTCTCCGAGGAAGATTCGGAATGGCTCAGTGAGTGGAAGGGACTGGAACAGCAGCTCGTGGACTCGGGCTTGGTAGAGTCGACATCGAGAGGGCTCGAATTGACTCCCCGGGCCGTCCGGCGGATCGGTGAGCATGCGCTGGCGGACATCTTTTCGTCGCTCAAGCAGCATGGCCTCGGTGACCATGACATCCGGCAACAAGGCAAATCGGGAGAACTCGTCGAGACGTCGTCGCCATGGCAGTTCGGGGACTCCTTTTCCCTTGATCTGGGCCGGACGGTGATGAACGGATTGTTCCAGAATGGGCCCGGAACGCCGGTTCACCTCGGAGCGGACAGCTTCGAGGTGCTGGATCGAGAGGCCCGCACCTCGACGGCGACAGTGCTGTTGATCGACATGAGCCGATCCATGCTCCACAACGGCTGTTGGGATGCGGCCAAGCGCACGGCATTGGCACTCGATACGCTGATCCGGAGCAAATACCCGCGCGACATGCTGGAGCTCGTGGGATTCTCGGCGATGGCTCACCCCTTGAAGCTCACCGACCTGCCAAAACTCGAATGGAACGAGTATACGGTTGGAACGAATCTCCAACATGCCCTGGAGATGGCGAGAACACGCCTCAGATCCGAACGTGGACGCAATCGCCAGATCATCGTCATCACCGATGGAGAGCCCACGGTGCACATTGAGAACGGGGAGGCCCAGTTCAACTACCCGCCGATACCGTCCACGTTCGAAGCGACGCTTCGGGAGGTGCTCCGTTGCACCCGTGAGGACATCACGATCAATACGTTTCTGCTCGAACAGTCGCCTTACATGAGCCGATTCGTCGAGGACCTGATGCGCATCAACAAAGGCCGTGTGATGAACGCGTCGCCGAACCGCCTGGGTTCCTACGTACTGAAGGACTTCCTGCAGCAGCGCACGGTCGACCGCATGACCAACTGACGACCATCTAAACACCACCCGGCCGCGGGCACCGACGTGCTGGCGGCCGGGTGATACAATGATCATGTTGAGCGTGTCGCCCAAGGGTGCCAGCCCGCAACGCCTCAGCATGCATTACCCGCCACCAATTTGCCCACATACCCCGTAATGATGACCGTTCAGATGAGGAGCACACGCTTGGCGATAGCTGAGGGTCAGTGGCGGGATGTCGCGCTGAGTGATAGCGAGTATCACCAGATCCTCGAGCTGCTCGGCAGGGAGCCTTCCGTTGTCGAACTCGGTATGTTTGGCGCGATGTGGAGCGAGCATTGCGGGTACAAGCATTCGCGCTCGCTGTTGAAGACTCTTCCGACCGATGCGCCATGGGTTCTGCAGGGACCGGGTGAGAACGCCGGAGCGGTCGATCTCGGCAACGGGCTCGCCGCCGTGTTCAAGGTCGAGTCGCACAACCATCCGAGCGCCGTCGAACCGTACGAGGGTGCCGCAACCGGAGTGGGTGGAATCGTTCGCGACATCTTCACGATGGGCGCCCGACCGATCGCGATTCTCGACGCCTTGCGTTTCGGCCGGCTGGATGACGAGCGGAACCGGTACCTGTTCGACAATGTCGTGGCTGGTATCGGCGGCTACGGAAACTGCCTGGGCATCCCGACAGTCGGTGGTGAAATTGGCTTCGACTCCACGTATGACGGCAATCCCATCGTCAACGCGATGTGCGTAGGCATCGTCCGGAGCGACGGGATCGTTCGCGCCAAGGCGAGCGGGGTCGGAAACATCATCGTTCTCATCGGCGCCGAGACCGGACGGGATGGTTTGCATGGAGCAACCTTCGCCTCCGTTGATGACCCGGAAGCGTCTCATCGTGGAGTCGTCCAGGTCGGCAATCCGTTTCTCGAAAAGCAACTCATGGAAGCGTGTCTGGAGCTTCTGCAAGGTGACGCCGTCATCGCGATGCAGGACCTGGGAGCGGCGGGGCTGACGAGCTCGATCATCGAATGCGCGAGCCGCGGAGGTGTCGGCATAGATATCGATGTCGCGCTCGTCCCCCGGCGCGAGTCCGGCATGACTGCCTACGAGGTCATGCTCAGTGAAAGCCAGGAGCGAATGGTGCTGGTGGCGGCACCAGACAGATTCGACGAGATCGCGGGCGTGCTGGATCGTTGGTCACTGAGGTCAGCCAGGATCGGCCGCATCACGGACGACGGGATCGTCCGGATCCGTGACGGCCAGGAGGTCGTGGCCGACGTCCCCGTATCGCAATTCATCGATGAATGTCCCAGCTACGCTGTCGATTCGCGGCGTCCGGAGGGGCACGATGAGCTGGTCGCGCTCGACCTCGCCGGGATTCCGGACATTGGCCCGGACCAGGTGCCCGCGATGCTGGTTCGGCTGTTGCGATCCGAACACCTCGGAAGCCGGCGATCCGTCTGGGAGCAGTACGACCATACGATCCAGACGAACACGGTACTTGGTCCCGGTGCGGGCGATGCGGCCGTTCTTCGCCTCAAGGGTACCGAGACCGCGATCGCGGTCTCGATGGATTGCAATTCCCGATACTGCTTCGTTGATCCGTATGCAGGAGCCCAGCACGCGATCGTCGAATCAGCGCGGAATGTGAGCATGGTCGGAGGCCAGCCGCTCGGCTTCACCAATTGCCTCAATTTTGGCAATCCCGAGCGCTCGCCCGCCAACTGGCAGCTTGCCAGGGCCGTCGAAGGAATGGGTGTTGCTTGCCGGGAACTTGGCGTCCCGATTGTCAGTGGCAATGTCAGCCTCTACAACGAGAGCAACCAGTCTCCGATTCATCCAACCCCGATGGTCGGATGTGTCGGGAAAGTCGACAGTGTCAGCAACACCCTTGGGATGGCATGGCAAGATGGTGATGACGTAGTCCTGATAGGGAGCGGTCGGCCCGTCCTTGGAGGGAGCGACTACCTGGCGACTATCCATGGCCGGATTGCCGGACCGTTGCCAGCGCTTGATTTCACCGACGAGCGGAGCGTGCAGGCATGCGTCAGGCAGTTGGCTCGGCTGAATCTCTGTCACGCCGCGCATGACGTAAGCGGCGGCGGGCTTGCCGTCGCTCTCGCCGAGATGGGGATCGCGGCGGGCATCGGCGCGGTGATCGAGCCCCCGGATCAGCAGGCTCGCGTGGATGCCGAGTGGTTCGGCGAAAGTGGGTCACGCGTGCTGGTCACGGCATCCCCGGCACGGTGCGGGGAGATCGCCCGGGTAGCCGCCGAACACGATGTGGCGATGCGTGTGCTGGGTTCCGTTGGAGGGACGAATCTCGATCTTGGATCGTACGGTTCAATCCTGATCGAGGACTTGCGGGCGGCCTCGGAAAGGGCGCTGTCCATCGTCGCAGACAAAGAACGGGTGGAGATTGATAGCGCGGTCGTGTCGTCACACCCATCTCGTTGGGGATAACGAATCATGATACTCCCGAATCTGCCACAGCCATACGAACGACACGACAATCTCGACAAGCCGCACGAGGAGTGTGGAGTCTTCGGCATCGTCGCCCGTGATGAAGATGTGGCGCGCCTGACGTTCTTCGGTCTCTACGCCCTCCAGCATCGGGGCCAGGAGAGTGCCGGAATCGCCACGTCGGACGGCACTGGGATCTCGTTGAGGACCCGTCTCGGTCTGGTGTCGCAGGCATTCGATGAAAATGACCTCTCGGTATTGCGTGGCCACATCGCGATCGGGCATACCCGATACTCGACGTCCGGCTCGAACAACGAGTGCAACGCTGGCCCGATGCTGGTCGACAGTTCACTCGGCCCCCTTGCCGTCGCCCATAACGGAAACCTGACGAACGCGGTGGCTCTGCGAATGGAACTGGAACACGCGGGCGAGACCTTCGAGTCGTCTACGGACAGCGAGATCCTGGCGAGGGTGATCGCCCGGGCCTCCGGAGTTACGTTGGCCGAGCGGATCCGGCACGCGATGCCCCGGATGGTGGGTGCGTTCAGCCTCGCGATCATGACGAGGGATCGCCTGTTTGCGGTCCGGGATCCGTTGGGCGTTCGGCCATTATGCCTGGGCACTCTGCGTGGCCATCCAGTGGTCGCCTCGGAATCGTGTGCGCTCGCGACGATTGGGGCGCAATTCGATCGGGAAGTGGAACCGGGCGAGATCGTCGAGATCAGTGAGTTCGGCGTGGTCAGCCACGGGACTGGTGAGCCGAATGCCCAGGCAATGTGCCTGTTCGAGCTGATCTACTTCGCCCGGCCGGACAGTGAGATCATGGGAAGCCGGCTACATCTGATGCGTCAGCGAATGGGCGCGGAGCTCGCGATGGAAAGCCCCGTCGATGCCGATGTCGTCATCGGTCTGCCCGATTCCGCGACTCCGGCGGCGATCGGTTACGCCAGGCAGTCCGGGATTCCGTATCAGGAAGCGCTGATCAAGAACCGCTACATCGGGCGCACGTTCATCCAGCCGGATCAGTCGCTACGGCAGACAGGTGTTTCCCTGAAGTTCAACGTGCTGCCGGAAGTGGTCGAGGGCAAGCGGGTTGTGCTCGTTGACGACACGATCGTCCGTGGAACGACGAGCCGCCCGATCGTGCAGTTGATCCGGTCGGCTGGTGCCAGGGAAGTCCACATGCGCGTTCACGCGCCGCCGATGATGTGGCCGTGCTATCTGGGCGTCGACCTCGCAAAGCGCGATGAGCTGATCGCGGCCCGGATGACCGTGCCTGAGATTGGCGCCCACATCGGAGCCGACAGCATCGGGTATCTTTCGCTCGATGGCCTGTTCGCGGCAATCGGCAAGGGCAAGCAGGGATTCTGTACCGGCTGTCTGACGGGAAATTATCCGGTACCAACGTATACGGAATCCGGGAAGCTCGCGCTCGAGCGTGTGTGAACAACGTACCGGCCGAGCACGACAGAGGGAGAGATTGGTGGCGGATCAACACCCCGAAGCGCTGAAACGGACCGCGCTCCATGACCGGCATGTGACGCTCGGAGCTAGGATCGTCCCGTTCGCGGGATGGGAAATGCCGATCCAGTATGAGGGGATTCTCGCCGAGCACCGGGCGGTTCGTACCGCCGCGGGGCTCTTCGATCTCGGTCACATGGGCCAGGTGAACGTCACCGGGGCAGATGCCCTGGAGTTTCTCCAATACACGACGACGAGCGATATCGAACGTCTCTCTCCGGGCGAGGCGATCTATGGGCTCCTGCCCAACGATCACGGTGGAGTGGTAGACGACATCATCGTCTACCGTCAACCGGCCGGTCACGATGGTTACATGGTCGTCGTTAATGCCTCGAACACGGACAAGGATGTGGCCCGGTGGCAAGAGCTGCGCAGGCGGCGAAGCGACCTCGACGTCACGGTCAGTGACATCTCCAACCAGCTTGGGATGATCGCGATCCAGGGCCCCAACGCGGTCGAGATCGTAAACATCGTCGCGGCGAGCCCGGTGGATGACATCCCGTATTTCGCCTGGAGCGAAGGAGAGATCGCTGGAGTTCCGTGCCGGATTGCGCGCACCGGGTATACGGGCGAGGATGGCTTTGAGTTCTACGCCCCGAACGGCAGGATCGGAGAGATCTGGGATGCGCTCCTGGAAGAGGGGAAGCCACTTGGCATCGCTCCGATCGGGCTCGGCGCTCGGGATACGCTGCGGCTCGAAGCCCGCATGCCTCTCTACGGACAAGAGCTGGGCGACGACATCAGCCCCTATGAGGCTGGTCTCGGCTGGGCTGTCAGCCTGACCAAGGGAGATTTCGTCGGCCGAGGGCCGATGGCCGAAGTCAAGGCAGAGGGAGCGAAGCGTCGCACGGTGGGATTCACCACGACCGGGCGAAGTGGCGCTCCCCGGACACATTGCGCCGTCCAGGTCGAAGGTCAAACCGTCGGTGAGGTAACAAGCGGCACGTTCTCACCGACGCTCGGGAAGAACATTGGACTCGCGCTGATCGACCGGGCATGTGCAGGTGTTGGCAAGCCACTGGAAATCGTGGTCAGGGGAAAGCCGGTCGAGGCGGTTCAGGTAAAGACGCCCTTTTACAAGCGACAAGGGTAGCGATGATGTGCCTGGCGGTTTGACCCGGTGCCATGCGCCGAAGCACTATATTGAGCATGAGTTTCTGTGGAGCCTCGAAGCCCCGTTCGTATGATGTATCCGCAAGAGAAGGGATTAGGACCAATGCCGGCGCCGGAAGATCGGAAGTACACGAAGACTCACGAGTGGGTAATTCTTGACGGTGATGTCGTGACGCTGGGGATCACCGATTATGCGCAGCAGGAGCTTGGTGATATCACGTATCTCGAGCTGCCAGACGAAGGGCAGAAGGTTGCCGCCGGCGAGCCATTCGGTGTGGTCGAGTCGGTCAAGGCGGCATCGGATATCTACTCACCGCTCGACGGCGAAGTCGTGGAGCGCAATGACGCCGCGATCGATGGACCGGAAGTGATCAACTCCTCCCCATACGATGATGCCTGGCTGATCAAGGTCAAGCTCGCCGATCCATCGCAGGTCGAAGCGTTGATGGATCCGTCGTCGTACACCGAATACGCCGACAACGCCAGTCATTGATCATCAATCACTACGAGTCACGCCCACGTCACAACGGCCGGGCAGCAATGCTAGAGGGTCTCCGACAGACATGACGTTCAATCCACATACGGTGGAAGACCGTGACGATATGCTCGATGTAGTGGGAATGGAGTCGATCGATCGACTCTTCGATCCTGTTCCCGAGCAGTACCGGTTTCCCCACCTCGACCTACCCCCACAATTGACTGAAATGGAAGCCGCTCACCGGATGCAGGTGCTGGCGGATCGTAACATCACGCCGCCGGCCGAGGACATCTATCTCGGTGCTGGCTCGTACCAGCATTACGTGCCGGCCACGGTCGGCCAGATCCTCTCGCGCGGCGAGTTCTACACCGCGTACACGCCGTATCAGCCAGAAGTTGCGCAGGGAACGCTTCAGGTCATCTACGAGTTCCAGTCGATGGTGGCCGAGCTCCTGGGCACTGAGGTCGCCAACGCATCGATGTACGATGGTGCCACGGCGATGGCTGAGGGCGCGCTGATAGCGGTATCGTCGTCGCGGAAGAAGTCGCGGATCGTCGTTTCCGGCACCGTACACCCCGCGTATCGCCGTGTGCTGGACACCTACGTCGAAGGGACGGGCATCGAAGTCATCGAGGCGCACGGCTCGGGCAATCCGTTCGTGACGACGATCGATGATCTCCGGCCTCACTTCAACGACAACCTGGCCTGCGTCGTCATCCAGTATCCAAACTTCTTCGGCGCGATCGAGGATGTCGAGACCGTGGCTTCGGAGGTGCAGGCGGCCGGCGGACTGCTGGTCGTGAGCACCTCGCCGGTACCCCTGGGGCTGCTCAAGTCACCCGGCGAGCTTGGCGCGGATGTGGTCACCGCCGAAGGACAATCGCTCGGTGTGGCGCAGAGCTATGGCGGTCCATATGTCGGCCTTCTCGGAACCCGCCAAAAGTTCATCCGCCAGATGCCTGGCCGGATCGCCGGAGTGACCAGGGATTCGGAAGGCAAGCGCGGTTACGTGCTCACGTTGCAGACTCGCGAGCAGCACATCCGTCGCGAGAAGGCGACGAGCAACATCTGCACGAACCAGGGCTTGATGGCGACCGCCGCGACCGTGCACATGGCCACACTCGGGCCCGCCGGGTTCCGCGAGGTGAGCCATGCCTCGTACCAGCATGCCCATTATCTGGCATCCAGGCTGACCGGGAGCGGTGCGTTCTCGCTTGGCTATGACGCACCATTCTTTCACGAATTCGTCGTCCGGTGCCCGGATAGCGCAAGGTCCGTGAACGATCGCTTGCTGGACCACGGCATCCTCGGCGGATACGACCTCGGGGAAGTATCTCCGGATCTGTCCAATCACCTTCTCCTCGCGACGACGGAGCTCAACACGCGCCACGGAATCGATCATTTCGTCGAGATCGCTACCGCCACTTCCTGAGTGGATTGACGGCAGGCGACGCGTTGCCGTTCCCGCACCTTATTGGATCCCAACGGGTCACAGTATCAAGCGATGTCGCGACACTCCTGTCAACGGGCATCACGGGAGTGTCGTGGCGTTCGGCAAGCACCCTGCCTCACCGATGGCACGACTCCAATGCCCACATGCCCGTCTCTGTTCGTTGCTATAATCACATCACGAACCCGATCGCTTCCCTAGCGGGCGGTTTGCAGTGTGCCTGCCAATCCGCTGAAGACTATATGGAGAACCTGTGGTAAAGCCCATCGTCGCTATCGTCGGTCGCCCGAACGTTGGGAAATCCACGCTGTTCAATCGCCTGATCGGTGAGCGACGGGCGATCGTCCAGAACGAACCTGGCACGACACGAGACCGTGTGTACGGTACGGCGGAGTGGGTCGGCCACGAGTTCACCGTGATCGACACCGGCGGCCTGATGGATGAGGACGAAGTCTCACCCGACGCGCTCGAGTCCGAAAGCTATATCGCGGCGCAGACACGGGACCAGGCGACCAGCGCGATCGCCGAAGCGGACGTGATCGTGTTCATGGTCGACGTGATGGCCGGCCCGACCGCGGGTGATGCCGAGATCGCCACGCTCCTGAGACGGGCCGACAAGCCGACGATCCTCGCCGTGAACAAGGCAGACAGTGTCCAGCGGCGCGACCTCGCCTATGACTTCTTCGAGCTTGGGCTTGGAGATCCGATCGCGGTCTCCGCCTACCACGGAAACGGTACCGGGGATCTCCTCGACAAGGTCGTCGAAGGTCTCCCGGAAGCGGAAGAAGAAGAGGCGACCGAAGGGCCCCGGATCGCGATCGTGGGACGTCCAAACGTCGGCAAGAGCCGGCTCCTGAATGCTTTGCTAGGGCAGGAGCGATCGATCGTCAGCGATCTGCCCGGCACGACACGCGACAGTCTCGATACCGAGATCATCTGGGAAGGCAAACCGATCACCCTTATCGACACGGCCGGCATCCGGCGCCGGGGCCGGGTCGAGCATGGCATCGAGCGAATCTCCGTTATGCGCTCGATGCGGGCAATCGACCGTGCCGATGTCGTGCTTCTGCTGATAGATGCGACCGAGGACTTCACGGCCCAGGATCTCCACATCGCTGGATATGTGGAAGAACAGAAGAAGGGACTTGTGATCGTCGTCAACAAGTGGGATCTGGTCGAGAAGGATTCCACAACGATGGATACGTATCGGGAGCGGGCAAGAATTCAGCTCGACTTTCTCCCGTACGCCCCTCTGGTCTTCATCTCCGCCAAGCTCGGGCAGCGCGTTGGACAGGTGATCGACACGGCACTGACCGTGATCAAGGAACGCGAGAAGCGCGTCAGCACGGCCGCATTGAACAAGATGCTCAAGGACGCGGTTGCCAAGCACCAACCGCCTTCCCGTCCTGGGAAGTGGGTGAAATTCTTCTACGCGACCCAGGCCGATGTTGCGCCGCCAACGTTCATCTTCTTCTGCAACGATCCCAAGCAGATCCACTTTTCTTATCGCAGGTACATCGAAAACGAACTGCGGGAAGCGTTCGGATTCCAGGGAACCCCTCTCCGGATCTCGTTCCGGAGCAGAAGAGAGGGAACGTAACCATGCCGCTCCTTGGCTCCCTGACGCTCCTTCTCGGCGCGTACTTTGTCGGTGGCATCCCTTGGGGTGTCGTGCTCGGCAGAGTGTTCAAGGGAGTCGACGTGCGACAGCACGGGAGCGGGGCAACGGGAGCAACGAATGCGCTCCGGGTGCTCGGGTGGAAGTTCTCCGTAGCGGTGTTCATCATGGACTTCCTGAAGGGGTTCCTGCCTGTGGCCCTGGCGCGATGGCTGGACTCCCCCGGCTGGGTCATTGGCGGTGTCGCGATCGTCTCCGTGGTCGGCCACTGCTGGTCACCGTTCATAGGATTCCGGGGCGGCAAGGGGATGGCGACTGGCGGCGGAGCGGCGGTCGCGCTGATGCCATGGCTGGTCCTCATGCTGGTGCCGATGAGCATAGTCGTTGCAGTCACCCGGTACGTATCGCTCGCGTCACTCACCGCAGCGGCGATCGGCTCGGCGCTCGTGGTCGCACTCGCCCTGAACGGGTCATTCCCGAGTTGGTGGGCAATGGGAGTCGTTGCGACGGCGGCGATCATCGTGATCCAGCACCGTGGAAACATCACTCGGTTACTGAATGGCACCGAACGGAAGTTCGGTGCCCGGGAGCCCGCCGGCACGTCCTGAGATCCGGTTATCAGCCGCTATACCCGTTGGGATGTTCCCGAATCCAGTCCCAGTGCGAACCGATCATCTCATCCAGGGTGGAATGGACCGGCTTCCAGCCCAGAATGTCCCGTGCCTTGCCTGAATCGGCAATCAGCGATGGTGGATCGCCGGCGCGGCGCGGTCCGTACGCCACGGGAAGTGACCGATCAGTGGCTAACTCGACCGCCTGAACCATCTGATTGACCGAAAACCCGTTCCTGGTCCCCAGATTGATCGCCCCTAGCGACTCGTCGAGTTTTTCGAGCGCCAAAATATGCGCTTCAGCCAGATCCACTACATGGACATAATCCCGAATCGCGGTGCCGTCCTCGGTGGGGTAGTCAGTCCCGAACACGGTGAACGTCTCACGCTTCCCGGTCAACGCCTCTACCGCCACGGGGATTATGTGCGTCTCCGGGCGATGATCTTCCCCAAGTTTCCCCTTGGCGCCAGCGACATTGAAGTAGCGAAACGCCGCGTAGGCAAAGCCGAACCGCTCGCTGTAATCGTTCAGGATCTGCTCGACCATGAGCTTTGAGCGCCCGTAGGGATTGATTGGGCGGGCTGGCGTGTCTTCCGTGATCGGTGACGTCTCCGGCACGCCGTAGACCGCCGCGGTGGAGGAGAAGACGAACTTGCCGATGCCAGCCCCTTTGATCGCGTCGAGCAGGTTGATACCTCCGATTACGTTCGTCCGGTAGTACGCATCTGGGCGCTCGACACTCTCCGGCACCAGATGAAGGGCGGCGAAGTGCAGAACCGCTTCCACGTTCGCGCGAGAAACCGCCGATACTGTGGCATCGGCATTCCGAAGATCGCAATCCACCAGCTCCGCCTCTTCAGGCACCGCGGCACGGTGGCCCCGTTCGAGATTGTCGAGGACCACGACCTCGTAGCCACGTTCGAGCAACATCGCGGTCGCGACACTGCCGATGTAGCCCGCTCCTCCAGTGACGAGAACCCGCATACCCAATGTCGTCCTTCTCGAACCGAATCCAGCGGAGGTGGGCCGCCATCCCGGCAAAACGATCGTCCTGTCGCCATGGTACACTGACGCCGCATTGCAGAGATCTGGCTGGATTTCCCCCTCGGCCATCAAGCGCGGCCCGGCACCTGCCGCCGCTCCCCCTCACCCCCAAGGAGTCACCATGGTCACGACGACGCAGGATGTGCTGCGGCTGGCAGACCCTGAGGTTGCGGCGTCGATCCAGCGGGAGCGCCGCCGGCAGATCGAGGGCATCGAGCTGATCGCCTCCGAGAACTACGTCAGCGAGGCGGTGCTGGAAGCGGTCGGTTCCGTCCTCACCAACAAATATGCCGAAGGGCTCCCGGGCAAGCGCTACTACGGTGGATGCGAGTTCGTCGACGAGGTCGAGATTCTCGCCATCGATCGAGCGAAGGAATTATTCGGAGCCGAGCACGCCAACGTCCAGCCGCATTCGGGGGCAAGCGCGAACCTTGCCGCGTTCTTCTCGCTGCTCGATCCAGGCGACAGGATCCTTGGGCTCAACCTGTCGGAAGGTGGGCATCTTACCCACGGCAAGGACGTGAATTTCTCGGGCCGGTTCTTCGATGCGCACTTCTATGGCGTCGAGATCGAAACCGGCCTGATCAACTACGATATGGTGCTCGCCAAGGCGAAAGAGGTCCGGCCGCGGGCGATCATCGCCGGAGCCAGTGCCTACAGCCGGACGATCGATTTCAAGAGGTTCCGGGAGATCGCCGATGAAGTCGGTGCCTATCTGTTTGCCGACGTGGCGCACATTGCGGGCCTGATCGCGGGCGGGCAGCACCCGACGTCCGTCGGGCACGCCCACATCACGACATCCACGGCCCACAAGACCCTGCGAGGCCCACGCTCCGGCTTTATCCTCACCAGCGAAGAGTTCGGCAAGGGCGTCGACAAGACGGTGTTTCCCGGGATGCAGGGTGGACCGCTGATGCACTCGATCGCCGGCAAGGCGGTCGCGTTCGGCGAAGCGCTTCAGCCATCGTTCAGGGACTACGCCGCTCAGGTCGTCGTCAACGCCCGGGCAATGGCGGATGCGTTTGTCGAGCGTGGTTTCCCGATCATCTCCGGCGGGACGGACAATCACCTGATGCTCGTCGATGTCGGCTCGGTCGGGATGAGCGGCCGGAAGGCCGAACGGATCCTCGACAGCGTCGGTATCTCGGCCAACCGCAACACCATCCCCGGTGACACTCGCTCGGCGATGCAGGCAAGCGGGTTACGGATCGGGACACCGGCGATCACCACCCGTGGCTTCGGTGCCGATGAGTCCATTCAAGTCGTCGACCTCATCGCGCGGGTGATGCGGGCGCCGGAGGACGATGCCGTTCTGGCCCAGGTCGCCACCGCGGTGAAGGATCTAACCTCGGGATTCCCGGTCCCGGGAATCGACCGGACGGCACTCGATTGACGGTCTTCAGGTATGATCGGGCGCTGGCGTTCGCCTGGCACTCGTGCCTGTCCAATCACGTACCTTCAAGGATCGCGACGGTTCCGAGCACCTGTGGAAGCCAGGGAATAGTCATAACGAAAGACGGGGATACCTTCCGATGAGCAACGGTGTGATCGCCCTTGTCATCTTCGCGATCACCGTCGCTACCTCGGTCGCCTTCGTCTCCAAGACCACCGCCCTGTTCAGCCATCTCGGTCTCGTCGATCAGCCCGGCCCGCGACGCGTCCACAAGACTCCGGTGCCACGAGGGCTCGGGGTCGCGATTTTTCTCGCATTCCTGGTCGGGATCGGCGTGTCGTTCATGTTGCCCGTCGAGCGGCAATCCGAGGAAACCGAACGCATCCTGGTGATGGTGATCGGGAGCGCGATCATCGTCGGCGTCATGCTGGTCGATGACGCGATCAGCCTGGGGCCGAAGACCAAGCTGGTCTGGCAAGCGGTCGCGGCCGCCGTTGTGATCCTGCCCCGCTTTCGCGGCGAGACGCATGGCATCGCGATCGAGCGATTCAACTCCCCGTTTGGGGGCACGATCTCTCTTCCGCTACTGGTCGCGATCGGGGTGACCTTCCTCTGGCTGATTGGCCTGATGAACGTGATGAATTGGGTCGACGGGTTGGACGGGCTGTCCGGATCGGTGACACTGGTCGCTTGCGTCGTCCTCTTCATCCATACGTACTTCGGCCCGGACCAGATGCCGCAGTTCACAATCTCCCTGCTGCCATTGGCGCTCGGGGCGGCGATCATCGGGTTCCTGCCGTTCAACTGGCATCCGGCCAAGGTGATCATGGGGGATGCCGGTGCGATGTTCCTCGGATTCGCGCTGGGAGTGATCTCGATCATCGGCGGGGCCAAGATCGCGACTGCGTTGCTGGTGATGGGACTGCCGATCGTCGACGGCATGTGGGTCATTCTCTACCGGTGGATGCACGGGCGGTCGCCGCTTTACGCGGACAAGGGGCATCTGCATCATCGCTTGCTGGCCGGAGGGATCGGCCAACGCGCGATCGTCTTCTTCGTCGCGGGCGTCTCGGCCGTGGCCGGAGCGGCGGCGCTTCTCCTCCCGTCCCGGGAGCTCAAATTGCTCTCGCTTGCGGTGATCGGGTTGGTGCTGGTGGCGACGATCGCGATCCTGGCCAAGCGAACGCGGCGTCTCACCGGTTCATGAGACCCATTCCGGAATGCCAATACGTGGGGAGAACAATCGTCGTCCCATCTTCGGCCTGTAGGCTCCTGGATGACAACTTCTCGTGCCGTCGTTGCGGAGCTATTGCAGGAGCAGCTCGAACCGCAACCGTTCCTCGTCGGACCCGTGCCGGCGGTCGAGCGCAGCGAAGAGAACCGTCGCGAGGTGGAACACGTACTTGCCGAGGATCGCTCCAAGGACGAAGCCACCCAACCCTCCGACGGTGACACCAGCGGTGAACGTGATGGGTCCATTGTTCTTGAACACGCGTTCAGGTCTCCTCAGGGGGTGCGGACAGAGACGATGAGAGGCTGGTTCGGTACCTGGACGCCTTCCTTGGAGGACCGTGCGAGCATTACTGGATGGAGAGCAGCACCGGCGCTTCCGACCACCGCTCCTCAAGATCGTAGAAGGCCCGAAGCTCCTGATCGAAGATGTGGACGATCACATCGGCATAGTCCATCAAGATCCATCCGGAGACCGGCTCGCCCTCGATCTTTCGAGGACGTACGTCGTTCTCGCCGAGATCCTCAATCAGAGCCCGGCTGATCGCCCGGAGCTGCCGTTCGTTCTCTCCCGAGCATATGACAAAGAAGTCGGCAATCGTCGTGAGATTGTGAATGTCGATCACGCGCGTGTCAGACGCTGGCGTCTCGCTGATTACATCAGCGATGGCCACCGCGAGCGCGCGACTCTTGAAGATAGCCTCATCGGTTGTAGGTGAAACGGGAACCGGGGAATCTGTCACGCATACCTCATGGGAGCTGCACGCTTGAGCGCGTTCATTCAATAACCAGGGAGATTCGGCGGTCACCATGCCTTGGCAAGAGGGGATGATGTCCCCGCCCAGGCGGCGATCCACGCAATCAGAGGTGGGCCCGGCAGGGATCGAACCTGCGACCAAGGGGTTATGAGCCCCGTGCTCTACCGCTGAGCTACAGGCCCGTAGGTAGCCAGTGTAGAATGCCCCGCGCTGTCGAACAACCGTACGGCATGAACCGCCCTGTGGCATACGACCTGCATCGATACCGGTTGCCCGCAAGGTGGCCACGTTCCCGAATCTCGCCAAGCATCCGATGGCGCATGATCGCTCCGACGTGCCGCGCTGAGGCACGTTGCCAGCAAACACGATCCGGACAACAATCGCAAGTGGACTCATGAGTCACGGCCATGCCGTCGATCCATGACGTATCTTGCTCGCCGTGCCCGCAACCATTCCCGGAGACTCCATGGCTGACACACTCGAGACGACCGTGATCGCGCATCCCGTCTCGCATCCTCCCTTTCCGAAGACCGAGCGCCAGGCGGAGTTCATCGCGCTGGGCGAACGGATGGCGGTGATCGCCGCCGATCAGGCTGACGCGCACGACCGCGACAACACATTCCCACACGACACGTTCGCCGCACTGCGGGACGCTGGCTACCTGAAGCTGACCGTGCCCGAGGAATTCGGCGGACGTGGTGCCAACGCCCTCGAGCTGATGCTGGCGCAGGAGCGTCTCGCCCGTGGCAGCGGCGCCGTGGCACTCGGCGCGACGATGCACCTGGGGATCGTCGGCGGTTTGGCGGATTCCCGGGCGTGGCCGCCGGAGCTGCTCCAACGCTTTTTCCGGGATGTGGTCAACGATGGTGCGCTCATCAACAGCGCCGCAAGCGAGCCGGATCTGGGCAGCCCCAGCCGCGGTGGTGCCTTCCAGACGACGGCTGTACGGGAGGGCGACGGCTGGCGCATCAACGGCCGCAAGACCTGGACGACCCTTGCCCCCGCACTTGCCTATGCGCAGGTGCAACTGACGGTCGTGGAAGGTGATGGCGAGACAAGCCGTGGAATCTTCCTCGTGCCGATGGACACACCAGGGATTCGAGTCGAACATACCTGGGACAACCTGAGCATGCGGGCATCCGGAAGCAACGACGTGGTGTTCGAGGACGTGTTCGTTCCCGATGAGTATCGCTTGCCGGCTCCATCCGGCCCGCCGGGGAACCAGGCCAGTTCATGGGCGCTGCTCGGCAGTTCGGTCTATCTTGGGATCGCCCAGGCGGCGAGGGACTTCGCGGTCCAGTTCGCGAAGGAGCGGGTACCGTCCGGGCTGGGCAAGCCGATCGCGGAGCTGGAGACCGTCCAGCATCGTGTTGCGCGGATGGATATCCTGCTTCTGCAGGCCCGGTCCGTCCTCTATTCCACGGCGGAGATGTGGCAGGACGAGCCGGAATTGCGGCAGGCGATCGGGTGGCAGTTCGCCGCCGCCAAATACACGGTGACGAACCACGCGATCGAGATCACCGACCAGGCGCTGCGTGTCGTCGGCTCGGTGGGGCTCCAGAAGAAGTACCCGCTGGAGCGGTACTTCCGTGATGTGCGGGCTGGGCTCGGCAACCCGCCGATGGGGG